>JBKHEN010000058.1:0-15943 GCA_046540795.1 Spirochaetaceae bacterium | reverse complement strand
AGAGCTGGAAGAGCTGGAAGAGCTGGAAGAGCTGGAAGAGGAGCCTGGAGAACTCGAGGAGCTCGATGAATTCGAGGAAACGTCGGCATCCGCCGAAGAGCAGCCGGAGCCGGAAGGGGAGCTTCGCGCGGCCCCGGAGCAGGATCAGGCCGACGAAGCGGTAGAGCCGCTCGAAGAGCTGGAAGGGTTCGAAGAGCTCGAGGAGCTCGAGGCGGCGGCGTCCGGCGACGAGGCGGAGTCCGGCGACGAAACGGAGCCCGACGTGCTCGAACCGACCGAGAGCTCCACCATATACCCCGTCCGGATGAGTGATTGGTTCTCCTTCAGTCGGACGCACAACGTGGTCGGCGAAGAGGAAGATGTTGAGGAAGCGGAGCTCATCGAGGAGTTCGATTCGGCCGAGGAAGAAAGCTATGCCGGATTCGAGGAAGAGGCGGAGAGCGGCGAACCCTACCGGATGGAAGAAAACCTCATCGTGGTTACGTCTTCGGCCGAGAACGACAACGAATGTTTCGAGCTGTTGCCTCTTTCGACACTTGTCGCCACGGACGCTGGTGAGGAGCAGGGAACGACCGCTACGGAAGCTCCCTTCGTGACGGATTCCGAGGGGGTGGTGCGGATAGACTCCCGGGTGTTTTCACGGGAGGGCTCGGGCGAGGATGAGGAAGTCAGAAGTCTCGTTGACTCCGTAACGGGGGAGTCCGAAGGGCATGATCGCGAAGAAGCCCCACAGGAGAACCAATCGGAGGCGGTTCCGGGTGAAGCGACAGGAATAGACGACCTTTTTGGTCCGGGAGCGGGGCTCGACCTCCTGCCTGTCGGTGGTGGAGGCGCGGAAAGTAGCGAGGAACCGGAGAGCCCACCGGGAAGGGCCGTTCCGGATCTCGGTCCCCGGGGGCTTGAATATGACCAGGTTCTCGCCGCATATCCGGATAGCGAGGGAGGCACGTTCAAGTCCCTCGTGCAATTCAGTCGGGCATGGGCGGCCCGGGCCGCGGGGATTCTCGTTCCGCACGACGACGCCTTCCATCTCGAATACAGCCTGGCGTTTGAGGAAGGATGTCGCCGAAGCTTCATGCTTCCCATGAAGAGCGATGTCTACCACAATGTCATGAGGCACCGCAGCCTTCTCTTGACGCGGGAGCCGCTCCACCGGTTCAAGGCGTTTCACGGGTTGTGCAGCGAGTCCGCCTTCGCCTATATTGGCTCCGTTTTACTCTTGCCGATCGTTTTCCGACGCCAGGAAGCCTACATGCTTCTTGCCGTGAGCGAGAAGGCCGGCGGCATTCGGGAACTGCTTGCCAAAGCCGGGCTGTCGCTTTTCGAAGCGGCGCGATAGGCATCTGTCGGTTCGGAGGACTTGTTGAGCACGCCAAGAGAAATCTACGTATTCACCGACGGGGGATGTCACGGCAACCCCGGTCCCGGCGGCTGGGCCTACATTATAGAGGGGGTCGACGGGCGGCAGAGCGCTTCCGGAGCGGAAGCCGAAACCACCAACAATCGCATGGAACTCGAAGCGGTCATCCGGGCCCTCGAGTACCTGCTCGGGCAGGGCTATTGCCGAGACGGCGTGATCCACGTGTTCACCGACTCGCAGTACGTGCGAAACGGCATTACCGGCTGGATCAGCCGCTGGGAATCGAACGGGTGGCGTACCAGTGCCAAGAAACCGGTGAAGAACCGTGAGTTGTGGATGCGCCTGAGAAACGCCGAACAGCGATGTCGCGTGGAGTGGCATTGGGTGCGCGGTCATAGCGGGCATCCGGAGAACGAGGAAGTGGACGGCATGGTGCAGGAGGCCATTCGCGCGGCGGCCGTATCGCCATCTTCCTGATTTCCGGGGGAAATCCCTGACTTCCGACGGAAATCGTCCCCGATCATACCTATTACCTGAAGCAACAGAACCTCCAGGCCCGTATTGGGGAACGAGGAGGTGGACTCTTGAGGGTTTACGGTTACGTACCAGGCGGGTACGCAGGCGACCTCGTCGCCGTAGAGGTGGATATCCGGCGGGGCATTCCAATCACCGATGTCGTGGGCCTTCCCGACAGCGCCGTGCGGGAAGCGCGAGAGCGGGTACGAGCCGCGCTGCGCAAAACCGGCGTGCCTTATCCCCAGGATCACGTGCTAGTCAATCTTGCCCCTGCGGGGGTCCGAAAGATCGGCGCGGCCTTCGACCTGGCAATAGCCGTGGCGGTCCTCGAGACGTCCGGGATGCTGGCGGAAGCGGCGTCGCCGGGGTCGGGATCGCGACCGCCGGCGGTGCTGGTCCTCGGAGAGGTCGGGTTGGACGGGTCGGTACGCCGGGTAAACGGAGTGCTTTCGGCGGTTGCCGCCGCTCTCGACCGAGGCATCACGGACGCCGTGGTTCCGCGGGCAAACGCGTGGGAAGCGCGGGCCCTGGACAGGGGGCGTATACACGGCGTAGGCTCGGTCGGAGAAGCGATCACGACGCTTATCGAATGGGACGCAAATACCGCACCCGCGAGCTCCGAACGCGGGCGCCGGTGCCGCGGGTGGTCCCCCGGAAGCTCGCAACCCGACACGTCGAGAGATGGCCTTCCCGACTTCTCCGAACTGCAGGGACAGAGCCGCTACAAGCGGGTGCTCGAGATCGCCGCCGCCGGACGTCATAATCTTGTGGTGGTCGGACCGCCGGGAAGCGGCAAGACCATGGGAGTACGAACGCTTCCCTCGCTTATACCCGAACTTTCGAAACAAGAAGCGCTCGAGGTGACGCGCATATACTCTCGAGCGGGTATGCTGCGGGCGCAAGACGGTCTCATAGTCCGTCCCCCGTTCCGTGCTCCCCATCACACGGCGTCCCTCGAGGGCATCGTAGGCGGCACTCGAGACATTCTCCCCGGTGAGATTTCCTTGGCGCACCGGGGCGTTTTGTTTCTCGACGAGGCCGCCGAGTTTCGGCGGAACGTGCTCCAGAGCCTGAGGGAGCCGACCGAGCAGCGAAGCATCACCATAGCACGGGCCGGGCGGACGTACTGGTACCCGGCGGACTTCCAGCTCATTATGGCGGCAAACCCGTGTCCCTGCGGTTACTTCGGGCACCCTCGTCGTCCCTGCAGCTGTAGCATGGCGGAGGTATCGAGGTACTGGAAACGGCTCGGCGGCCCGCTGATGGACCGTATCGATCTGCGGATTCGCATCGACCCTGCCGCAACGCCGACCCTTGCAGAGCCGTCAGCCACCATGCGCCGGGAGCCGCCTGAGTTCGGGCGTGTCCGCGAGGCGACGATGCGACAGAGGCGCCGATTCGAAGGCTTCGAGGCCCGATCGAATGCTTCGATTCCCGCCGGACGCCTCCGTGAATATCTGACCCTCGGCGAATCCACGGAGCAGCTTTTGCAGCAGGCCGCCCGGAAGCTGTCCTTATCCTCGCGAGCGGTTGTATCGGTCCTGCGGGTTGCCCGCACGATCGCCGATCTGGCGGAACGGCAGACGGTCGAACGCAGTGACCTCCTGGAGGCGGTGCAGCACAGACGGCTCGGCGAGGGCGGCGACTGGTTCTAGCGCTGTTGGCACGTGGGAGGGCTTGGTTTATAGTTGCATGAAAGATGGCATCCCGGCGTTACTCGCAATCACAGCTCGGTTTTGTCGGCACAGCAAGCGTAGTGCTCGCCGTCCTCTTGGCGATCGGATTCGGTCTGCCGGATATTCCGGGCGGCGGGAGCGAACGCGAGCGCCGCACCATGCGGGTCTACGAGGAGCGCAACGCGTCGGTGGTGAACATCAATACCGAGACCGTATCCTACAACTGGTTCCTCGACCCGGTACCGCGGGAAGGAGATAGCGGTTCGGGGTCCATTGTCGAGCACCGAAGGTACGTGCTGACCAATCATAATCTCGTGAATGAGGCCGCGAGCGTGTACGGCAAGACCGCCGATGAGTCGCGCCAGGAAGCGGAGGTGGTCGAAGTCGATCCGGAGAACGATTTGGCGGTCCTCAAGTTCGATCCGGGCGACCGTGAGCTGTCCGCCATTCCCTTCGGAACCTCGGACGGCGAAGAGCACAGGACCACGGTGGAGCTTGCCGAGCGCCCGGAGCGCTACCAGTGGGAGTGACACGAGTCGGCATGGAACGGAGACGGTTTGAGATCAAGTCCGACTACCAGCCCGCCGGTGACCAGGGACCGGCAATCGAGACGCTATCGCGAGGGGTGTCCGAGGCGGCTCGGTTTCAGACGCTCAAAGGCGTAACCGGCTCCGGGAAGACCTTCACGATGGCGAAGGTCATCGAGAACACACAGCTTCCTACACTGGTGGTCTCGCACAACAAGACCCTCGCCGCACAGTTGTACCGAGAGTTTTCCCAGTACTTCCCGGACAATGCGGTGGAGTATTTCGTCTCCTATTACGACTATTATCAGCCGGAGGCCTATGTTGCCGCTCGAGATCTCTATATCGAGAAGGATGCCTCCATCAACGACGAGATTGATCGCCTGCGGCTCTCCGCAACCACCAACCTTCTCGAGAGAAACGACGTCATCGTCGTTGCCACGGTTTCCTGCATTTACGGGCTCGGGAGCCCTGAGGATTATCGGGAGATGCGTGTTCGCCTCGACGTAGGGACGGAGGTGGACCTCGAGCGGGTCAAGATGAAGCTGATTTCGCTGCAATACGACAGGAACGACGCCGTACTCGAGCGCGGAAAGTTCCGGGTCAAGGGGGAAGTACTTGAGATCTTCCCGGCGTACATGGAGGAAGCCTTTCGCGTGGAGCTTGCCTTCGACGAGGTAGAACGGATCAGCCGGATCGAACCGGTCAGCGGAACCGTACAGGAAGATCTCGAGGTTCTCTTCGTCTATCCGGCGAAACACTTCGTCATGCCCGAGGATCGGGTGCATCGCGCCGTGGAGCGCATCCGCGAAGAGCTCGACCATCGCTACGAGGAGCTGGTGAATCAGAACAAGTTGGCCGAGGCACAGCGGCTGAGAAGTCGGACCTTGTATGATATCGAAATGCTCGAAGAGATGGGCTACTGTGCGGGCATTGAGAACTACTCCCGTCACCTGAGCGGACGGAAGGAAGGCGAACGTCCGGCGGTGCTGATCGACTACTTTCCGGACCGTTTCTTGACCTTTGTTGACGAATCCCACGTGACCGTGCCCCAGATCAGAGGGATGCACGCGGGCGATCGCTCCAGAAAGCTCTCTTTGGTCAACCATGGGTTCCGGCTGCCTTCGGCCCTCGACAACCGTCCGCTGGTGTTCGAGGAGTTCGAGTCACTCATCTGCCAAACGATCTTCGTCTCGGCTACGCCGGGAGATGAGGAGCGGAGCAAGTCCGATCGGGTAGTGGAACAGATCATTCGGCCCACGGGGCTGCTGGATCCGGAGATAGAAATCCGGCCCACCGAGGGCCAGATCGAGCACCTCCACGGGGCGATCACCGAACGCGTGGCGGCGGGCGAGCGGGTGCTCGTTACGACGCTGACCAAGAAGATGGCCGAGGACCTCACCGATTATCTCACGGGCCTGGGGCTCAAGGTTCGATACCTGCACTCGGAGGTGGAAACCTTCGAGCGCGCGGAGATCCTCACCGAGCTACGTGCCGGGAAGTTCGATGTGCTCGTTGGTATCAATTTGCTCCGCGAAGGACTCGACTTGCCGGAAGTATCCCTTATCGGCATTTTGGATGCCGACAAGATCGGCTTCTTGCGCTCTGCGACCTCGTTGATTCAGACGATCGGCCGCGCCGCACGCAACGTGAACGGCAAAGTCATCATGTACGCCGATCGCGTGAGCGAGGCGATGCGGGAGGCCATCGCTGAAACGGAGCGACGACGTGCGGTCCAGAAGGAGTACAACGAGCGCCACGGCATAACACCCCGCACCATTAGCAAAGCCGTAAACGACATCCTCATTCGAGAGAAGGAAGAGAAGCGTCACAGCGAGCAAATGACCGTTGAGATTCTCAAGAAGAGCTACAACGTGCTTGTGCCCCGACAGCGAAATCAGTTGATCCGTGCGCTGGAGAAGCAGATGCTCGAGCACGCCAAGAATCTGGAGTTCGAAGAGGCGGCGGTCGTGCGGGACGAGATCGAGAAGCTCAAGACGGGGGCGGAGTCATAGATGGGACGCGTGCGGGAAGGGGGCAATGGCTGCCTAAAGGGGCGCGGACCGATGAGGAGCGCCCTCCTGTTGTGTGCGATCGTGGTCGTCGGTGCGCTTGCGGGTTGTGGCGACGGCGGAGGCATGGACGAGGTCGAGCTGCCGACGACTCCGGTGCTGAGCTTTCGCGCGGGTTGGGCGGTGGTGGACAGTAGCTACGCCCGGATCCTAGAGCAGCCGGATCCCCGTAGCGACATCGTGGGACACGGGCGCCGGGGAGCGGTGTTGGAGATACTCTCCAAGACGAGCTACACGGATCGGGTCGGCGAGGAGCAGGACTTCTGGTATCAGGTGCGCTCGGAGGACTTTTCGGGCTGGCTCTTCGGCACGGCGGTGGAGTTGTACAATTCCCGCGAACGCGCGCTGAATGCGTCGAGGGTGATTCGCAATGACTGACACGCTCCCCGAAGTGCTGTCGGTAGCGCTTCCTCCGCTCCTCGGCGCGGTGATCGGCTACGTTACCAATTACCTTGCCATTCGCATGCTTTTTCGTCCCCTCAGTGCCAAGCGCGTTTTTGGCGTGCGGCTGCCGTTGACACCGGGTATTATCCCCAAGCAGCGGTATCAGCTTGCCGAGAGTATCGGGACGATGGTCTCTACCCAACTGCTGAACGAGCAGGCGGTACGGATGCACATCCGTAACCCGGAATTCCACAACGCGGTTGAGGATGGAGTACGGCAGGCGACCGATCGGCTGCTTTCGAGCGTTCCGGCGACCTACGATTGGTCCACGCTTTCCTCGATCGGAACGGTCCTTCGGGAGGCGGCCGGCGGCATGCTCCGCTCGTTCATGGCATCCGCTGCTTTTCGCGACGGCGTGCTTGCCGTAGCACGGAACGCGTTGTTTCAGATCGCGCGCTATGAGCTCCGCTCGGTGGTTCCGTCACCGGAACGACTCCGCGCGATCCTCGAGGGGCTCGTGGCCCGGGCGGCGGAGGGTGATTTGCGGGATGCGATACAGCGGGCCGCACACGCGTGGCTCGAACGGCAGCTGGCCGCCGATACGCCGATGAGTCGATTCATTTCCGAGGAGCTGATCGCGCAGATTGAACGGATCGCCGACGAAGTGTACGGTCCGACCTTCGAGCACGTTCTCGAGTATCTCAACCGACCGGATATTCGGGCCAGGCTCGAGCAGGACGGCAAGGATATCCTGAGACGGATCCTCGATAAGCTTACGTTCGTGCAACGGTTCTTCGTTACCGCGGCGCAGTACGACCAGCGGCTCGAGGAAAGGATGCCGGCAATCATCGACGACCTGGTTGCGACGCTCCGGCGGGCCGGATGGGATCCGGAGAATCGAAGGCGGGTAGTCGAAGCCGTCGGGGACGCTCTGCGTAAGATCCGTGCGCAGGGGGTCGCGGAGGCGGTTGCCAAGAGCCGTCTCGACCTGCCGGCGCGGGTCCACGCAATCATAGACGAAATCGCCGACGTGCTGCGCCGGGAAGGTGTGCAGGCGCGGATCGTAGAAGCGCTCATGACGGTGCTCAGACGGTACGAGAATCGTAGTGTGGGCGAGCTTCTCGAGAGTCTCTTCGCGACGGACCTCGAGACGTTGGCCGAGGGAATATCGGATCGGGTCGCCGAGCTCGTGCGCCCGGAGGCACAGAGCAAGGCCCTCGTGGGAGAAGCGGGCCGGATCCTACGGCAGTTCATGGAGAGCTTCGGCTCGGGTAGTATCCGCGAGATAATCGGTTTGCGGGATGAAACGAAGGAGGAGATCGACACGGCGGTCGCGCGGGGACTTACGAGCTTAGTCGAGCACCGTTTACCGGAGCTGGTTGAGTCGCTCGATATCCGCCGACTGGTGGTGAACCGTGTGAACAGCCTGGACGTTGTAGAGGTAGAGCGCCTGTTGCTCATCGTTATTGCTCGTCACCTCAAGTGGATAAACCTCTTCGGTGCGTTGCTCGGCGCACTGATCGGCGGTTCCCAGGTAGCTCTGAGTTATCTGATGTAAAAAAACACGGACCGGAAGGGCGTGCGGATGGAGCGGAACATCACGTTATTCGTCATCTCGGAGGACGAGATACTTTTGCGGACGGTGGAGGATGCCGCGCCCGAGAATGGTCTCGAGCCTCGGGGCCTGAAGTCCGTTTCGCAGGCGCTGGAGGCGGCGGGGGAAGAGGAGGTCGGTGTCGCCGTGGTGGACCTGGACCTTCCCGACGGTGGCGGCTGGTCGGCCTGTGAGGAGCTGAGGCGGCTCTATTTCCGCAAACCGCTGCAGATCCTTCTATGTTCCGCTCATCGCGACGGGGATTTCGTGGCCGCTGCCCTCGAAGCGGGTGGGGACGACTTCCTGGGCAAGCCCGTGGACGAGCTTGAGATGCGCGTGCGTCTCCGCGCGGCCGTCATCCGGCTGCGTCACCACGCAGACCTTCATCATGAGCGGGAGTTTTATCGCCGGGCCGTCAAGCAGGAGGAAGAGCTCTCCTCCCGGGTGCTCGACCAGAACCTCCAACTTCGCAAGGCATATGAGGAAGTGGCAGGGCTAAACCGGGAGCTGGAACGTGCGAAGGAAGAGCTTGAGCGTATCGCTCGTTATGACATGCTGTCGGGGCTGATGAACCGGATGAGTCTGTTCGAGGCCCTCGACGTGGAGATCGAGCGGTGCCTGCGTTCCTCGACGCCCCTCTGCGGTATCATGATGGACATCGACCATTTCAAAACCGTCAACGACAACTACGGACACGGTTGCGGCGACAAGATCATCCGCGCCCTCGGAGGCGTGCTGAGGGAGGAGTTGCGAAAATACGATTACGCGGGGCGCTACGGTGGGGAGGAGTTCTTCATTGCGCTTCCGAACAGCTCGCTGAATCAGGCCTCCATGTTCGCGGAACGGCTCCGTTCGAGGTTGGTGGGGATGAGTATCCTCTGCGAGGAGGACGCCGTTTCGGCTTTGGTGTCCGTTACCGTGTCCATGGGAATTGCCCGATTCAGACCGGGAGAATCCAGAGACATGTGGATGTCTCGGGCGGACCGGGCCATGTACGTGGCTAAACAGAAAGGCCGCAATCGCGTAGAGGCGGAGCCCGGCTGAGCGGACGGGCACCGACCGGAGGACCGGACGCCTGGGCGGTTTGTGCCGCCGCGGCCGATCAACCGGCCCCCATGTGTCCCGCCTCAGGGTGCGTTGTGCGCCTCGACGCGGGAGCGAAACCACCGATAGAGCGCCTCTATACGGTTATAGAAGCTGTCCCTGGCACGATCCTGCATGCCGAGGAGGCTTATGACCCGCACCCCGCACGCGCCGTAGAACAAGTATCCTTCTTCCGTCTCCATCACGGTCAGGTGGATTTCCAGGTTCTCCGGTGCAACCACCGGCAGCACGCCGTAATACATCCGGGTCAGATTGGTCATGCTCATGAGATAGGCATCATCGTCGCGCACATAGTCTACCCGGTAGACGTTTCGACCGAAGCTCGAATCCCGCTGATAGACGTAGATTTGGTCCTCCTCGGGAACCTCCGTAACCACGGGATCAGACAAGGGCTCCCGGCTTTCCGGGTCTTCCACGGCGTAGGACTCGTGGTAGAAGGTGCGCATCCGCTCTCTGCTTGCCGAATAGTACTCGATCCCTTCCATGGTGCTCACAGACCGAAAGATGTTGTACAATGCCCGGTCTCGTTCCTTCTCGGATTCTTCCTCCACGTGCTCTTCGACGAGGAACAGGGCCTCCACGCCGATTCTCGGCTCCATTGCCGTAAGGGCCCGCTCGGTACGGTCCCGCCCCGAGCCTTCGAAGGCGAGATTCAGCTCAACAGTGTCCTCGAAGTAGTGCTTCGTTCCTCCCTCCTCCATCACTTCTCGAAAGCGGTCGTCGGAAAGGTGTGACAGAAGTCGCTCCGCGCGCGGACGGTCGGAGTCCGCCGCCGACTGCGCGGGGGCCCCGGCGGACAGAGTCGATAGCAAAACGATGGCAAACATTGCAGTCGGAAGGATTCTCATGGTAGTTTCTTCTATCTCAGAATACTCCAGAAATCAAGGTCGTCATGCAGAAGACAGTGGTTTTCACCGGAGGAGGAACCGCCGGGCACGTGTTTCCCGGTCTTGCCGTGGCCGACGCCCTGCGGGAGCGCGGTGACTATCGTATCGCCTGGATCGGTTCTCGGGTGGGGATGGAGCGGCGCATTGTTTCCGAGCGCGGGATCCCGTTCCACGGGATTCCCGCAGGGAAGCTCAGAAGGTATGTCTCTCTCCGGAACGTGACCGATGTCCTCCGAGTGGCCGCCGGTACGATCGCCGCGCTCATCTACCTTCTTCGTTTGCGGCCGGCCTTTGTCTTCTCCAAGGGCGGATACGTGAGCGTGCCCGTGATTGCGGCGGCACGAGTGCTCGGTATTCCATGCGCAACGCACGAGTCGGACGCCGATCCGGGCCTTGCCACGCGGATTAACGCCGTCCTCGTCGACAGGATACTCGTGGCCTATGACTCGACGCGGGAGTACCTGCGGCCGGCGCTTCGCCGTCGTGTTCGCGTTACCGGGAACCCGGTGCGGCGCGATCTCTATGGCGCCGACGGGGATGCGGGACGGAGGCGCCTCGGCTTCACTACGGACCGCCCGCTGGTGTTCTTCGTGGGCGGCAGCCTGGGCTCCGCGCAGATTAATGCGCTGCTCGGTAACATACTCGAGGGGCTGCTTCGGCGGACGCAAGTGGTGCACCAACGCGGCGACCACCCGCCCCTCCGTCCCGACGGCGGCGGCTACGTCTCCGTGCCGTTTATCGGTGAGGAATACCCCCATGTGCTCGCCGCCGCGGACCTCGTGGTATGTCGGGCCGGCGCGGGAACGCTGTGGGAGCTTGCGCGTTTGGGGAAGCCCGCCGTCCTGATCCCGCTTCCTCGCACGAGTTCCCGGGGTGATCAAGTGCGCAACGCCCGGATCTTTGCGGCACGGGGCGGTGCGATAGTGCTCGAGGAGGAGAACGCGGGCGCGGAGCGCCTGGAAGGGGAGATCATGCGCCTCCTCGATGCTCCCGAGGATCGTGTACGTATGGCCCTGGCGGTGCGAGGGTTTGACGTCGGCGCCGCGGAGGATAGAATCGCGGACATGATTTGCGACGTGGCGGAGGGCCGTGGGTGGACTTCGTAGCAATCGACATCGTATTCGCGTTGATCGTCGTGTTTACGACCTTGCGCGGAGCATTTCGCGGGTTCGTCACCGAGCTGATGTCCATGGCGGGGCTTATCCTGGGAATTGCCGCTGCTGTGCTCTTCTCCGGTGTGGTCGCCGCGTATCTCGATCAATTCTTCGGGGAGTCCGTGTGGAGCCAGGTTGCCGCATTCCTCGCAGTGTTCCTAGTCGTGTACTTGCTTTCGAAGATATTCGAGAATGCGCTACATACGCTCATCGAGCGGATCCACCTGGAAAGTCTGGACCACGCCCTGGGCATCTTCCTGGGACTGGCCGAAGGGCTTCTTCTGACCTTCATCATGATCCTGGTCATTCAGGTGCAGCCGTTCTTCCCGCCGGACAGGATCCTGGAGGGAAGCGTCTTCGCACGGCTGTTGGTTCCCCTCTTGCCCTATGCTTCGGAGTTTCTGAACCGGAGGACGGTGGATGTTTGAGAACATTATCGGGCATGACGACGTCGCCGCACGTCTTCGTGCAGAGGTCGCCGAAGGCCGGCTTCCCTCCGCGGTGCTCTTTCACGGGCCCCGGTATACCGGGAAGACCACCATGGCCCTCGAGCTCGCGCGTGCGGTGAGTTGCGAGGAGCAGGGCGCGTGGAACTGCCGGTGCCGCGCGTGCCGGCAACAGCGGTCCCTCGTGCATCCCTACACGCTGTTGCTGGGCACGCATTACTTCCTCGAGGAGATCACCGTCGCCGCGGAGAGCCTGGTCGGCAGTCCTTCACGGGGTACCCGGTTCCTCTTTCTCCGGGCAGTGCGCAAGCTCTTGCGACGATTCGACGAGGTTCTGTGGCAGAGCCAGGAACAACGCATCTCCTCGGTGAGCGGCGACGTGAGGGAGGTGAGCGAGAGGCTCGAAGAGCTCGACTCGCGGCGGGAGCTGCCGGACACCGCGCGGCTCGCCAAGCTCACTGAAGAGCTACGGAAGAAGGCCGGGAAGATCGCCTCGGCGTTGCCCCGGGACCCGGTTTCTACCCAGGCCGTGCGAAACGTCTCCCACTGGTCTCGCACCAGCGGACCGATGAAGGTTGTCATTCTCGACGGAGCCGACCGGCTGAATGACGGTGCCCGCAACGCCCTGTTGAAGACACTCGAGGAGCCGGCTCCCGAGGTGTTGTTCGTGTTGCTCGCGGAGACGAAGTCGGCCGTCATGCCGACCATCTTGTCGCGATTGCGACAGTACGAGTTCAAGCGGCGACCGCGGGAGCTGCAGCAGGAGGTGATACGGAGGGTGTTCCGCTCGGACCAGGTTGAATATGCGTCTCTGCGTGAGTACTTTCTCACACGCGGGTTTGCGGGCGCGGTGTCCATACCCTCGCTTGCGGAAGCGTTTTATGAAGCGGTGGTTACGCCGGATGCCGCAGACGCGGCGGAGAGGCTTGCGCGGATCGAGGAAAGCCTGCAGGGAATGCCTGATACCGAGGGATTCCGGTATTTTTTCGAGGAGCTCGCCGAGCGCGCGCGACGCATTCTCCGGCGAGACGTCGCGGACGAAGGGCCGCGAATAGCGGAGATGGAAACCGTCGAGAAGTGGAGGGACCTTATCGCCGATGCCGCTCTCCGCGTCGGAACGCTTAATATGAATCCCACGGCAGTCTGTGAGAGTCTGTACTACGCAATGAGGCAGGTTGATGCGGGGGTTCATTGAGCGGGCGCTGAACAAGCTCGATAAGCTCGACAGCAGTCAGATTCGCACCCTGATCCATGATCTGGCATCGGAGCACGAGCAGATGCGCATCGTGCTCGATTCTATGAACGACGCGGTGGTCGTCTCTGATAATTATCATCACCTTCTCATGCTCAACAAGGCGGCTGAGCGTTTGCTACCGCTCGTGCCGGGTGATTTCGCCGAGCGACGGCTCTGGGAAATCATCGACGACGAGGAGATCTCCTCGTTCATCCGGGAAATCCTGGAGGCGGAGGATTCGGTGTGGGAGGTGGAGTTCAGCATCGATCAGCAGGGCGCCGTACGAACGCTGCTCCTCAGCTTGTTCCCCCTGGTACGAAACAGGCATGTCACCGGGAACATCCTCCGGGTGGAGGACGTCACCGAGCGCAAGAGCCGTGAGGCCCGACTCCGTCGGGCCGAGAGTCTTGCTTCTCTCACGACCCTTGCCGCGGGGGTCGCGCACGAGATCAAGAACCCCTTAGGATCCATCGGTATCCACATTCAGTTGATCCAGAAGGCGCTCGCCTCCCTCGAAGAGGAGGATCGAGAGCGGATACAGGGATACATCGATATCGTGAACGAGGAGGTCAACCGGCTGAACAAGATCGTCGTGGACTTCCTTTTCGCCGTACGTCCGATGAACGTGGAGCTCGAGGACGCGGATCTGAATGATGTTCTCAACGGGCTACTGGAGTTCGTGCAGTACGAGCTCGAGCAGAATAATGTCGTTGTGGAAACGGAATTCGCCCGGGATCTGCCGAAAATTCAACTGGACGAGCGATACTTCAAGCAGGCGGTGATGAACATCGTCAAGAACGCCATCGCGGCAATGCCGGAAGGCGGCACGCTGTCGATCCGTACTCGCTGTCGCGGAGAGAGCGTAGAGCTGAGCATCGAGGATACCGGTGAGGGTATGCCCGAGGAGGTACGGGAGAAGATATTCGAGCCGTACTTCACCACGCGGGATTTCGGCTCGGGCATCGGATTGACCCTGGTGTACAAGGTGGTAAAGGAGCACATGGGCGAGATCAGCGTGTCTTCTGAAGAAGGGCAGGGCAGCACGTTCACCATCACCTTCCCGGTTCCGCAGCGGGAGCAGCACTTGCTCGAATGGAGTGGAGAGGAGCGGCAATGAAGTTCAACGTGCTGATCGTCGACGACGAGAAGAACATTCGCCAGGGCCTCGGGAAGGCCCTGGAGATGGACGGTCATCATGTCCTTCTTGCAGAGGACGGGCAGGAAGCGCTCGACATCATTCATGAGGAAGAAGTCGACCTCATCATAGCGGATCTTCGCATGCCCCGCCTATCGGGAGAAGAGCTGCTGCGGCGGGTGGTAGACCAATGGCCGACGATACCCGTGATCATCCTGACCGGGCACGGCACCATCGAGACCGCCGTCCAGGCCATGCGGGACGGCGCATTCGACTTTCTTACGAAACCGGTCAACCTGGATCGATTGTCCCTTCTGGTTCGGCGGGCCCTCTCCACCCGGGAGCTCGTCATGCAGCACCACCGGATGCAGGAGGAGCTCGACAATCAGCGCCGGTTCTCGAACATCATCGGCAAATCGAGTGCAATGCACCGGATCTTCGATGTGGTACGACAGGTGGCTCCCACAAAGGCATCGGTTATGATTACCGGTGAGAGCGGCGTGGGGAAGGAGCTGGTGGCCGATGCGCTTCATAATCTTTCGGATCGGCGGGACAAGCCGTTCATCAAGGTGCACTGTGCGGCCCTCTCGGAGACGTTGCTCGAGAGTGAGCTCTTCGGACACGAAAAGGGCTCCTTCACCGGTGCCGTGGCGCGCAAACGGGGGCGCTTTGAGCTGGCTCACATGGGAAGCATCTTCCTCGACGAGATCGGCGAGATAAGCCAGAACGTGCAGATAAAGATCCTTCGGGTTCTGCAGGAGAAGAAGTTCGAGCGGGTCGGCGGCGAGGAAACGATCGAGGTGGACACGCGAATCATCTCGGCCACGAACAAGGACCTCAAGGCCGAAATAGAGCGAGGAACGTTTCGCGAGGATCTGTACTACCGGCTCAACGTGGTGAACATCGACATCCCGCCGCTGCGTGAGCGCAAGGAGGATATCCCGTTACTCGTTTCCGCGTTTATCAAGGAGTTCGCCCAAGAGAACAACAAGCCCGTCGAAGGGATCGATCACAAGGCCAACGCGCTTCTGTACAACTACTCATGGCCGGGTAACGTACGGGAGCTCAGGAACTGTATCGAGAGCGCCCTGGTGATGTGCAAAGGCACCATCATCACCCCGGACGATCTGCCTCCCTCGATCACCGAGAGCTCGGGCTCCAACGACATCCGAATTCCCGTGGGGTCGACGCTGGCCGAAGCGGAGCGGGAGATCATTCGAAGTACCCTCAACGCTCATAACGGCAACAAGAGCCGGACCGCAGAGGTGCTCGGTATCGGCCGCAAGACGCTCCATCGCAAGATCGCAGATTACCACCTCGATGACGCGCGGCGCGAGGTTACCCGTACGTCGGGTGGTGAAGCGGGTGATGCGCAGGGGGCGGAGCCGGGCTCGTCGGAAGGTTCCGAGCAGAAGGCCGGTGCCGAAAACGAGTCCGGGTCGTAGTACCGGCTCGGCGTGTGCACATTGCCGTCAGCTTGCGGCCCGGGCGTTATAGTAGTCGCGAATGCATCGGTACGACTGAATCAATTCTCTCGTTACCGTGGTGGCATCTCTGAACTTGGCCGGATCGGAAGCGAAACGATCCGGATGATACCGTGCGAGCTCCCGGCGAAACTGTCGCCTGACCCGGTCGAGAGAGGCGCCGGGCTCGATCTCGAGGGTCTCGAACGCGCGACGCACCTCCGGAGGCATGCGCGAAGACCCGGCGGCGTAGCGGTATCCCCGGCCCGCATGCGCTCCGGCCCCTCGGCCGGCTTCTCCGGGCTCGCCGGCTGCGGCGCCTCCGGCGGCCCCGCCGGCTGCGGCGCCTCCGCCCGCGACGTCCCCGGCGCCGAAGGCCGCCGAGCCCGGCTCG
>JBKHEN010000057.1:0-16071 GCA_046540795.1 Spirochaetaceae bacterium | reverse complement strand
TCAACTACGTTCTCCGAGTTCCACTCTGGGAACCGGAGATACGAGACTCGGCGGCTCTCGGCGAGTATAGTGCGAAGAACGTACGCGTGCTTTCGGAGGCCGAGCTTGCCGGAGAGAAGCTGTCGGCCTTGTTTTCTCGCGTCCAGGCCAGAGACCTCTTTGACGCCCACCAATTGCTCACGAAGAGCGATCTCGATCACGAGCGATTGCACGTTGCTTTTGTTGTATACGGAGGCTTCAATCGTGTTGACTGGCGTACCATCGACCTCGACCGAATGAGTCTGAACCCAACGGACGCCCTGCGCATGCTCTTGCCCACCGTGCAGCCAAGCATCGTCGATGAGGCAGGCGGCGCGGCTGTATGGATAGACAAGATGATCTCAGAAACCAGGGAGGGACTCGCCGGACTTGTCCCACTAAGTGATTCCGATCTGAGTTTCTTGGACGCCCTCTCAGGGCAAGGCGAGATCCGAGCCGGGCTCCTGACCACCGACCCGACATTGCAGGAGACGATTCGGTCGCATCCGATGCTGAACTGGAAGGCACTTACCGTTCGCAAGCATCGCGGGTTGTAGGCAATGGCTCATACTGGCCTTTCTCCTTCGTTGTGAGACAGATTGTCCTCAGATATCGGTAAGTGAGTACATTCTGTCTCCACCATGAGCTCGAGACCCCACACCAATCGCACGTCCCTCGCCTGGCACGCATTCCTGAGAACTCTGTCATTCGTTGCGCAGGTCCATCCATTAGCTCTCGCCATCTCGAGACACACCCTGTCTTGAGTCGACAAACGCTTCGATGCATGAGGATCGGGTGCCAAGAGGGCCAAGGGCGTTTCGACAACAACGACACCGGCTTTCTCGACCTATTCTCGGGTGAGCGTGCGAGCTTCCTGAAGAACCAAATCGGGAACGACCATCGGAGCCACGTACTCGGAAACGAGAGTCAGCACTTCCATGCCACAGGAAGCGTAGTCGATGAGAATATTGGCGTCTGTGATGATCAGCCTAGGGTGCTCACTCTCCGACATCCACGGCTACCCATTCACTTTCGAGACTACGCATCGCCTCAAGAGGCACCTGGAGTATTTCCGCCGCCCTGGACGCGGTGATGAGATCCCGTTCATACGCTTGCTTCACCAAGCGTGATAATCCGCTCTCAACGAAGTCATGAGGGGAAAGCCCTTCGATCTCGTCACGGGCAATCGGATCCTGTAGCGCGTCGGGCTCTGCGTGGCCCTTTAGGTTCTTCCCGTAGCGTTGGCTATACGCAACCGTGAACCGTTGGTAAATGGAGCTGTCGACCCCGTATTCACTCACAAGTCGGAAAAGAACAGTCTTGTAGCTAACACGGAACTTACGCTTGATGTGGAGAACCAAGTCCACGAGGGGCAAACCTGAGCTTTCCTCGAGTTCTTGCGCGAACGCCTTTTTGGGCAGCAGGAAGTGAGATCCAAACTGGTTCGCTTCGGCT
The DNA here is from genome assembly GCA_046540795.1 of Spirochaetaceae bacterium. GTDB lineage: Bacteria > Spirochaetota > Spirochaetia > DSM-27196 > PWMO01 > JAAAOH01. The sequence continues at coordinate 14,598 of JBKHEN010000057.1, read as the reverse complement.
TCTTCATCATCACTACCGTCTCCAGCCACGCCGACGTAAGACTTCTCGTGCATGATCAAGTGGCCAAGTTCGTGAGCCACGGTGAAGATTTGCCGCTCAATGCTGATGCCGGAGGAGGTGTTTACCGCTATGGCAGGCCCATTGTCGGCGCGTGCCGCGGAAAAGCCGAATACCTTCGGAAGTTCAAAATCCCGGGTGAACACCTTTGCACCGGACGACTCCAGAAGGCCGATTATGTCATCGATCGGTTCGTCCGCTTCGACGTCGATCGCGTTCCTTGCCTGTGCTGCAGCTTCTACCGGGTCATAACTGTCCACGTCTTCGAATCGCCATTTGCTCCCCACCTCCAACAGATTTTCGAGGAAGCTGTAATCATCCAGCCAGCGTCTGAAATCATGGAGGAGCACGTCTCTCCTGGCCTGCTCGCTCTTGGGCATCGACCGCCCGGAGCGGAACCGGAGCAAGGAAAACGACGGAGGATCGGCGAGGATATCCGGCACAGATGAGTCCAAGGCTTCAGCAAGAGCCACAAGAGTCCCACTCTTGGGCACGCTCTTTCCCGCCTCGATGGCTGAGTAAGCCTGGCGCGATATACCGATATCCTTCGCGATTTGTTGCTGGGTTATCCCCTTGGCCTTGCGGTAGCGCACAAGGTTGGCGGGGATGCTCTCAATACCCATGATTGTCCTTCACTTTACATTCACGCCCTTTATACTTACAGTGTAAAGTACAATTGACTGTACGTCAAACGTGGAGGTAAATGTCATGGCAGTGAACAATCCGTACGGCGAGTTCTGTGAGGGGAGGGACGATTTTACGATGTGGGCTCCAGTAATCCCGTAAAGTGCTCTTTCGCGGCGCTCCGAATCTTCCGCTGCCATCCTTTTGGTAGTTCCGAGAACATTCCTATCAGCCTTTCTCGGCGCTCAGTGTTGTCGAGCAAATAATCTCCGAGAGATCGAGCGGTGTATGCATCCTTTTCGATCTTACTGCGATCTTTGCGTCTCGGGATAACAAGCAATTTCAACAACACGAATGCTTCGGGTTCCGGCACCCGAATCTCGTAGCCCCTATAGCGCACGACCATGCTCCGATCATAGGCCAATGAGAGGAAGCGCAACGGCTGAGCTTCCACGCGCAGAGCGTCCACAGAGATGGACCTGCCGACGCCCCGCCCTTGCTCCGGAATCAGAAACTCCACTTCCATGTCAGGATGCACATACTTGCAATAGTCACCTTGGAGAGACCACTCCGGCTCGAATCCAAGCTCCGACAGTGCTGCCGGTACGTCGAACTCTCGTCGGACCTTCGGTGGCATCCCAACCAGAAAGTCCAGATCGGTCGTTCTCAAGACGGGAATCTCAGGAGCGTCATTGAAGTACGCTCTATAGACAGGTAGCACCCAGCTACCGATGAGGACGATGTCCGTCAGCACTCCGCCCTGCGAAAGACGGTCAATGATCGTCAGGAAGAGCTCGTCATCGTCTGCCACGTAATCCTCGTTCAACGTCGGCAAGGTTAGCTTCCACCTGACTGAGCTTCTCCTCCAGATCCTTTCTTCGTCGCACCTTTGCCCCGACCTCCTCGGCTGCTTCAGAATCAACAGGGCCGATGTACTCAAACTTCACTTTGTCGGATTGCCGGTACGCAAGATAGAGATACTCCCGATTCCATCGCTTCTTTCTGGACATAGAGCCCTTGGGTAACTCAGACAGCTGCTGCTCGTAGCGCGCTTTGAGGCTGAGTAGTCTGCGTTTCTCCTCTTCGAGAATATCGAATACCATTGCCATTGCTTCCCACCTTGCCTAACATATATTACATATTTCGGTATCAGTTAGGCAAGGTCAAAAGATAGTCCCTCTGTAGGCAGATAAAGATCGGTGCCTTGCCTAACAAAGTGACAGTAGACCAAACTTGTTTGGCAAGCAACCGCATAAGATCCCAGCAGAGCATCGCCAAGTGCCCTCGGGGCGCGGCAGATAGCCCTACTATTTTACTCAGACTGAGATTTTGTCTGAGATTATAGACCTGAATATAGATGAATTTGCCGGCGTGGCAAAATTGGTAGACGCAGCAGACTCAAAATCTGCCGGGGTTCGCGCCCCGTGGGAGTTCGAGTCTCCCCGCCGGCACTACCGGGTGCTACACTCCCAGAAACGCGGGTAACTCTCCGATGTTCTCCAGAACCGCATCCGCGTAGGGTGCAAGGTCCTCGCGGTCGAGCGCACCCGTTAGCACCCCTATCGCCAGGCATCCACAGGCGCGCGCCATCGTGATATCGTGCCACGTATCTCCGACGACCACGACCCGCGCCGGCGCTATCCCCAGCGGCCGGTAAAACGCCTTCGCCGCGGCCGCGGACGGCTTTACGCCGGCCGGTGCGTCATAGCCTGCAACGTAGCTGAATCGCTCGAGCACCCCCGCCCGACGGAGTGCCTCCCGCGCGGCCTCCGTCGAGTCACTCGTAACGAGCCCCAGTATGATCCCGGCCTCACGTAAACGTTGCATCACGCCCACCAGGTCCGCAGCCGGCACATCCCTCGATGCCGAGGCTCGGCGCCCCGCTTCTTCGAGCATTGCTACGAGCTCATCGCGGCTCGCCGGCGCCGCGGGCGATGTTCCCGATCCCGAGCCGCCGCCGAGACGTGCCGCACGTTCAGGACGGGAGCGTTCAGGACGGGAACGTTCACGGGCCTGCAGCACCGTGTACCATGCATCGGCCACGTCGACCACCGATCCGGCGGCAACGGGACCGTCGGGGAGAAACCGGTCTCGATCGGGGTCGTATCCGGCCGCCCGTACCAGAGCATTTGCGGTCCTTTCATCCCCGCCGGCCATGCGGTCGGCGCTGTCGAGCAACGTCGGCAGCCAAGTTGCTCTGAAATCGAACAACGTGCCGTCCTTGTCGAAGAGAACGGCCTCGACGAGGCCCGCGCGCTCCAGCTTCACACTTGACCTCCTCGCCGCCGCGCTCCGGGTCGCCTCACCGCCGCTCCGGGCGCCGCGCTCCGGGCCGCCGCGCTCCGAAGTGCGGGCCGGTTGTGCCGGAGCGCCGGCTACACGGCTCAATGGCGGTCATTATGCAATTCTACTGCCCTCGTTCTCCCAGTGTCGAGAATCCATGGAACAGCACCGGACCAAGACGTGTTTTCCCAACGTGACAGCCACGCGGCAGATGTTCGACAGCCTGGTGTTCCGCAACGACGGTGCGCAGATCGAGCTCGCACCGGCGCGGGACTGGGAGGTATCCGACGACGGGCGGGAATACACCTTCTATCTGCGCGAGGACGTGAACTCCCAAAACGGGGAGCCGTTCATGTGGATGATCCCCATCCTCGAGCCGCACATCGAGCGAACCCGAAGCCGCGTCATTCTGCAAGGAGAGTTCCCGAGCCCCTCCGATCCCCCCTCCGGTTGCGTGTTTCACACCCGTTGTTCTTTCGCCACCGGAAGGAATTGAACGCTAACCGTCCTCGGAGTCCTCGCCCGTGGAGAGACCGAGACGTTCTTTCGTTCATTCGGCCGCGTCATCTCCGCTTTGCGGACGGCGTTTCAGAAGCGCCTCTTCGAGGCTGGAATCCAATGCGCCTTCGATGCGCTCACGAACCGAGGACGCATACTCCGTCAACAATGCAAAAGCGTCGAGCTCCGAGGAGTAGTCCGGCGGCAACAACAGCATGAAGGGCTCGAGAAGCAACGCCTCGGCGATGCGCTCGAGGGCATCGGCTGAAACCCATTTCCGCCCCTGCTCGAGATCGTTGATATGTCCCGGCGAGAGATCCGCCCGCTCGGCAAGCGCCTGCTGGCTGAGATTGAGCCGTGCACGGGCTGACTTGATGTTGCGGCCAAGAAGCCCCTGTACCCCGGGGACGAACTTCTCCATGAGCAGGGAATATCATTCGCCCACAAAGAAGTAAGCACAACCGGCCCACGGCGAAGAGGCACCCACGCCCACGGCGCAAGGAGTGCACGACCGGCGAGGACCCGCCGGTTCGCGTTTCCCCGCTATACGGAGCGACGGATCCGTCCGATCCGCGACCCCTCCGATTATCCCTCCGCCATTTCGTCCGGGTCGGGACCGATCCGGGTGTTCGAATCGAGAGCATCGAGCTTTCTCATCTCCTCGTCGGAAAGCTCGAAATCGAAAACCCGACTGTTCTCCTCGATACGCTCGCGATGCACCGATTTCGGAATCGTTACGACCTCGTGCTGGAGGTCCCATCGGATGAGCACCTGCGCCGGGGTCTTGCCGTGCGCCCGGGCAATGCCGGTAATCACTTCGTGGTCGAGGAACCGTCCCCTGGTCAGCGGACTCCAGGCCTCGAACTGAATTCCATTCTTTCTGCAGTATCCCAGGAGCTCCGGCTGCAGCACAAACGGATGCCACTCCACCTGGTTGGCCGCGGGCACCACATCCGCCTCACGCATCAGATCCTGCAGATGGTGCACGAGGAAGTTGCTCACACCGATAGCACGCACGTTCCCGTCGGCATAGAGCTTCTCCAGCGCCTTCCAGGTCTCCTTAAAGGTTCGCTCTATCGGCCAATGGATGAGATAGAGATCCACCACATCGGTTCGGAGCTTGCGACGGCTACGGTCGAACGCGGCAAGGGTTTCCTCGTACCCCTGCTCGGTGTTCCAGACCTTTGTGGTGAGAAACACCTCTTCTCGGGGCACGCCGCTTTCGGCAAGCGCTTTCCCGACGCCGTCCTCGTTTTCGTAGAAGGAGGCCGTATCGATGTGGCGGTAGCCGATCTCCAATGCCCATCGTACTGCCTGCTCCACTTCCGTGCCCGGCTGCGTTTTGAACACGCCGAGCCCGAGCCAGGGCATTCGCAGGCCGTTGTTCAGTGTCGTTGACGATGTCAAATCCATACTCGATCGTTCCTTTTCCTATATAGTGTTGTCTCTTATTGGTACGAAACCCTTAGGGCCGGGTCAACCCACTCGGGGTAGCCGCCGGCACCGGAAGGAGGCTTGCAAGAACATCGGTCCCCGCCCTATGATTCCCTGAGAGCGCACATGCCGGCATCACTCCTTTGGTACGATCTCGAGACATTCGGTACGCATCCTCAGTGGGACCGCATCGCACAGTTTGCGGCCGTCCGGACGGATGAGCACTTTCGCGAGCTCGAGGAACCGGTAACGGCGTTTTGCCGCCTTTCGCCGGACTATCTTCCTCACCCGGACGCGTGTCTCACCACCGGCATCACCCCGCAAATGGCGAACGAGCGGGGAGTCACCGAGCGGAAGCTGGCCGCACTCGTGCATGAGGAGATGATCCGGCCGGGAACGACGACCGCGGGATTCAACACCATCCGCTTCGACGATGAGTTTCTCCGCGCGTTGTTCTACCGAAACTTCTACGATCCCTATCGCCGGGAGTACGAGAACGGTAACGCCCGATGGGACATCATAGACCTGTTGCGGATGTGCCGCGATCTGCGGCCTGAGGGGGTGAATTGGGTCGATGACGAGGAAGGGAAACCCTCCTTTCGCCTCGAGGACCTTACCAGGGCCAATGACATCGCCCACGAAGGCGCCCACGACGCGCTCGCCGACGTACGCGCGACCATCGCCTTAGCGGAGATCGTGCACAGGGCTCAACCGCGGTTGTTTCGCTACTACTTCGGGCTGCGCAAACGGGAGGCGGTCAGGCGGTTGCTCTCGCTACAGGATCCCAAACCCGTGGTCCACACCTCGGCGATGTTCACCTCCCCGGCCGGGTGCACGAGCCTCGTGCTGCCGGTCAGCGCCCACCCTCGTCACGCCAACGAGATTATCGTCTATGACCTGCGCAGGGACCCGTCGGATTGGCTCGAGTGCTCGCCGGAGGAGATCCGCAGACGGGTATTCTCACGCCGTGAGGAGCTTGCCGAGGGGGAGCGCATTCCCCTCAAGGGGGTCCGCCTCAATCGCTCGCCGGCGGTAGCTCCGCTCAACACCCTGAGCGCCGAACGCGCAGGGGCGCTTCGAATCGACATCGACCGCTGCCGCCGCCATGCCGAGCTGATCAGCTCCCGGCCCGAGGTACTACAGAAAGTATACCGGGTCTACGAGGCGCCGCCGCCGGCCGGGTATAGCGATCCGGAGCTGCAGATATACTCAGGCGACTTTTTCCCCGACGAAGACCGCGCGGAATTCGCCTTTATCCGCAGCGCCTCCGCGGAGAAGCTCAAGCAGAACCCGCCCGAGCTCTACGATCCGCGGGGCCCCGAGTTGCTGCGGCGCTACGTCGCGCGAAACTTCCCTGAGAGCCTGAGCGAGACGGAGCGGGCGCGATGGAAGAGCTTCTGTGCCGCTCGCCTGCTGACGCCGGAGCCCGAGGGCGCGATGGACATAACGAGCTTCCGCCGTCAGGTGGAGAACCGCCTTGCCCGCGTCGACACGCCCGCCGCCGACAAACGCATCCTGAAAGAGCTGGCCGAATACGCGGACTACCTCTCCCGCACGGTCCTCGACTGACCGCAGTCGATATGTCGGTCCGCGGCGTCACCGCACCGGGTGTTCCGTGCCGGCTCTCTTACGCGGCCGACTCTTCAACCTTAGCGGCCTGCCGGTCCGGCGTCAGGAAATCTTCGTGATATTCAGACGGCTTTCCACTTCCAGCTCTCCTGCCGCCTCTTTTGCCACCTCGAGCACCTTCTCGAGCTCCGTTTCCGAGGGCGTGCGCCCGGTCAGCACGATCTTCGGCTTACCGAAGAGCCCCTTCTTCTCCGTGGACACCGAAACGTAATTCCCGGCCTTCAGCCGGTCGGAGTTCTTGATTGCCCAGTATACTTTGTCTTTGATCTTGTCACCCGCAGCCATCGAACGGTTCCTCCCTTGGGTGCTGCCGCAACCGGCGTAGTGATGTCCCTCCTTATATCGCACCTCGGCCGCGAGCGCAATTGCCCCGGCTCCGGCGCGGAGGCGATCAACCCTGTGATTGCTCTGATTCCGTTTCGCCGGATTGCCACTCGGCGAGGGCACTCTCGATGAAACCGACCACTCTCTCGTGCTCTTTTCTACCACGGCCGGAGACCGCAAAGGGCTCACCGAAACGGATGTGGATGGAGCGCTCGGGGCGAACCGGACCGAAGCCACGCAACAGGCCTCGCTCTCCCCAGAAGTCGCTCTTCACCGCCACCGGCAGCGCCCGCACCCCTGCCGCGGCCGCCAGCTTCGTCCCGAGGGAGTTGAACGTCTCCCGTGAGAACTCCGGTGTGCGCGTGTGTTGAGGGAAGATCACGACCGACATACCCCGCTCGAGACGAGCCTTCCCTTCCTCGAGCACCGTGCGCAGATCGTCCCGGGCGTTCTGCCGGGCCACGGCAATGGCGTCCCTGGTACGAAGCACGGGCCCCATGAACGGATGCGTCATGAGCTCCCGTTTCACGACGAAGGTTACCGGCATGAACGGGGCAATGAGGACCGGGTAGATCTGGGTCTCCAGGGTGCTCATGTGATTGCTGATGAACACGTAGGGGGCTTGCGAAGCTGCACGACGAAGGATGTCGAGCCCTTCCACCTGGAATCTGCCGCCGTTTCGCTCGATGATGCGCATTATCCTTGCCGAGCTTTCCGCCCATTCGGCATCGTCGTAGCCCCCACGCACGGCCCGCCGCCGGGAGCGTATCACCTCGGTGAAGTATTGAAAGTAGAACGTCCAACGCCATGTTTTCGAACTCCAGCGCAACAGCGCCGAAGCCGCACCCCGCGGCGTCTCGTAATACTCTTCTGCGAAAAACGTCCTCACGGTCGCCGATTATGGCACAGCTCTCGACTAACGGCTATCCCGCCTCGCGGGGTGCGCTTTGCGGCTAATCTTGACACCTCCGGGTCCATGGGCCATCGTAGTAGAGGGAGGACACGAGGGGTGGAAGTCAGAGTTCCCAACGTGCTCAGAGAAGGGTTCGATGCGGTGGTTCGGCGGCTGGAAGAGGCGGCGCAAGCCAACGCCGAGGGGACGGTATCGATCGAGCGTGTCGGCGACCTGCCGCCGGCTCACTACCTCGCTCGCTTCGAGCCGGCGGTACGAGAACGTCATGTCGATCGCGTGGTGCTGGTTTCCGATGATCTGGATGAGGAGTTGCTTACACCGGAGTTCGTGGACCTGCTGCGAGATCGACTCGAAGGCGGCGAAGGTTTTACGTTCATCGCGTTCGTGGGGCTCGTCTCGAGTGAGATGGACAACGCAGGGCTCACCGCACTAAAGGAAGCGGCCACTCGCGCGCCCGGACAAGTGACCATCACCGAGCTCGGCATGAAACCGCTGCTGCAGGGGCTTTTCACGAACGTCGGCGGAATCTGCCGCGGCCTCGAGCAAACTGCGGAGAGCATCAGCCGGGTCGTGCTGTTCAGCGGTGTCGACCTCACCCGCGAAGTTGCAGAGATTGCGCGCTCCTATCTTCGGTACGAGGCGACCGATGGGCCAAACGACGCCCTAAATGAGGATCGCCGACCGAGCCCCGGCGGCAAGGAGCCCGCCGGGTGATTCCGCGGTCCGACCCCCTCATCGAGATCATCAACCGAGACGCCCAATATCCTCCCGACTCGGCCCAAATGGAGGAGTTCCTTCATTACGTTGAGCGCCTGCGGGGTCGCTACCTGCACTACATGGACCGTTTTCAGAAGAACCCTTACAACCCCCCGTTCCTGTTTTCCGGCCGCGAGGGGGAGTTCGAGCTCTTGTGGCTTGCCTATCATATGGCGCATCTGTGCATAAGCTGCGCTCCCGGCGAAGAGCAAGCACCGATGCGCACCCTCTTTCACACCGTTGCCCTCTACCGGACCTTCGATCCACCTGAAGAGCTGCGTCGCCGGGGTATCCGCACCGTAGACGACCTCCTGAAGATCGACGATCCGCGGATCCAGTACGGCTTGAGCTACCTCTTCGGAACCGGTAAGGCGAACCCGATGACGTTTCTCGCCAATCTCATCGACCGGACGTTCCGCAGCCGCTACAGCCGTCGCGTGGTGTGACTCCACGGCCTGCCAGGCACACGAGTCAAAAGTGCGACAACCACGTCAATCGCGTGCCGCGGCAGCATAGAGGAATGCTCCCTGAGCGCCGAGGCCGAGAAAGAACGCCGACATGAGGAGGCCGAGACTCCCCTCCGCGAACCCTTCGGTACCCGCGCGAATGGCAAGAAGCGAGGTCTGCAGATTGCTTGCCAACACGATGAGGGAAACCGAAATCTGCACCACCGCCACCGAGCGGCTTTTAAGAACCTGAGATCATCGACGAAAGCATAGCCTGAAGAACCGGCCCGTGGCCACTCGGCTGCATCGAAGCAGCGATTTCCCCGTTCCCCGGGTGTCAAAGAAGGTAATCTTAGTTATTCTCTAGGATTGAAGAGGAGGTTTCCCTCATGCCGGAGGTTCTATTCACCGGGGGTACGGTGCTGCTCATGGACGAGCACTTCGGTGAGGCCGACGCACTGCTCGTTCGGGACAACAGAATAGCGGCGGTGGGCACCGCGCAGGCCGTAGCGGCCGAGGCCGGCGCCGACGCCGCACATTACGACCTCGATGGGCGAGCGCTCATTCCCGGATTCAACGACAACCACATCCACCTTGCCAACATGGCCGACCGGGAGCGCACCCCGAGCTTGGCCGGACTTTCCAAGGCCGAGATCATCGAGCGCGTGCGTGAGGCGTACGCCGATGCGGCACCGGGAGAGTGGCTCATCGCAACGCAGTGGGACTATCCGAGCTGTCCCGATCCTCACCTCGGCGATCTGGACTCCGCGTTTCCGGACAATCCGGTGGCGCTCTTTCAGTTCTCCGGACATGCGGCCTGGTTGAACTCCCGCGCGCTTGCGACGCTCGGGATCAGCGCCGAGACTCCCGACTGGGACCGCGGCGGCGTCGATGTGGATGCGGACGGGCGGCTTACGGGCATCATCCGCGAGCCTTTCGGGGCACCGGGGGTGCGAGGGCTGTTCCAAAAATGCTTCACCGACCCGGCGGCCATGCGGCAGAATCTACCGGTCGCCTTTTCCCACCTCAACCGGCACGGCATCACCTCCGTGCAGGACAACACCTGGTTCCCGCACGTCCACGACGCCTACAGCGAGCTCTGTGAGGCCGGCAACGTTACGGTGCGCATCTCCTGCTGGCTCATGGGCGATTCCCCGGACCTCGTCTCGGCCATGGAGGCGAAGTCCTACTATCCCCATCGCATCGAGCAGGGCCCGCTCAAGTTCTTTCTCGACGGCGCCTTTTCGAGCCGCACCGCCTGGCTCGTCGAGCCCTACCGGGGCGAGCCCGGCAACTACGGAACCGGCGTTCCCGCCGCGGAGATCGTTCGAAAGCTTGAGTCCTTTGTCCTCAAGCGACGACAGGTCGCCTCACATGCCATCGGCGACCGCGCGGTCAGGGAGTACCTAAAGGCGGCCGAAGAGCTTTCCACCCGGTATCCGTACCTGCCCGAGCTGCGAATCCGCGTCGAGCACGGCCAGCTCATTCAACCGGACGACATCCCCCGGCTTGCGCGTTTGGGGTTTCACGTCTCCGCGCAACCCCACGCAGCCGCATCACCGGAGAAAGACATTGACCTTCTCGGCACAGAGCGTGCCCGCCGCGCCTATCCGTACCGTTCCCTTCTCGACGCAGGTGTGTCGCTGTCCTTCGGATCGGATTTCCCGGGAGAAGCCGGCTTCGAGCCCCTTCTCGGTATCCACTACGCGGTAAACCGGGAAGGACCGGAGGCAATTACCCCCGCCGAGGCGCTTCGTGCCTACACCGCCGGTAGCGCCTACGCACAGTTTGCGGAAGCCGATAAAGGCACACTCGAGCCGGGAAAGCTTGCCGACCTCGTCGTCCTCAGCGCCGACCCCACGCGGATCGATCCCGAGCGCATTCGAGACATCGATGTGGAGCTCACCATGATGGACGGAACCGTCGTCTACGCGGGGGACGCCGCGCCCATGCCGGCAAAGAATCATGCGTCGACCTCACATGTGTAACTGAAACACCTATGGTTCCCCCGTATACTACAGGTGCCATATGGGGTTTATGCGGTTCTATACGACACCGAACACGATGCCGGAGCAAGCTCACCCGGTAACCGACCGGCTCGACCGACCGCTGTGAGATCGGCACGTATCGGTGACCGACGAGTGCAATTTCCGCTGCACCTACTGCATGCCCGAGGAGCTCTTCGGAGAGATCACCCGGATCGTGCACGCCGCCGCGTCCCTAGGTGTTCGCAAAGTCAAGATCACCGGCGGCGGCCGCGTGGGGTTCATATCGAGCATGACGCAGCCGTTTTGCGGAAGCTGCACTCGCCTGCGGCTGTCCGCGGACGGCAAGCTCTACCGCTGTCTCTTCTCGGGAATTGCCCTCGACTTCAGGGAGATCCTCCGCAGCGCCCCCGGCGAACACGACGACTCAAGCGATCCGGTTACCACCGCGATGGCACGGTTCTGGGGAGCGCGAGAGGACAAGCACTCCGAGCTACGGGCCGCCCGCCGATGTCGCCGGTGTCCCGGTCTTGGAAGACCGTTTCGACGCGCTCGGTCCCGCCGGCGCCATTCTCACGGCCCTGCACGAACAGCCGAGATCCGCGTGGCTCGTTCTCGGCTGCGACCTCCCGTCCCTCGAAATCGAGGATGTAGAGAGGTTGCTGCAGCTGCGTAATCCGTTTCGCGTGGCAACCCGCTTCGCCGAGCCTGCGGGCACCCAGTCGCACCGGGACGGATCCGAGATGCTTCCCGAGCCGCTGCACGCCCTGCGGGTTCTCCCGGGTCTTGCCGAATCCGCAGAGCCGCGCGCCGGCATGGTACCCGTGCCTCAGGGGACGAGCCCCCGCACCGCGTGGTGCTCGGTGAACAACGTGCGCCGCCTCACCTCATGGAACCCGGCGGCCGCCACTTCCCGCTCGAGCACCTCCACCGGCACGCGATGATCATCGGGCGGACCACCGTCGGTGCCGTCTTTCGCCCAATCCACGACAAGCAGGATCCCCCCGGGCCGTATCACCCGCCGGGCCTCCGCAAGGACACGCGGAGCGTCGACGAGCTCGTGATACACGTCCGTCATGAACAGAAAGTCTACCTCGTCATCGTCGAAGGCGATCTCCGACTCCGAGCCCAGCCGCGTCCGGATACGCCGTCGTTCTTCCTCGCTCAGTTCCGCCTCCAGCCGTTTAAGAAGCTCCGGCGCCACATCCACGGCATAGAGCACCGCCTGCGGCAGGAGGCGCGACACCCCGCGAGCGACGAATCCCGGACCCGAGCCGAGATCCACGACGACACGCGGATCGGACCCGACATCCTTACCCCCGGTCGCCCGGACCGCCTCCGAGCGCCCCGGCCCCGGGTCGCCGTCTTCCCGCATAGTCCACAGCCCGGCCGCCTGTAGAATCCGCTCCGGCGCAAGCTCCAATAGCCGTTCCGCACGGCCAAGCCGCTCTATCATCGTCGGATCGAACTTATGCCCTCGTTCCACACCTCAAAGGTCGGAAATTCGGCGCAGAACGGCAATGTAACGCTCGCGGTCTATCGACATGACCGCCTGTACCTGCTCCCCTTCGAGGCGGACGCTCGCTCCCCGCAGCTTCGTGTTGTCGAGCTCCATGGCAAGCCCCATCCGGACGATATGTCGGGCTACCAGCCGATCGAGCGCGTAGGCCATGGCGAACGGATCGGGGTGTCGGGCCATGCGTCGGCCGCGGAGGCGCTCTGCCCGGGAAAGAACGAACTCCATGAGTGCGCCGAACAGCTCCGACGCGCGTCCGGGGCGAAGCCCAATCGCTTCCAGGTCCTCGTCGGTGAAGCCGTGCTCGAGGCAGGCGTCCCATGGCAGGAGCTCCATCTCGACTCCCCGGTCCAACACGAACTGCACCGCCTCGGGATCGGCATAGAAGTTGAACTCCGCAAAGCGCGTAACGTTTCCCACCTCGATACCCCCGCCCATAACGACCAGGCGACCGACACGCGAGGCGACGTCGGGAAAGAGGTTCAAGGTGATGGCAAGGTTGGTGAGGGGCCCGAGGGTCACCACCGTCGCGCCGGGATGCTCTCGTATCAGCGCAGCGAGGCCTACCGGAGCAGTATCCGGGCGGGCTCCCATGGGCGCCTCGGGGAGTTCCACGCCGCCGATGCCGTTCTCACCGTGCACGTCTGCGGCACGCACTCGGCCCTGCACAAGGGCGTGGGAAGCTCCCCGGAAGACGGGGATATCCCCGCGGTCGAAATAGGTAAGAAGCCGGAGCACGTTTTCGGTGACCTGATCGACATCGACATTGCCGGAAACCGTCGTCACCCCGATGATCTCGGCTTCCGGGTGGGCCAGCGCCATCATGATGGCTATCGCGTCGTCTATGCCGCAGTCGGTGTCGATGATGAGTTTCTGCATTTCCGCCCCCACCGTCTCTTCGGGAATAGCCGTCTTCTATCCGCAGGCCTGCGCGACTTCCGCCAACCGCTCAATGATCGGCAGGTGCTGCGTACATGCTTCCTCGCACTGTCCGCACTCGGTACAGTCGCCGGCGACCCGCGGGTCGATGTCCCAATGATTGCGGATCCGGTCAATCATCTCCTTTTCGCTGTCGAAGAGGATCTTGTGATTGTAGCTGTCCATGAGCTTGGGGATAGGGATATCCACGGGGCAGTCGTCGCAGTATCGGCACCCGGTACAGATGCCCTCGAAGCTCGTGTTCACCTCCGCCATGATGGAATCGAGATCGACCGGCCCTTCTTCCTCGAACCGCTCCACCGCCCGGAGGGCGTGGCGTACATGAGAGATATTGCCGAATCCCACCAGGCTCAGATCAATGTCCTCGTGTGAAAAGAGAAACCGCAACGCTCCCTCCACGACGGTCTCGCCCGGACTTCGCTTCAGAAAGGGAAAGAGCTGGGGATGCTGCGGGATGATGCCCCCACCGAGAGGATTCATCACTGCACAGCCCAAATTGTAGCGCCTGATGGCCTCGAATGCAGTCCGGCGGGTCTTGAAGTTGTAGGCGGAATAGCCGAACAGCACCCCTTCGAACACCCCCTCTTCGAGGAGCTCGCGAATCTCGTCTCCGATGAGATGGCTCGATACGCAGATGTGCCTGACGACGCCCTCGTCCCGCAACTTCCGGAACACATCGATGACGCCGTTTCGCTTGCGCTCGCGCCAGTTTTCCAGGTTGGTGATGCACCAGACGTGGTAGAAGTCTATGTGATCCGTCCCGAGGCGCTCGAGCTGCCCTTCGATCTCCCGCCGCACGCCCGATTCGCCGGACTCGAAGGTCTTCGTCGAGAGGTAATAGGGCAGACCGCGGCGCCTGAGCTCCGCGAGTCCCGCGCCGAACGCCTCCTCGCTCTTGGTACCGAAATACTTGGGTGCCGTATCGAAGTAATTCACCCCGCCTTCTGCCGCCTCGACCATCATGGCGACGCATGCGTCACGGTCTTCTACGTCTTCAAAGCGCATGCCGCCGAAACCGAGGACGGAAACTTGCTTGCCCGTCTTGCCATAGCGCCTGTAAACCACGGGAGGATTCTATCATGAATCCAGGGGCTCCGGCGACGCCGGTCTTTGGCAGCGCGCGCAACCCGCTTGCCTGATACCGCCGTCGTCAGCGAGGGGTGATCCGCAGAATCTTGTCGTCCCCCTCCCGCG
>JBKHEN010000056.1:0-16179 GCA_046540795.1 Spirochaetaceae bacterium | reverse complement strand
CGCCCGCCCTGGGCGCCCCGGTTGCCTGTGAAATTCGAAATTCCGCCGGCGGTGTTGTATACTTTCTAGCTAGTAATTGAAGCAACGGAGGCCTCGTCGTGGCACCAACACGCTACAGCGCACGCCATCTTCTCGATACGATCAAGCGCATCCACAAAATCAGCGACCTGCACCTGTTGCTCGAGACTGTTCTGCATGAGGCTCGGCTGTTCGTGCGGGCGGACGCCGGAACTCTCTATCTCAGACAGAACGATCGGCTGTACTTCAATTACATCGAGAACGACACCCTCTTTCCCGAAGGACGAGCTCCCGACAAACACGTGTACTCGGAGAATAGCATTCCCGTGGACAAGGGCTCCCTTGCCGGCTACTGCGCCGCCACCGGGGAGCCGCTCCTCATCGACGACGTCTACGACATTCGCTCCGACGTTTCATACTCCTTCAACCCGTCCTACGACCGTAAGACCTCCTACAAGACCCAGTCCATTCTCGTGGTTCCCCTCGAGCGAAGCGACCGAGAGACCGTCGGGGTTCTTCAGCTCATCAACAAGAAGGGCGACAACGGTCGGGTCGTTCCCTTCTCCACCGACGACCGGGTGTTCATCTCCTATTTCGCTCAGCACGCCGCAGAGGCCACCGAGAAAGCCGACCTCGCCCGCCAGATGATCATGCGCATGGTGGAAATGGCGGAGATCCGTGATCCTCACGAGTCCATGCAGCATGCCAGACGGGTCGGAGACTACTCTCTCGAGCTCTACGACGCCTGGGCGCGGCGTCACGGGGTTCCACTGAACCAGCGCATGCTCAAGAAGGATATGTTTCGCACCGCGGCCGTCCTGCATGACGTGGGTAAGGCGGCCCTTACCGACCGAATCCTGCAGAAGAAGGGCGAGCTGAACCATGAAGAGCGGATAGAGATGTACAAGCATACCGTCTACGGGGCGCGACTCTTTCGCAATAAGGAGTCCGGGTGGGACCGGATCGCCTTCGAGGTGGCGCTCAACCACCATGAACGGTGGGACGGCAGCGGTTATCCCGGCTACATCAACGACATCTACGCACCCGTACGGGAGTTCGGCCGGGGAAAACGAGGCAGGGAAATTCCCCTGTCGGCGCGGATCGTCGCCGTCGCCGACGTCTACGACGCCCTCATCTCCGAGCGGGAATACAAGGAAGCCTGGGATCAGAAGGCGGCACAGATGTACATCCGTAAGAATGCCGGGCGGCTCTTCGACCCCGAGATCGTGGAGTGCTTTCTCGAGCTCGGCGACGTGCTCGACGCCATAAAAGGGAAACACGCCGCCTGAGGGCCCGAACGGTCCTTACGCCAGCCGAATCGCCTCTGATGCGAACATACGAATCCCTTCCTCGGGAAAGAGCTGCTTCACCGCGGAAACCGCTTCCTTTAGCCCCGGCGTCTCCTCGTCATCACAGTAGATCACCAGGACGAAGTTCTCCTCGGGCCACACGTGGTCGCCCATCCGCGGCCCGGAGGTTCCCGCCCCGTGCACTTCCGGAAGCTTGGTGTACGACGGGGAGAGCCCGCGGCGGCGAAATTCGTCTTCGAGGTCCTCTTCAACCGAGCGGTTGGCAATAATCTCTACGCGCTGCATGAAAGCTACTCCCGTGAATCCCCGGAATCTTTCCGCCGCTCCGCGAGCTCCCGCTTGATACGCTCGGCACGACGTCGCTCATGCTTCTCCGCGCGTCGCTCTGTGATGCCGTTCACGACGGCGTAGATTACCGGGATAATGAACAGGGTGAACACCGCGCCTACCGACAGACCGCCGACGACCGTCTGCCCGATCGGCTTTACCAGTGAGGCTCCCTCGCCCTCGAAGAACGCCACCGGTATCAGGCCGAGCACCGTGGTGAGCGTGGTCATCAGGATGGGGCGCAGGCGGTTTCCGCCGGCCTCGATCACCGCATCTCGCAGCGGTCGTCCACGCTTTCTGAGCAGGTTCGTGTAGTCCACCAGGACGATTCCGTTGTTCACCACGATTCCGACCAGCACCACCAAACCGACCGCCGTGAACAGGCTCAACATCTGCCCGGTGAGGTAGTACAAGAGAATCACGCCCACGATCAGGAACGGGACCGAAAAGATGATGATGAACGGGTCTACGAAGGATTCGAACTCGCTCGCCATCACCCCGAACACGAGGAACACCGACACCAGCAGAATGATCCCGAAGGTGCGGCCGTAACGGATCAAGTCGGCGTAATCGCCGCCGAACTCGATGAGCAGATCCTGCTCGGCGGGGATGCGTTCGGTTATCTCCCGTCGCAACCGGGGCGCAACCTGCTCGATCCCGGCCCCGGGTGCCAATCCGCCGGTCACGTGGACCGTTCGCCGCTGGTTCTCCCGCTCGATGTCCACCGGGCCCGTGCTGCGCCGCGTCTCGGCAAAGCTCGCCACCGGTATCTTCCGGCCGCGATCGTTCATCACGAAGATGCGGTCGAGGTCCACCAACTCGTCACGGTCGGCCTCGTCGGAGATGAGCAGGATGTCGTATTCGCTGCCCGCGGTGCGGAACTGCCCGGCGGTCATACCGTCTATGTAGGCGCGAATCTCCTCGCCCACGCTTGCCACGTCCAGGCCGAGGGCGTAGGCACGCTCGCGATCGATTTGGAGCTCCATCTCCGGCAGCCCCTCTTCCAGACCGACCGAGGGCTCGGTAACCTCGGGGAAATCCTCTTCTATGAGTTGCCGAATCTCCCGCGCCACGTCCGCCGCCCGATCGAGGTCCTCCGACTGCACGAGGATATCGATCGGCGGAGCACCGAAGGGCCCGCCGGCAGCTCCCCCGCCGCCCTCGAAGGAGAACTCCACATCGGGGAACTGATCGAAGTGCTCCCTGAGAATGGCGCGGATGTCCTCGGCGGACTCTTCGCGCTCGTCGATATCCGGTAACGTCACATTGATGTCCCCGATGTACGTCCTGCTCGAGCCGAGGAAACCCGCGAAACTGCGTTGCCCGGCGGTGGTGATGATGCTCTCGTAGGTAGACACTTCTTCGCGAACGATGTCCGCCAGGCGGTCCAGCACCGCTTCGGTGCGCTCCAGACGGCTTCCCACGGGAAGAGAGACCTCTACCTGCATCGAGTCTTCCGGCTGCTCCGGTATCAGCTCGAAGCCGATCTGCGGCACCAGGGCCAGGCTTCCCCCGAGGGCAAGCACCGCCACCAAAAACGTCACCACTTTGTGGTTCAGCGCCGCTCCGAGGGCACGCTGATAGACGCGGTCGAGCGTCGTGAAGCCGCCGGCGGCGCGGTCGTCCAGCCACTTCAGTGCTCCCCGGAGCGGTCGCTGCTTCCGCGAGGCGATCGGCAGGTACCTGCTTGCCAGCACCGGGATGAGGAACATCGCCACCAGTAGAGAGGAGCCGAGGGAAATCACCACCGTGAAGGCGAGCCCCGAGAACAACTCACCGATGAACTCCAGCTGTCCGCGGAATATTGCGATCGGCGCGAACACGCTGATCGTGGTCAGCGTGGAGGCAACGATGGCGTTTATCATCTCCTGCGTGCCCAGCACCGCCGAAGCATGCAGCTTGGCCCCTTTCTCGCGATAACGGTATATGTTCTCCAGGATGACGATGGAGTTGTCCACGAGCATTCCCACACCGAGGGCGAGACCGGTAAGGGTCATGATGTTCAGCGTAAGCCCGGAGAAATACATGATCGACAGCGTCACCACAAGGGAGATCGGAATGCTAAGCCCGATGATGAGAGTCGAGCGGATGCTCCTGAGGAAAACGAACAGAATCACCACCGCAAGGACGGCCCCGGTCACCGCCGCGGTGGACACCTGTCCCAAAGAGGTGCGCACGATGTCGGTGGTGTCCATCATGACACCGACCTCGGTTCCCACCGGTAGGGCGCGGTTGATCTGCGAAAGCCGATCCTTCACCCGGTCCGCCACGGCCACCGAATTGGTCCCGCTCTGCTTCTGCACGACGACAAATACCCCGGGTTGCCCGTCTATGTAGACCGTGCTGTCGCGGTCACGGTATCCGTCGTAGACCTCCGCGACATCGTCCAGCTTTACCGTTACCGGGCCGGCTCCGGAGGCGCCGTCGGCCCTCGAGGCCTCGACACCGCCGTCGTCGCCGCCGCGATACGTCACCGCAACGTCGCGGATCTCCTCTATGCTCCCGAACTCCCCGGCGGTTCGGATGAGGTAGTTCATGTTGCCTTCGGTTATGTTTCCCCCGGCAACCTCGACGTTTTGCCGTCGCAGCGCACCGGCCAGCTGTTGCATGGTAAGGCCGTAGGCGTCGAGCCGGTTCTGCGACGCCTCCACCCGCACCACTCGTTCCCTCCCCCCGCTGATCGAGGCGAGCGCCACACCCTCGGTCTGTTCGATACGGGGCTCGACGATGTCCTCGGCGATCTCGCGCAGCGCCTCGGGGGAGCGGTTCCCCGAGACTTCGAGATACAGTATGGGAATCAGTGAGGGGTCGAACTTGAATATCTGCGGGCTCGAAGCCTCGTCGGGGAGGCGGTCCTTCACGAACTCCAGGCTGTCCCGCACGTCGTTCGCCGCCTCGGACATGTCGGTGCCCCACACGAACTCCAGGGTCAACTGACTGCTTCCCGAGGAAGAGGTCGAGGTGATCTCGCGTATGTTGCCGACGTTCGAGAGCTGCCCCTCGAGCGGACGCGTTACGGTACGTTCCACCTCCTCCGGTCCCGCGCCGGAATAGTCGGTGAATACCACGAGCACCGGCGGGTTTATCTCGGGAAACAGATCAATGGCCAGTCCGGAGGCCGCATAGAGGCCGAACCCGATGACCAGGATGAAAATCATGAGCGTGGTCGTAGGTCGACTTACCACGGTCTTCGAAACGCTCATCAGCCGTTTCCCCTCGCAATGTCGTGCTCGGCGGGTAGCGGCTGCACGTCGTCTACCACACGCACCCGCACGCCGTCGTCGAGCAGCGCGTGCCCGGCATAGACGATCCGCTCATTCCCTTCGAGCCCGTCGGTAATCTCCACGTGCTCCCCGGCGCTGATCCCGACACGCACCTCTCGCTGCTCCACCGTACCGTCCTCTCCAATAACAAAGACGTAGGGCGTATCGAAGCGACGTACCACCGCATCACTGTGTACCTTGACGACATCGGTGCGCCGGCGCGTTATCAGACGGATCTCGACAAACATCCCGGCCTTCACGCGCTCGTAGCGACGCGTGAGCTCGAGCGTTACCCCCATGGTTCGGGTCGCCGGGTCGAGAACAGGGCTCAGATCGGTAACACGCGCCTCGAACCCTTCACCGGGGTAGGCCTCCAGAAACACGATCGCCCGCTGTCCCTCTTGGACTCGGCCGAGCCGGCGCTCGCCGACCTCGGTATTGATCTCCAGTCGCTCGGTATCGGCCACCTCCACGATCGGCGTCTGGGAGCTCACGGTCGCGCCGACGTCCACATACCGGCGCGTCACCGTTCCGCCAATCGGTGAGCGAACCGGACTCGGGACGAACTCCTGGCCGGGTCGTGACCGATCCACCTCGGCGATGACTTCGTCACGCTCCACCGTGGAGCCCGTTCGCACGCGCATGGTTAGCAGCTCCCCGTCGGTGTCCGGGTACACGTCCACGCTCGAGCGCGGCTCAACGTCCCCGTTGACGGTGAGGTACTCCATGATCTCCCCGCGCACGGGTTCGGTCGCGGTCACCGCGAAAACGTTCTCTTCCTCCTGAGCGCCGTTGCCGGCCTGCGCCTCGGCGCCCTCCGCCTGCCGTCGGGGCCCTTCACACCCGCTCAACGTCGCAAGCAGGGCCGCGGCGACCACCGCCAGGAGCAGCGACAGGAGCATCGCCCCCGGTCGGGCCGAGGACGTGATAACGAGCGGCCGCGGTGAGCCGTCCCCCCCGCCATGTGTTCGTCCCTTGTCGAGTGACCCGCTACTCGCTCTCATCGCCCATGTCCCTTAGATCGTCCAGCGTCGTGTTCAAGGCATAGATCAGGTCGAGGAGTGCCACGACGTAGTTCTTCTGTTCCTCGAGCAGCTGCACCCGGGCCTCCTCGAGGTCGTCCTCCGCTTCGCGGACCTCGAGAAGCTCCCGGTTGCCCGCCTCATAGGCCTCCTCTGCCAGCGAGAAGGCGCGCTCGGCGCGCTCCACGTTGAGCCTGCGTACCTCTATGGCGTTTCGCGCGGTATCGAGCTGATCCACCAGTTGGCGGATCTCGATCTCCGCCCCCGTGCGCGCTTGCCGGAGCCGCAGCCGCGCCTGCTCTATCTCGTCCTCGTGGTTCTCGATCTCGGCCTTCGTCCGGGAGAAGGGCAGAAGCGGGTCCAGGGGCTGGATGACGCTTATGACGAACGCCCCCTGCTGCTGGGACCAGTCGTTATCAATATCGTCGAACCAGGGATCGTCGAAGGGGTCGCCGGCAAAGCTCGGGTCCGAGTTCCACTGCAGGTTCAGCGTCGGGAAGCGCTCGGCGCGTTTCGCGTCCAGGGCCAACTGCCGTAAGCCCACCTCCTCGCGGGCCAAGCGAATGTCATGCCGCCGCTCGGTGTACTCGCGCACCAGCGCGTCGGCTTCCAGAGAGAGGAGGTCCGCCTCGATTTGGCCGTCGAGCTCGACGGACTCGGTGGGGTCGAGGCCGAGGGTCTGCTTGAACCCCATCAGATCCCGGCGATAGGCAAGCTCCTGCTGCTCGAGCTGGGGTCTGAGGTTCTCCAGTTGCACGCGGGAGCTCAGCACCGTGAACTCGTCGACCAGACCGTTCTCATAGTTCACCTCGCTCTGCTCGAAGCGCTCCTGCGCCGTTTCGATGGATTCTCGGACGATCCGCACGTTCTCCTGCTGGGCGAGGAGCTCGTAGAACTGCTTCTGCACATCCCTCCGCAGCTGCGCCTTGGCGTCCTCGAGGTTCAGCACTCCCAACTCGTACTGCTGCAGCGTCTGCTGGATGCCGCGGATGATCTCGAGGTTCACCGAGAGCGTCGCGGACAGCTCGGTGGAGAGGTTCCAGCGGTTACCTTCTTCTTCGAAGGGGGCGACCGCGTCGTAGGCGCCGCTCCCCGGCGGGTTCTCGGAGCTCGGCACCGGCGCGAGCCCGGTCCGGTCCTCCACTTCGTTCACCCGCGCAAGGCGTCCGCTTGCCGAGACCTCGGGGATGAACACCGTCCAGGCGCTATCCACCATGCGCTTGGCCGTGCGCACCTCCAGATCCTCGATCCGTACCCCCAGGTTGTTCGCCAGCGCCAGCTGTACGGCCGTTTCACGGTCGATCACCGTCACCTCTTCTATACCGGCATCAGCCGCCTCGCCGTCGTCGGACCCCGGATCCTCCTGCGCCCACGACGCGGATCCCGCAACCACAACCACCAATGCAACTATCACGGCTCGTCTCATCTCGTGTACTCCTTCCTGTTTCCGACCCGCACGCCTGCACCCGTGCGATCGGTGTCCGGCACGTCCTCATTGCGGTACCCCTCGAGGCCCGACACCAGCAGGCGATACAGCACCCGCGCGCGCTCGGCGACATCCGCTCGTGTCCGAATCCGAGCCTCCTCCTCGACCACCGGTCGCATGACAAGGCGGTTCAGATACGAGGCCACCTCTACCTCCGTTACGCCGGCCCGCCGGTACTCCTCCTGCCGCAGCCCGTCGGCCAGAAAGGCGAAGGTCGGGCGGTAGTGCGACGTCTCCTCCAGCTTCATCCGGATGCGGTGAAACCGCATCCAGTCGAGAGCCGTCAGGATCGAGCGGCTGCGAAGCGCGTAGGTCCCCGCCAGAATGAGAAACGCATACAGCCGGCGGGAGAAGTCCTCGTAGCACAGGACCCGCTCTCTCACCAGCTCCACCATGCGGTCATGCTCGGGCACGAGCATCCGGGCCATCATCTCCGCCCGATTGCGGAAGTGGAAATACAGGCCGCTCTTGCTCATCCCGGCCCGGTCGGCAATCTTCTCCACCGTCGCGTGCTCGAAGCCCTCGGAGGTCACCACCTCCGCAATCGCATTGAGCACCGGCCCCCGCGGCGGAAGATCCTCCGGCCCGACGGTAGCCTCCGCCGCCAGGCGGGCGAAATCCACGTGTCTCGAGGCGTCGCGGAACAATCCACCGGTGACGATCTCCGTGCTCAGCCGCCGGCGAGCCTCCATCTGCTCCCCGGATCCGATCGTCTCCCGCATCCGGCCGTCCTCGGTCCAGAAACAGCTGCCCATCCACACGAATCCCGACATGGACAGGAAGTCGCCGCAGATGCCGCGGACAAACGGATCCCGGTACCCGGCGCGCCGGAGCAGCTCGTCGAGGACCTCGGCGTGCCGCCGGCGCACTCCCCGGAACGGCTCTCCCTGGTTGCCGGGGAATCCCGCCAGATGCAGGGTCAGGTAGAGGTAGTAGTACGGGTGCCGGCGGAAGAACCCGAACAGCAGCTCCACGTAGCGCCCGAGCGCCCGGGGAAATGAGACCATAGGGAGCTCGCCCTCGAACTCATCGATAACCCTGTGGAGATCGTCGCTGAACTGTCCTTCCATGGCGTCGAGCAGCGCGGCCTTTCCGGCAAAGTGCCGGAAGAGCGCCTGTTTGGTCACACCGAGGGCCCGGGCAACCCGCGCCAGGCTCGTATCGGTGAAATGCGTGTCTCCCCATGCCGCAAAAGCTGCCTCGACGATACGCCGTCCTTCCATTTCCTGCCGGCCCTGGACCGGCGCCCCTTGTTACCGAACGTTCGGTAACAATAATCGTTTGATTTCGAATCGTCAACCGGCGGCTCAGTCACCCATGAGATAACGGAGCTTGGGATTGTGCAGCGCCCGCATCATGCGCTCCCGCGCGCCGGGCCCCTCCACGGCCACGATCTCCTCGACGATCCGTCGCACCCGCTTGCGTTTCGATGCGGCATCGTACCCGCAGACGCAGCTCGCGGCTTCGAGCCCCGAGAGACGAACAAACTCCTCGATTTCCGATTCCTCGACCCAGGCGAGAGGGCGGATGATGTCCTCCTCGTACTTGTCGTAGCTCATCTTGGGAAGCATCGTGGAAAGCTCGCCCTTGTGGGTGAGATTCATGATGAAGGTCTCCAGAATATCGTCGAGATGATGCCCCAGAGCGATCTTCGAAAAGCCCTCTTCCCGCGCCACGCGGAGCAACTCGGTTCTTCGCTGCGTGGAGCACCACCAGCAGTTCATCCGATGCCCCGTGCGAATGCGCCGTTGCAGGTTGAGGGGCACGGTGCGAAACGGCACGCCCCATTTTTCGGCAATCTCGGCCAGACGGTCGGGAAGCCACTGCGGGGAAAACTCGGTATGCACGTGTACCGCGGCAACCTCGAAGGGGATGGAGAACGCGCCCGCCTTCATCGAGAGCTGCTTGAGCAGCGTGAGAGAGTCCTTGCCCCCCGAGATGCCGAGGAGTATCCGGTCCCCGGGCTCTATGAGGCGATAGGCGAAAATCGCCCGGTCGATCTTCCGGCTGATGCGCCGGGAGAGACGGGCGAGCTCGGTGCCTCGGGAGCTACCCCCGCTCTCCGGAAGCGCCTGCGCCCCCGGGCCGTCGCCGCTGCCCCGATATTTTTGCGGTTCCACCTACTACCAGCGTATCAGTGTTCCGCCGGAGGTCAACCCGGCCCCGAAGCCGACGGTCAGGATGAGATCCCCCTTCTCGAGCATTCCCTTCTCATGCATCTCGTTCAACGCAATGGGGATCGAGGCGGTGGAGGTGTTCGCGTATTCCTCGATGTTCACGTAGAACTTCTCGAAGGGCATGCCGAGGCGTTTTGCGGCGGCCTCGATGATCCGGTTGTTGGCCTGATGCGGAACCACGTATCGCACGTCGTCGAGGGTATGACCCGCGTCGAGCACGAGCTGTTTGAGGATGTCCGTATTCGCCTTGACCGCGAAGTTGTACACCGCCCGCCCGTCCATCTGAATAAGCAGATCCTCCGGCGGCGTCTCCCCCGGCTTGAAGGGATAGGCGGTTCCGCCGGCCGGGCGGATGAGCGCCTTCGCTCCGGCTCCCTGCGAGCGGAGGATAGAGTTGAGGATACCCCGGTCACCCCCGTGGGGATTCCCCTGCACGACGACCGCCCCGGCTCCGTCGCCGAAAAGCACACAGGTGCTGCGGTCCTGCCAGTTGGTGATCTTGGACAGCTCCTCCGCGGCCACCACGAGAACGTTCCGATAGGCCCCCGAGAAGATAAGCCCCCGTGCAAGCTCGAGGCCGTAGACGAATCCGGTACAGCCGGCAAGGATATCGAAGGCCCCGGCGTTCTGCGCTCCGAGCTTCTCCTCGATGAGCGACGCCGTGGCGGGGAAACCGGGATAGTCCGGACTGGCAGTGGAACAGATGATCATATCGATCTCCTCCGCTGCGACTCCCGCCCGCTCGAGGGCCGTCCGTGCGGCCTTCACGCCCAGATCCGAAGAGGCCTCATCGTCGCTTGCGATGTGCCGATACCCGATACCGCTATGAGAGCGGATCCATTCATCCGAGGTGTCCACCGTCTGTGCGAGATCCTCGTTGGAGACCCGCCGCTCCGGAACATACGCACCCACTGCACTGATCTCTGCCGTCATAATTATGCAACTGTCCATATCCGAAAGGAAATGTCAACAAGGTTCCTCGCCCGGCGCCCCGTGCACGCCGCACCCCGCGCCCGGCGCCCCGCGCCCGCCGCACCCCGGGCCCGCCCGAATTCTCCCACGAAGACGAAAATTCGTGACGGCACGCTAACGTAATGCTAATCTGTATGGTGTACGTGACGGGGTATGATACTTCGTCAACCGCACACATACGAAGGAGGTATGAATAAGTGAAGAAGCTGTTTTCTCTCGTCGCGATCACGCTCATCGCCGCAACGGTCGCATTCGCCGGCGGTCAATCGGAAGAAGCCGAGCTCGGCACGGAGAGCAACCCGGTGGTCTGGTCCTTCGTTCCCTCCGGTGACACCGGAGAGATCGTCGCCGGAGGAGAAGCGGTGGCCGACATGATCTACGACAAGACCGGCATTGTGGTAGAGGTCAGCGTCGCCACCGAGTACGCGGGCGTCATAGAGGCCCTCGGCAGTGACCCGCCCTCCGCACACATGGCCTCTCTGGCTACCTTCTCCTACATCGTCGGATCGCAGCGCGGTGTAGCGGAGGCGGCCCTGGTAGCCGTCCGCTACGGAAGCCCCACCTACAACGGGCAGATCATCACCCGGGCGGACAGCGGCATAACCAGCATCGAGGACCTGGAGGGAAAGACCTTTGCGCGGGTCGATCCGTTCTCCACCTCCGGGTGGATCATCCCGTCCATCACGATGCAGGCGGCCGGGATCGATCCCGAAGAGGACCTTGCCGACATTGTTGACGCCGGCGGCCACGGCGCGGTCGCAGCGGCCGTCTACAATGAGGACGCCGATGCCGGCGCCACCTACGTGGACGCCCGGGGGGAGATCGAGGAGGACAACCCGGACGTCATGGAGGTGCTGCGGGTGGTCACCGTATCCGAGGACATTCCCAACGACGGCGTGCAGTTCCATCCCTCGGTACCCGACGATTTGCGTGAAGAGATCGTACAGGCACTCCTCGAAATCGCCGAGGAGGACCCCGACGTCCTCGACCAGGCCTATTCCTGGACCGGACTCGTGGAGCGCGACGACTCGTTCTACGATCCCTTCCGCCAGACCCTCGAAGCGGCGGGGGTGGATCCCGAGCAGTTTATGGACTAGCGCCCGGCGGCAACGCGTTTCGATACGCATCTCGGGAGGCGGGCCCTGCGGGGCACCGCCTCCTTTCGCCGTCGGCATTGGAGGACCCGGATGCTTGAGGTACGCAATCTTACGAAAGTCTATGATGACGGCACGCAGGCACTGACCGACGTGAGCTTCGACGTGGAGGACGGGGAGTTCCTCGTGGTCATCGGGCTCTCGGGCTCGGGAAAGTCGACGCTCTTGCGCTGCATCAATCGCCTCGTCGAGCCCACCGAGGGCCGCGTCGTCTGGGACGGTGAGGACGTCACCGCCGCGGACGGCGAGCACCTGCGCCGGGTGCGCGCGAAGATCGGTATGATCTTTCAGAGCTTCAACCTCGTGAGGCGCTCGAGCGTAATGGTCAACGTCCTCTCCGGCCGACTCGGCTACGTGAATACCTGGCAGAGCGCGCTCTTTCGTTTCCCGGAATCCGACCGCCGGCTCGCCCATGCCGCCCTCGAGCGGGTGGGACTTGTCGAGCAGGCGCACAAACGGGCAAGCGAGCTCTCCGGCGGACAGCAGCAGCGCGTCGGTATCGCCCGCGCGCTCATGCAGCAGCCCCGCATCATCCTGGCGGATGAGCCGGTCGCCAGCCTCGATCCGGTTCTCTCCCACACCATCCTCGGGTATCTCGAGCGTCTCAATCGGGAGGACGGCATCACCGTGATCTGCAGCCTCCACTACCTCGATCTGGTTCAGCGGTACGCTACCCGGGTCATCGGCCTCAAGGACGGACGGGTGGTCTACACCGGCAGCCGGGAGGACATTCGCCGCATGACCGACGAAGAGTTCAAATCCATCTACGGGGAGGAAGCCCAACGCGTCGCCGCGACCGAGCCCCTCGGCGGGGAGGACCCCGATGCCTGAGATCAAGCCCCGCGGCCACATCCGCAAGAAACCCTTTGTATCGCCGGCGATAGCGGCCGTGTTGTCGATCATCCCCGGGCTCGGCCAGGCCGCCGCGCGGGAGTACTACCGGGGTCTCCTGTTCTTCGCGAGCTTCGCCACCGCGGTGGGTCTGTTCGTCTGGCGGATCGCCGACATCGCCCGCAGGGACCAAACGCTCCTCGCGCGTTTCACGAAGTCTCTCGACCTTGCCACCGGCTTCGTCGCGTTCGTGCTGCTGTTCATGATACTGCTGTGGGCCCTCAACATTGCCGACGCCTATATCCTCGCCAAGCGCGGACGCCGTGGACGCACCGGCGTCTTCATCGCGCTCATAGCCACCTACTTCGTCTTGGGATGGCAGATCAGCGAGATCGACCCGGTACGCATGGTTCGCGAGGCGCCGAACGCCCTGCCGCCGCTCTCCCGGGTCCTGTGGCCGTGGGATGCCGCCGTTACCTACAAGACGGACGTCCTCGAGGCCGCCGCGCCGATCCTGATCGGCGAGGAGCACGAGCCCCCTTCACCGCCGGAGCGGGAGCCGGGGGAGCCCTATCTCGAGTCCAGCCAATACTACGGTGAGCTCTCGGAACAGGACTCCGAGGGTAACATCATCCCCGGAACCCGGCTCACCCTCACCGGTGAGGACTTCGAGCCGAACAAGGAGACCGAGCTGTGGTGGCTCGACCCCATCGGAAACGAGTTTCGCCTGCGCGAGTCCGGCCAGTACAAGAAGGTCACGACCGACGAGGAGGGCTCCTTCGAGGTAGAAATCACCATGCCCTACCGCGTCGTCCCGCCGAGCGCGAGCGGCCCGCAGATCCACCGCGTGGCGGCGCGGCAGGAGACGCTGAGCGGGCCGCCGCTGCCGAGCCGCCCGCTACGGCTGACCATCGGGCGCATGATCGAGACGATCTTCATGGGGATGATGGCCACCATGTTCGGCATCGTCCTGTCGGTCCCGGTGAGCTTTCTCGCCGCACGGAACATCATGGGATTCTCCAAACTAGGGATGGGGATCTATTACGTCACGCGCACGTTTCTCAACATCGTGCGGTCCATCGAGCCGCTCATCTGGGCCCTCATCGCCGTGGTCTGGGTCGGCCTCGGACCCTTTGCGGGCATCGTGGCGCTGACCTTACACTCCGTTGCGGCCCTCGGTAAGCTCTACTCCGAGGCCATCGAGGGTATAGACCACGGGCCGGTTGAGGCCGTGCAGGCCACCGGCGCCAATTGGTTGCAAACTATTGTCTACGGGGTCGTTCCGCAGATGATCTCGCCGTTTATCAGCTTCTCGATCTACCGATGGGACATCAACGTGCGGATGTCCACGGTCATCGGACTGGTCGGCGGCGGCGGTATCGGATTCCTGCTCGTGCAGTACGTCCGTCTTCTCGATTATAGGGCGGCCGGTATTGCGGTATGGTTCATCGCCGTGACGGTGGCGGTCCTCGATTACGTGAGCGCAGAGATCCGGGCACGGCTCATGTAGCGGCGCAGGAAAGCGGCGCAGGAAAATTGACACGGAGGGCTCTCATGCTTCCGATCGCGCCCCCCCTCGTGGTGGCGGTGGTAGCACAGGTACTTTGCCAGCTATTCAAGGTCGTCGCGTACTCTCTGCGGGAACGGCGGCTTGCACTGTCCTACTTCACGACCGCCGGCGGTATGCCGAGCGCTCACTCGGCTTTCGTCACCGCCCTTACCACGGCGGTAGCCCTTACAAGGGGGATCACGAGCGACCTCTTTGCCGTCGCAGCGGTGTTTTCGGCCATCGTCATCTACGACGCCTATCGCCTCCGCGGCCACGTCCAGCAGCAGGCTGCGGTGATCAACCGACTCGCCGAGCGCCTCGGTGCGCTCGACGGTGCCGGCGCCCGGCCGGAGCCGCCGCGCCCCTCCGGACCCCGACCCGCCGCGGGGGAGCGGCTCTCGGAGATGGTGGGCCACACGCCGGCGGAGATCGTCGCAGGAATCGTTTTCGGGGTGGTCTTTGCCCTCCTCGCCTCGGCGCTCCTCGGCGCGGTCGGGCTTGCGTAGGCGGCGGGCCGGCGCCCACGCCGACGCACCGGCGCCGCTCAATAGACGCTGTGGGGACGGAGCTCGTCCACTTTGACCTTAACGTTTACCTCAGCCCGGTACGCGCCGCTTCGTACCGAGATGCGCGGAGCTTCCAGCAGTAGCACGCTGCCCCGCGCTTCCCGGGGCTTGTTGTCGGTCATCTCACGCAGTCTGTTTCGCACCGCCTGACGGATGGCCCGCTCCACCGCCGGGATGCGGGCGTCGTGGCCGTCCCAAATGGGCGCCTCCCCTTCCCCCGCTACGCGCCGGATGGTGGTGGTCATCCATGCCGAGCGCCGGGAGCGCTGAAAATCGGCGGGACGATACTGGAGCCGGGCATGGAATCGCCTGTCCTCGACGCGAGTCGAGAGCACGGAAAGCCGCGGGTCACCGCGCTCGATCTCCGCGATAAGCTCCAGATCGAACTCCTCGGCCATCTCGCGCGCCCTGTCTCCCGGGACGTAGCGGAAGCGGAACCCGTAGATTATCGCCGAGAAGACGTAGCGGGCCTCCTCGAGCAGCAGATCCACCGCCTCTTCCTGCAGGAGGGGATAGCTCTCCCCTTCCCGCCCCACCGGCGGTTCGAGGTCAACCCAGAACGGCTCGGTGAACAGCTCGGGGCTGCGATCGCGCTGTTGGGCCTCCACGCCGGGGATCGGAGACAGGGCCGGCACAAGAGCCGCGATTAAGAATACGGCGGTGTATCGGAAAGGAAGAATCGGCACGGTCCTAGTATCGGTCCCGGCGAGGCGGCGCCAAAGGGGCTCTACGGCATCCGAGGCGGTCCTTGTGCCGGTTCGGCTAGGAGCGCATGTCCTCGAGGAAGACACGAATCGGGTTGATGCGCAGGCGGATCACGAAGTACAGGAAAGCAAAGAAGAATCCGGCCAGATGGGTGAAGTGGGCCACGTTCCCGCCGGCGCCGCCCACCTGCGAGTATATCTCTATGAAGGTATACCCGATGACGAGAATCGGCGCCCGAACGGGGATGATTCCGAAGAGGTAGATCATTGCGTCCGGAAACAGCGTGGCAAAGGCCAGAAGCACCGCAAACACGGCTCCCGAGGCGCCGAGGAGAATCACACCCGCATTGCCGGTCATCATGTAGAAGCCCAGGGAAAAGAGCCCGGCCAGCAGCCCCGTGAGCCCGAAAAAGAGCAGGAACTCATAGCTTCCCAGCCGTGCCTCCACCTGGGTTCCGAAAAAGAAGATGCCGAGCATGTTGAAGAGGATGTGGGTGATGCCCGCGTGGGCAAACATGTAGGTGAACGGCTGCCAGAACAGCCCGCGATCCATAACGGCCGCGGGATTCATGGCGACCAGAAAGACCGTTTGCGGCGCTATCTGATTCACGAAAAAAACGAAGACGTTAATGCCGATGAGAATGAGCGCTGCGTTGAACTGACGGTACGGGAGCGGTTTGCGGATGATCGAGTTTCCTGTCACCCCTTGAAGGTAGTGTGAACGCATTGAGCGGTCAACCCTTTCGACTCGCCTATCGACGCCCGGTCGGCCCGCCGTCCACTCGCCCATCGGCCCGCCG
>JBKHEN010000055.1:0-16253 GCA_046540795.1 Spirochaetaceae bacterium | reverse complement strand
GTGACGGCGATGGCAAGGGTCACAACGATGAGGACGGCTCCGGCCCCGATGAGCTCCTCACCCGGGTCACCGGCGCCGGTTTACCGTTCCGATCTCCGGAGATTCCCGAGCTCGGCACGTTCCGTTCGGATTACCGGTTCGATGCCACCCTTCGCCTCACCCGCGGCGGTAGGGCAGTCTCGACGACCCACGTGGAGTTGTCCGACCTGAATTTCGGGCAGGTATCCACCGATAACCCGGCGTTACAAGGCTTACAGTCGGCATTGGCCGAGCTCGACAGCCTCACCGCCGACGCCCGGATGAGCATTTCCCAGGGCGGCTTCGAGCTCGAAGAGCTGTCCACCGACGCCGAGGAGGCTCTGCGGACGGGCGTTGCTCGGGAGCTCGAAGAACGACGGGACGAGTACCTCGCCCGGGCGCGACGGGAGTTGGAGGAACAGGTAAACGAGCGGCTCGCCGGTCTCGACCCCGAGCTCGAGAGTGCCCGGGAGATTCGCGGCGAGCTCGAGGATGTACGAGGCCTGCTCGAGGACCGTCGGGAGGTGGTAGCCCGCAAACGCCGGGAGCTCGAGCAACGCTCACGCCGACTCGCGGAAGACGAGCGACGGCGCCTCGAAGAGAAGACCCGGGATCGCCTCGAGGACGCTACCCGGGATCTGGACATGAACGGTTTCGGTTTCTAGGCTCATGAGCGCTCTCGTCATTCGCGCGCCGCAGCAGGCGGAAGTCACGGACTACGATCCGCCCGATCCCGCCGAAGGCGAGTGCCTCGTTCGGGTACTGGCCGCCGGAATCGGCCCCTCCGACCTTCACGTGTACCGCGGCGACTACCAGGATCAGCGCTATCCCCGAATACCCGGCCTCGACGTGCTCGGCGTGGTGGAAACCTGCTCCGGGGCGCTCACGCCGGTACGGCGCGTAGTCATCTCCCAGAGCATTCCCTGCGGCATCTGCCGTGCATGTGTCGCGGGAGAACGGGAACGATGTTATGCCCCCGGTCTGCTCGGCCGCGATCGCGACGGTGGAATGCGTTCCTGGATGCCGGTGTCTTCACCGTTGCTCCTGCCCGCCCCCGAGGACCTGTCGGACGACCGGGCGGCATGCGTCCCCGAAACCGCCTATGGGCTGTCGCTGGCGGCGCAAGCCACGGAAGAGATCGGCGAGAGGATGCGAAGCGCCGAAGACGCCTACATCGTGATCTTCGGTGCCGGCTTTCTGGGCATCGTGACCGCTCTCGCGGTCGCCGAGGCGGGATGTAGACCGATCCTGGTGGACGTTGTGCAGGCGCGACTCGAGCTTGCGCGCAGCCTCGGCATACGCGATACGTGCAACCCGCTACGAGAGTTCGTGGGCGAACAGGTACATTGGATAACCCGTCGACACTATGCGGCCGCGGCCGTGGTGGTAAGCGAGGATACGGAGGTGGTATTGACCGCACCGTCGGTTCTCCGCCCCGGCGGACGGCTGCTCCTCACAGGTCACCATCCCGACTCGATGCTTCCGGTGAATGCCCTCATCGCCAATTCCGTCGAGGTTCGAGGCGCGGTGCGAACGCAGGGCTTCTTCGCCGAGGCCGCCGGGTTTATCCGCAGACACGGAGCGGCCTATGAGGAGCTCATCTCCCTGGTACTCGAGCCGGAAAGCCTCCCGCAGGCGCTCACGCTGCTCGCGGACGAGCCGAAATCGTACATGAAAATCATCTGCCGACTGCACTAGAGGAGCATTCTCCATGACGTACACGCGAATACTACTTGCCGGATCCTATCGTGACGGTCCCGGAGCTGAAACACTACCGGTAGGGCGACGCGGACGACCGCAGTTCCGGTACGACCGTTTCGTTGAGCTGGTCGCCCGGCTGCGGGCCTCGAGACGCGTGTCCACGGTATTGATAGAGCACCGCCCGGATTTCGAGCCCGGCGGCCTTGCCGCGGCGGAGAGCATCCGCGCAGCGTTGGAAGGGCTTGCCGCAGCCGGCAAGCACCTGATCTATTTTTGCGAGGACTGCGACACCGTCGCGCTGTATCTCGCCTCCGCATGCCGGACGCGAGTGCTCCATCCCGCGGGGGAGCTACGCGTGCTCGGCTTCTCCCGCCGGTTCTTTTTCCCGCGGAAATGGTTCGAGCGCCTCGGGGGCCGGGCGGTCGTCATTCGGCGCGGCGAATACAAGAGCGCTGCCGACGGCCTGCGTACCGATTCCCTCGATCCGCCAAACCGCCGGCAGCATTATGAGTACCTCGATCGGGCGTACCGACGCTTCCGGGAAACCGTCGCGGCGGCGCTATCCAAGGAGACGAGCGATCTCGATGTCCTCGCCTCCGGCCACGTGCTGCCGGCGGAACAAGCGGTGGAACACGGTTGGATGACCGAGACGGCAACCCTCTGCGAGCTCGAGCGGCGCCTCGAAGACGAGAAGCAGAAGTGCCGTACGCCCCGGCTCAAGGGGCGCTTCGGCCGCCGCGGACCACGGATAGCGGTGCTCTATCTGCATGGTGCGATCTGTGACGGAGAATCGCGACGACATCCGCTGCTCGGCAATTGCGTGGGCGATCGCACCGTTTCACTAGACGTGCGCCGTCTTGCGGACGACCGAAAGACCGCCGGCGTCGTTCTGCGGGTGAGCTCACCGGGTGGCGCAGTTCTCGCGTCCGAAAGCATCCGAACCGAGCTTGCCTATCTCCGCGGCAAGAAGCCGCTCGTCGTTTCGATGGGGGACGTCGCCGGCTCCGGCGGATACTGGATAGCGTGCGAGGCGGAGCGAATCTTTGCCGAGCCCGATACGCTCACCGGCTCGGTCGGGGTTCTGACCGTCGCGTTTGACCTGACCGCAGGTTTGAAGCGGCACGGGATTGCTACCGATACGGTGGAGACGGCTCCGCATGCGGAGCTCGCCAGCCCGTTTCGCCGTCTGAGCCGCGATGACTATCGGATTCTCGACGAGCGCGTTCAGCGGGTCTACGAGGATTTCCTCACGCGAGTTGCCGAGGCCCGAGGCATGAGCCCCGACGCCGTGGAGCAGATTGCCGCCGGACGCCTGTGGTCGGGCGAGGCGGCACGGGAAGTGGGGCTGGTCGATGAGCTCGGCGGCCTCCCGGCTGCGGTCTCGTGGCTCGCCGAGCGACTCGGCGCCAAACGGGTGCGGCAGCGCCACTACCCGGAAGTCAAGCCCTCGCTCGCACAACGTCTCCTTGCCAAGAACGTTCCGATCGGGGGCGCCGGCGCCGAGGCACCCACCGCCGGCGAGGCGGCCGCCGCACTTCGGGGTGCCGCCGCTCCCGGCGGCGTGGCCGCCGCGCTCCACGGCACGTTGCTGGCGGTCGTTCCGGAACTCCTTCTCGACGCATCCGGATTCGGCGGCCGTCGTCCCGGAGGCCACTATTTCGGCGGCTTTCCCACCGTCGGAGGCGGGCCGATAGCTTAGCGGACAGCTAATCGACGTCGCACGGCGTGCCTTCGTCGATGTAGACGGGCAAGTTGAAAATGGTGTCCCGGGTGATGTAGTCGATGTGCCGCGCCGGCAACTCACCGAGGTGCGCGTGATAGTCGAGGATCTTCCGATAGTTGGCCATGGAGAGGACCACCCGCTCGGGACGTTCTCCGCGCTGCTCCATTTCTCTGCGCTTTTTCAAAATGAGAACGACCAGCTCCTCGGCGGTGAGGTCCTCTCGCTCGGTCATGGCATCACTGGAAGAGCCCGAGAAGATTGTACTTGCCGAACACCGAAACCGTAATCAGGGCGATCGTCGCCATGATCTTGATCAGGATGTCCAATGACGGCCCCACGGTATCCTTCAACGGATCACCGACGGTGTCACCAACCACGCTCGCGGAGTGCGCGTCGGATCCCTTCCCGCCGTGATGGCCCTGCTCGATGTACTTCTTTGCATTGTCCCAGGCACCCCCGGAGTTGGCCGTAAATAGGGCAAGCATAATGGCCGACAGGGTGGTCCCGATCAGCAGCCCGCCCACGAATTGCGTGCCGAGCAGAAACCCGCCGGCGATCGGCGCAAGCACGGCAATCAACGCCGGCGTTTTCATCTCCGCCAGCGCGCCCGCGGAGGAGATCTCTATGGCCTTACGGTAATCCGGGCGCGTCTCTCCACTCAGTATCTTCGGATCCGCCCGAAACTGTCGACGGACCTCCTGAACCATTTTTCGTGCCGCCTTGGCGACTGCGTCGATCAGGATGCCCGAGAAGAGATAGGGAAGCGCCGCCCCCACCAGACCGCCTGCCAGCGTGAGCGGGGAGATGATGTTAAGCACAAGTTCGAACGTGTTGATGTCGTCGGCCGGTCCGGCCTGCGAATAGAGGTACGACGCAAACAGGGACAGTGCCGCAAGCGCCGCGGAGCCGATGGCGAAGCCCTTTCCAATAGCGGCGGTGGTATTTCCCACCGAGTCGAGCTCATCGGTGATCTCGCGCACATACGGATCAAGTGCCGACATCTCGCTGATGCCTCCGGCGTTGTCCGCTATCGGTCCATAGGTGTCCACGGATACGGTGGTAACCACAAAGGAAAGCATACCGAGCGCCGCCATTGCCACGCCGTATAGACCGGCCACGGCGCTGGCGGCGATGACGGAAATTGCCAAAACAATAATGGGGAAGAACACCGAGCGCATAGCGACCGCCATGCCCTGAGTAATCGTGAGGCCGGTTCCTTCCCGAGACGCTTCCGATATCGTCTGGGTCGGACCGTAATCGTAGCTGGTGAAGTACTCCGCCAGCTGCCCGATCACAATACCCGAAATGATCCCCATGATAGCGGCAATCCACGGCGACAGCGGCCCGAGGCGAAAGTCGATCTCCGCAACGTTCTCTCCGGCGAAGTAAAACCAGGAGAGAACTCCCGTGGCGACCAAGGTCAGCCCGGCGGAGATGAAAACCGCCGTATTGAGCTCCCGATGCGGCTTCCCCGAAGACTTCCGCTTCAAGACCAGCACCAGGATACCGAGGATCGATCCCACAATGCCGATGCCGGCAAACAACATGGGAAAGTCCATCATCTTCCGCACCAGCTCCGGGGTGAGCTCTCGGGCAGTCTCCAATCGTAGATGGAACATGTAGGACGCAAGAACCACCGCCGAAATGATCGACCCCACGTAGCTTTCCAGGAGGTCCGCGCCCAGACCGGCTACGTCCCCTACGTTGTCGCCGACGTTGTCCGCAATGGTTGCCGGGTTACGCGGGTCGTCTTCCGGGATGTGGGCTTCGGTCTTACCGACGAGGTCCGCGCCCATGTCCGCCGCCTTGGTATAGATACCGCCGCCCACACGGTCGAACATGGCAATGACTGAACACCCGAGCGCGTATCCCGAAACGCTCATGGTGAAGGGAATATAGTTGACCCCGAGCCAGTTCACTTCCACCGTCAGCCGGGAGGGATCGGTCTGGCCGAGAAGCATGCCGAACACGAAATACACGAGAACCAGACCGAGGAGCGAGAATCCTCCCACGCTGAGGCCCATCACGCTGCCTCCGCGAAAGGCGACTCGCAACGTGCTCCCGAGGTCCCCGGACTCTCGAGCCCTGTTGGCAACGCGAACATTGGCCAACGTGGCGATCTTCATACCGATCCACCCCGCGCTGGCGCTCATGGTAGCTCCCAGGAGGAAAGCGACGCCCGTGTACCAGGAAACGAGAATCCCAAGGCCTACGGCGATAAACACGGCAATGCTGAAAATGAGCTTGTACTCATGCTTGATGAAGGCGTCGGCACCTTCCTGAATGGCGCCGGCGATCTCCTGCATCAACTCGGTACCGGTATCGAGGCGCTTCACGCCGACGTAATTGATTCCGGCAAATGCAAGTGCAGCTATTATGGCGATTACAACGAATCCAAACATATACTACATACCCCTCTTGCGGCAGCGACGCGGTCGGCCCGTGTATTTGACGAAAAGGTAGCACTTTTCATATTCTCCTTGCAACTTGGATGGTGACGCAGGTGAATGAAGCAAACGTATACAGCATCGACTGGAGCACGTGGCGCCCGGTGGATCACGCAGTGATCGTGTTCGTGCGACAGGACGCGCAGTTACTGCTGATTCGCAAGAAACGGGGACTCGGGATGGGCAAGATCAACGGACCCGGCGGGCGGCTCGAGCAGGGAGAGAGTTACCTAGACGCGGCCATCCGCGAAACCCAGGAGGAGGTCGGAATACGGCCGCACACGCTTCGCCGTGGAGCGGATCTGTCCTTTGTCTTCACCGACGGGTATTCACTCTATGGGGAAGTCTTTCTTGCGGCGGGCTACACCGGCACGGTCGTGGCTACCGATGAGGCGGACCCGTTCTGGTGTCCCATCGACGCGATTCCCTACGAGCAAATGTGGGAGGATGACAAGCTCTGGCTGCCGCATGTGCTCGACGGTGCCTACGTGTCCGCGCGATTCGTCTTCCAGGACGACGAGATAAAGAGCCGGGAAATATCGGTTCTTCCTCCGGCGGACAGCCTCAATGCTGGAACTCCTGCATCACCGCAGAGTTTCTGAGCTTATTGATTGCCTTTTCTTGAATTTGACGCACCCGCTCCCGGGTGATGCCGAGAACCTTGCCGGTTTCCTCCAGCGTCAGCGGCCCGTCGCCCGAGAGGCCGAACCTAAGCTCGATGATCCGCATCTCGCGCCGTGAGAGCTGGCGCAACGCGGCGTTGATACTGTCCTGAAGGGAGATATGGTACACCATGTCGAAGGGCCCGATCGAGTTTTCGTCTTCGATCAAGTCGGAGAGACGGGTATAATTGTCTTCATCCACAGTAATGTCCAAGGACGTGGTGTCCTGCGACAATTGTACTATCTGCTTGACCTTCCCGGATGAGAGATTCATGTATTCGGAGAGTTCCGCGTGCGCCGGGTCGCGCCCGAGCTCCTGGGTGAGCTCTTTGGCTATGAAATAGTACTTCTTAATGGTATTGAGCATGTGAACCGGGATGCGGATTGTCCGACCCTTGTCGGCAAGGGACTTCACGATAGCCTGACGGATCCACCAAGTGGCGTAGGTCGAAAACCGGCAACCCTTGTTGTGGTCGAAGCGTTCAACCGCCTCGATGAGACCGATGTTGCCCTCATCGATGAGATCGAGGAGGCTCAGGCCCCGGTGCTGGTATTTCTTTGCAACCGAGACCACCAGCCGGAGGTTGGCATTGATCATCCGATTCTTCAGTCTTCGGAGTTCATCCTCCAGCTGTTGTTTCCGGGAAGCCGTCTCGGGCGTATCCCGTTCTTCCTCAGGCAGAGCCTCGATATCGTGTAGCTCCTCCCGCAGGGACTGGATACGGCGCCCTAGATCCCTCTCTTCCTCCAGGGTCAATAGCGAAAAGCCGGCTATCTGGCGCAGATAGTATGCGAGGGGATCCACCTCGCTGGAGTCCACGTGCCTGCGACCGTGCGCTTGCAACTGCTCTCGAAGAGCCCTGACCGATTGACGCTTATCCATACCCGTTAGCTCCGCGGGGCGTGTGCGGGATCCACGAACGAGTCGTTTTTCCACACGCTGAAGTACAGTCTCGAAGCCATGTCATCCGGCGCCTCACCGAGTTCCCCGAGCCGTGTTCCGGGGCGCACGAGATCGCCGACGGACACCGACAAACTACGATTACCGCCGTACACGTAGACGTGGCCCGTAGCGCTCTGCACCATGACCACGCGGCCAAAGGTGGTATATGGTCCGGCAAATATTACACGTCCCGTCGATATGGACTTCACTTCGTCACCGGTGGAACCGTGGATGACCATTCCCGGAAGCTTGCCGTCCATGCGGTCCCGACTTCCCGGGTGCGGCCAGTAGTTCTCTCCGTCCAGCACGCCCACCTGCTGCGCAGGCAACGGCTGCTCACCGTCCGCACGATTCTCTCTCCGCCCCGAGTCCTCATCGTCGCTTGCCTTCGGTGGTTCCTCCCCCTCATCGGGGACGTAGAGCGTCTCTCCGGTCTTCAGGACGTTAGAGGCGGACCGTTTGTTCAGTTCGAGCAGC
This sequence comes from Spirochaetaceae bacterium, assembly GCA_046540795.1. Classification (GTDB taxonomy): domain Bacteria; phylum Spirochaetota; class Spirochaetia; order DSM-27196; family PWMO01; genus JAAAOH01. The sequence continues at coordinate 8,282 of JBKHEN010000055.1, read as the reverse complement.
TCATCCACGGACAGCCCGTGGGTGCGGGCAATGCTGTAGTAGGTATCTCCCTTTTGCACCTCATAGACCGAAGGGATGACGAGTTCCACACCCTCGGCGATGTCGGAAGTATCCTGTATTTCGTTGGCATCCTGCACCGCGGAAACGGGAACATTGTATTCTCGAGAGATGCCGTAGAGGGTTTCCCCCTCGCGTATGACGTGAACGACTTCGTCTGTGGCTGCGACCGGAATGAAGCAACAGAGAAAGAGAACACTCAGGAATCGGCCTCGTGTGTGCATATGCCCCTTTTCGCGCACTTCTCCTGTTACCATTCTCGGCGCACCGGTGCACAAACTATAACAGGCACTTCCGCGGGCCGTTTACCTGTGCCGGATGACCCCGCCCGCTTACGTCTCCGCCCACCCATAGTAGTGTAGCACGAATAGAGGGGAACCACAAAAGAAAACCCGCCGAGCGGCGGGCTTCCAACTCATTGCTCTGGAGCAAGGTATATCGGGCTGGGCGGACTTGAACCGCCGACCTCACGGTCCCGAACCGTGCGCGCTAGCCACTGCGCTACAGCCCGGAAAGCCTCGCAAGCATGCGAAGCTACGGGAGCGACGGGGATTGAACCCGCGACCTCCGGCTTGACAGGCCGGCGCGATAACCGACTTCGCCACGCCCCCGTGTAGGATTCGAGGCCACAATATAGGGACATCGCCCCAGACTGTCAAGTGGGCTCGAGAGGCGAATTGACAAGGCTGCCGGGAATTGCTACGTTCCCTACCCATGGCAGCCGACAAGCACAAACGGGGTGGAAAGGACGCGGAGCCCCGAAGCACCATATCGTCCCGGCGTCCCTTTCTCTACCTATTCAGTGTTATCATACTGGTCATCGTCATCGTCGCCTTCGTTGGCGCGCCGCTCGTGACCCAAACGGCCCGTGGGGGCTCACAGCGGATCGTCTTCGGCAACTATCGCGGAGAGGAGATCGCGTTTGCTCCCGGGAATTATTTCGCCCGGCAGTATCAACAGGTCGCGCAACAAGCCCAGGAACAGCAAGACCAGGACACCGACCCCCAAACGCAGATGCGCGAAATCTGGCGTCAAGCGTTCAATCAGACCCTTTTTCACACGGCCATAATGTATGAGGCCGAGCAGAGTGATATCGTAGTGTCCGAGAGCCGGGTGGACCGTCAGATTGCTCAACAACCGCAGTTCCAGGAAGGCGGTCGCTTCAGCGCCGAACGCTATCGCAACACTTCCGGCGAGGAGCGCTTCAACCTCAGAGAATTTCTTCGGGAACAACTCATCCAGCAACGCTACGTTGAGGACAAGCTGCAGAATCTCAAGACAGGGGAGCCGGAAACGGATTTCATAAAGGCTATGGGCGATCCGGAGCGTCGGTTCCGTTTCGTCGCGTTCAGCTATGATGAGTTTCCGAGAGAGGCCGCGGTAAGCTTTGCCCGGGAGAACGAGGAGCTGTTTCGTCGTGTCGATCTCTCGGTTATCACCGTCGGCGAGGGGAGGTCGCAGGCCGAGCGGATCCGTGAGCAAATCGCCGAGCGGGAGAACACGTTCGAGGAGATGGCTCGTGCCCACTCGGCGGACAAACACGCCGAGAACGGTGGCGATATGGGGACCCGCTACTACTACGAGCTGGAGCGGGATTTCGAGGATCCCGAAGGCCTCGAGGAGGTCTTCGAGGCATCCGAGGGCACCTTGAGCTCGGTCCTGGAAACGGAGAACGGCTGGGTCATCTATCGGGTAAACGAGGCCACACAGCCGTTGGACTCCGAGAGCGACTCCGACATCGAGCGGGTCATAGAGTACCTACAGGACTATGAGCGGGACCGACTCGAGGAATACATGAACGAAGAGGCCGAAGCGTTCGCCTCGGAGGCCCGGGACTCCGGTTTCGAAGGAGCCGCGGAGGACCGCGACGCTTCCGTGCGGAACACCGGGTTTTTCCCCATCAACTACGGCAACGTGCCGGTCTTCACCCGAGTAAATGCGGAGGGATCCGATGCGCTCGCCGAGGCGGCCTTCAGCGAGGATTTTTTCCGGACCGCATTCGCCCTCGAGGAGGACCAGGTCTCACAACCTGTCGCACTGCGTAACGCGGTGGTGGTGTTAGAGCTTGCCGAGGAGCGTGAGTCAAGCGAGGATACGGTCGCTTTTCTCGACAGCTACTATCCCAACTTGGTACAGCAGTATCAGTCCGAGGAGCTTCAACGGGTTCTCCTCGATCCGCAGTACTACGAGGACAACTTCGCTCGCGCTTTCTCCCGGATCGTACGCGGAAACTCATGACCGAAGAGAAGCCGCGTCTTGAACCGGCTTCGGACGGATACCAGGTCTTCTATCGAAATCGTCGTCTCTACACGCCGCACGGCCCCCGCGCCGGCGCCGTGCGTCGGGCGACGGCGGCACGACCGGACCCCGGAACGCTGATCCTTGCCGCCTCTCCCCTCCTGGGCTACGGAATCGCTGAGCTCCTCGACGCCGCGCCCGCCGACACCGTCGTGCTCGCGGTGGAGTTCGATTCCTCTCTCGCGGAGCTCACCCGGCGCGCCGCCGAGGAAGAGTTCGGGCACCTCGCGGAACAGGACCCGCGGCTCGTGCTCCTCCTCGCGCCGTCGGCCGAAGAGCTCGAGCAAACCGTGCAGAGCTTGCTACGCAGGAGACCGCGTCGAACGCGGCTTGTCACCCTTTCCGGCGGATTCGGCCTGCAGGCCGAGCGTTACCGTGCGTTGCAATCCCACATCGACCGGGAGATTCGCATCTACTGGCAGAACACCATGACGAGAGTGCAGATGGGCCGCTTGTGGATTCGAAACGTCCTGCGCAATCTGCCGTTGGTACCGACGGCAACACCGACCGAGACGCTCTACCGGCGCGTTCCCACCGTCGTCGTCGGCGCCGGTCCGTCGCTCGACGAGAAGGTCGCCCTCCTTCCCCCCGACGGTCACCCGCGGCGCCGGCACCTACGCATCCTCGCCGTCGACACCGCAGCGGCCCCTCTTGCAGCAAGAGGCGTCACGCCGGATCTCGTGCTTGCCGTCGAGTCCCAGCAGGCGAACGCCGCCGACTTTCTCGGGACGCCGCTGTCCCGCCCCGACTGCCCCACGCAGCTGATCTGTGACCTGAGCGCCTACCCCGGGTCGACGCACGCCGTGGCACCGGAGCGGTTGAGCTTCGTCTCCTCGCGGTTCGCCTCCACGATCCTTCTGGATCGACTCGACGAGAGCCGCGTCCGTCCCATGTCGGTCCCGCCGCTCGGGAGCGTCGGAGTCCTGGCGGTGCACCTGGCACGGCGGCTGGGCGGTGAACCGGTATACCTCATGGGACTCGATTTCGCCTACGACCTCGAACGCACCCATGCCAGGGGCGCACCGATGCACACCCTCAACCTCCTGCGCCGCACCCGCACCGATCCGAGCCCCTTCTTCGACCTGGCGCTCTCCCGGCCGCTCATCCGGCAGGAGGACAAGCGGGGGCGCAGCGTCCGGACGGACACGGTCCTCTTCTCATACGCCGAGCAGCTGCAGTCGGTGGTCCGTGAGGCCGGAGCCGTTTATGATCTTAGCCCGGACCACGGGCTGCCCACCGGCGCCCCGGGGGCCGGCGCCCCCGAGGCCGGCGCGATCGGCGCCACGCCCCAAGACACCCCGCATACGATCCGCGCCACGGAAGCCGTCGAGGCCGTCTTCGAATCCGAGGGAGAACGGATCGACGAGCTCTGCGCGGAGCTTCGCCCCGCCCTCGAAACGGCCGGAACCGCGGAGCGCGTCGCCGAGGGGCATTATGAGCGTCTCATGCCGCTCCTCGACCGCTGCGATTATGTTTACCTGGATTTTCCCGACGCGCCGGCACCGACGCGTGCCTTCCTCGGACGGGTGCTGCTATCCGCACTCTCCTACCGCGATCGCCTTCGGCGTGCACTGCTTTTGCTCCACCGAGTCCGCGGTTAGGACTCCTCGGACTTCAATACCGAAAGAAAGGCCGTCTGGGGGACCTCCACGTTCCCGCCGATCTGCATTCGCTTCTTTCCCGCCTTCTGCTTCTCGAGCAGCTTTCGCTTCCGTGTAATATCTCCGCCGTAACACTTGGCCGTCACGTCCTTGCGGAGCGCAGGTACCGTCTCCCGAGCGATAATGTTTCCGGCGACCATGCCCTGGACGGGAATCTTGAACTGATGCCGCGGGATCTCGTCCTTGAGACGCCGACAGATCTGTCGCGCCCGCGCTTCCGCTTGTTCCCGCACAACGAGCTGGGCAAGGGCATCCACCGGCTTACCGTTAACCAGAATCTCCAGCTTCACGAGGTTCGTAGGCCGATAGTCGGTGATCTCGTAATCCAACGACGCATAGCCGCGGCTCACCGATTTCAGCTTGTCGTAGAAGTCGAACAAGACCTCCGCCAGCGGCATGGAAAAGACGAGCTCCACCCGTTTTTCATCCAGATACCGCAGGTCCTCCTGGGTTCCGCGTTTATCCGTGCAGAGCGTGATGATCGTGCCGAGATAATTGTCCGGCGTGATGACGGAGGCCCGGATGTAGGGCTCCTCGGCCTGCTCGATCTCCGTCTGCGCGGGAAAGTCCTGCGGGTTTTCCACCTGTATCATGCTGCCGTCGCGGAGCTTGATTCGATAGCGGACGCTGGGGGCGGTGAGTATAATGCCGAGGTCGAACTCCCGTTCCAGCCGTTCCTGCACCACCTCGAGATGGAGCAAGCCGAGAAAACCGCAACGAAAGCCGAATCCGAGGGCGGCGGAGGTATCCTTCTCGAAAACGAAGGAGGCGTCGTTCAGTTTGAGCTTCTCCATGGCCCGGGCGAGCTCGTCGTATTCGTCCGCATCCGTGGGATACACCGAGGAGAAGACTACCGGTTTCGCTTCCCGGAATCCGGAAAGGGGCTCCGCACAGGGCCGCTCCGCGTCGGTGATGGTATCCCCTACCTTCACGTCGGTGATCGTCTTGATACCGGCGATGAGATACCCGACGTCACCGGCGTAGAGGGTGTTCGCACGGTACAGCCCGATACGAAACCGGCCGACCTCCTCCACCGTGTATTCCGCCTGATTGGACCAGATCCTCACACGGTCGCCCTCCGAAAGGGTTCCCTCTACGATACGCAGGTGCGCAATGACGCCCCGATAGGGATCATAGTTGGAGTCGAAAACTCTGGCTCGAAGCGTCGCGCTTGGGTCTCCCGCAGGCGGCGGAAAGAGGATCACGATGGCCTCCAGTAGCTCATCGATGCCGGCGCCGGTCTTGGCCGAAATCTCTACGGCGGCACCCGGGTCGAGGCCGAGATCGTGCTCTATCTGGTGTCGTGTTTCCTCGATCATTGCCCCGGGCAAATCGGTCTTGTTTATGACGGGGATGATCTCGAGATTATGCTCGAGAGCCATGTACATGTTGGAAAGGGTTTGCGCCTGCACGCCCTGGGTCGCGTCGACGAGAAGCAGGGCTCCCTCCGAGGAAGCAATCGCTCGGGATACCTCGTAGGAGAAGTCCACGTGCCCCGGCGTATCCACGAGGTTCAGCTCGTACACGTTCCCGTCGGTAGCCCGGTGCGGAATGGTCACCGCGTGAGACTTGATGGAGATCCCGCGCTCCCGCTCGATGTCCATGGAATCGAGCAGCTGGTCCTTGAACTCACGCTGATCGATGATCCGGGCCCGCTCGATGAGCCTGTCCGCGAGCGTCGACTTTCCGTGGTCGATATGCGCAATAATACAGAAGTTTCTCACGTAGTCTCGTTCCATGATCGCCTCATTGTGCCGTAGATTAGCGGAAAGAAGAACGAGCCGCTCTATCGGTCGAGTACCTGCCGAGCGGCTTTGAGCAAGTCGTCGGGCTCGAAGGGCTTGGATAGAAACCGGGCGCCCTCCGGCAGCTCCTCCTGTCTCGGGGACTCTTCCGGATAACCGGAAAGAATGAGCACGCCGATCTCCGGCCGATGCTGCCGGATGCGTCCGGCGAGATCGAGCCCGGTGATGTGAGGCATCACCTGATCGGTGATGAGCATGTGAAAGCTCGCGCTCGCATCCTCCGCGATGAGCAACGCCTCACCCCCGCTCCGGGTCTCGAGTACCGTGTAGCCGTTGTCACGCAGCACTCGCGAGAGCAGGGACCGTGTGTGGTCGTCATCTTCTACGAGCAGCACCTGCTCGCTTCCGGCATAACTTCCCGCCGGCGCGACGACCGGTTGCTCGTGACTCTCCCCGCCGGTATCCGGAGGCAACAGGATCCGGAACGTTGTCCCCCGATCCGGTGCCGACTCGATATCGATGTATCCGCCGGTCTGCCTCACGATACCGTATACCGTCGACAGTCCGAGTCCCGTTCCCATACCCGGGTCCTTGGTAGTGAAGAACGGATCGAATATCTTCTCCCGGGTCTCCTCATCCATTCCGCATCCGGTATCTTCGACCTCCAGGCAAATCCACCGGCCGGCTTCGGCGGGACCGGTGTCCGTGCCCACGGGAGCGTCCAGGTCGAGGGTGTGGGTCCGGATGAAGATGCCCCCTCCATCCTCCATCGCGTCACGTGCGTTCACCACCAGGTTCATCAACACCTGTTCCATCTGACCGGGGTCGACGTAAACCCAGGCGGGATCCGCTTTGAGGCTCAGTTGGAGGCGTATCCGTTCCGTAATGAGACGGCCCAGCATCTTCTCCAGGTCGCGGACCATCTCATTGAGATCCATCCGCGACGGTTCGAGCACCTGTCGTCTGCTGAATGCAAGAAGCTGTCGCGTCAACAACACCGACCGGCGGGCCGCTTTCTCGATACCCTCGACGTCATGTACAAGGCTGTCGGGATCCGCGGACGCCCCATCCTTCAGCTCCTCCGCGAGAATGCGGGTATATCCCAGGATCACCGTCAGCAGATTATTGAAATCGTGGGCGATCCCCCCGGAAAGCCGACCCACCGCTTCCATCTTCTGCGCATGGCGCAACTGTTCACGGCTATCGTGCAGCTCCTGCTCCGATGCAATACGCTCGCTGACGTCCCGATAGACCCACACCGTACCGGACGTGCTCCCGTCCTCTTCGAGCAACGGCGATGATACCGCCTCTACCGGCACACGTCGGCCCGTGCTCGAGACGAGCGTCCGAGCGTTGCCTTCGGTGGCAACGTCGGCCGGCGCTTCACTCGAATCGACGTCCCGGTCCTCTAGGCGGAGAACCTCGGACAGCGGCCGCCCGACACATGTCTCGGGATCCGTCTCCGCCAGGCCCGCGGCAACGGCGTTCATGAGCCGGATGTTGCCCTCGGTATCCACTACCGCCACTCCGTCTCCGATGCTGTTGAAGGTGGTATTGAAGAGCCGCTCCCGTCGAACGATTTCCTGCTCCATTTCGTGGCGAGCAAGAGCCACCACGATGGCCGTGCGGAGCTCCCGCTCTTCGAAGGGCTTGATGATGTAACCGAAGGGCTGCGTTTCCCGGGCCCGCTCAACGGTCTCCTCATCGGCGTGGGCCGTCAGAAGCACCACCGGCGTGCGGTAGCGCCGCTTGATCTCCCGCGCCGTTTCGAGACCGTCGAGAAGCCCCTGGAGCTTGATGTCCATGATGACGAGTAACGGATCAACGAGCTCGAAGTTGGCAAGAACCTCTTCACCCGTTGCATAGATAGCGGGCACCGCGTAGCCGTAGTTTTGGAGATGCATCTTGATGTCGAGCGCCACAATATGCTCGTCTTCTACGACGAGGATGCGATTGTTCTCCATGACTACGTTTTACTCCGCTCCACCTCGGCGCGCCTAACCGCCGGGAGCACCGAGCTCCAACCCGATCTTTTCGAGCTCCGCGAGCAGCGTCTCCCGCTCGATCGGTTTGACCAGATATGAGGTCGCGGCGCCCCGGTAGTAAGCTTCCACCACGTTCTTAGGGTCTTCCAACGCGGTGGTCATGATGACCCGCACGCCATCCGCCTCCCTCACACCGATCCGGGATTCGTACTCACGAATCGTTCTCAGCGCCTCCTGACCGTCGGTGCGCGGCATCATAATGTCAAGGAGTATGGCGTCGTAGGGGTCGTTCTCTTCCCAGGCAAGACGGAAGGCCTCGAGCGCCTCGTCTCCATCAACCACCACATCACAGCGCCCATAGGGACCGAGATACGACTGGAACAGACGTCTGCTGCCGAAATCATCCTCGACGATCAAAAACCGCATAAGCTACCTCATCTATTGTAGTCTATCCTCGTCCATTATCCAAGGACCGCGCCGGCGAGGTGCCCCCGCCTGCGCGGTATCATCCGAGCTGTCCGAGCAGCCGCCGCGCG
>JBKHEN010000054.1:0-16318 GCA_046540795.1 Spirochaetaceae bacterium | reverse complement strand
TCGGCTACCCGCGGGGTCCCCGCTCATACCGGTACAAGTGCGAGAGCAGCTCCATCACCGAGCCCGCCTCGCCGAGGGGCTCCTCGAGGGTGGTCTCGAGGCGCCAGTGGGGCTGCGAGGGATCCGCTACGATCACGACGATGGGCGCCGCTTCGCCCGCGGCGGGGCCGTATACCGGCCCGTCGGTCGCTGTGGAGCGCCCTGCCGGCCCTTCGGCCTCGGCAAATCCCGCCCGGCGCAGGGCGCGGCGAGTCCACCGCATGACCGCTCCCTCGGGTCCCCGCAGGCGGACCGGGCGGGGCCGTGCCCGGGCGCCGCTTCCGAGCGGCGAACCGTCGTCGTCGAGCACGACGCCCCGCCGGGAAAACGCCGCGCGCAGAGCACCCCGCAATCCCAGATCTTCAGGCGCTCCCTCTTCTACGGTTCCGGTGCTTGGCGCCGTCTCCCCGTCGGCCGTCTCGGGAGTGAAGAGCCACATGCGGTCGGCGGTGTCGAGGGCGATGGAGAGGTCGTGGGTCGAGAACACCACGATCCGGCGCTCACGATGGGCGAGATCCCGCAGCATGTGCGATATTTCGAGCCGGGAGGTGACGTCGAGATACGCCGTGGGCTCATCGAGAATCAGAAGCGGCGCGGCCTGCGCGATTCCCCGGGCAATGAACGCCTTCTGCGCCTCCCCGTCACTCAATCGGCCGAGATCGCGCTCACCGAGGTGCGCGATCCCGGTGATGTCCATGGCTTCGGCGACGGAGCGGCGATCCTTGCCCGAGAGGCCGCCGAACCATGATGTGTAAGGGTATCTTCCCAGGGCCACCAGCTCGCTCACTCGCATGTGCGGCGGTCTTTCATGGTGGGGCAGGCCCACCGCGACCAGCCGTGAGCGCGCCGCGGGGTCGAGGCGATGAACGTCGGCGTCGCCGAGGCGCACCGAGCCGGCCCGCGGCGCCGAGAGCCCCGCTAATACCCGGAGCAAGGTCGATTTCCCCACGCCGTTCGGACCCACTAAGGCGACCAGCTCTCCCGCGTAGGCGCTCAGGTGCAGGTCGGTGGCAAGGGGTAGGCGTCGAGGATAGCCGATGGTGAGCTTCCCCGCCCGCAGGGATGTGCCGTCGCTCATGGGGCCTCCCTCCGTGTGTCGGGGCGCTCGGCGCGAAGCACCGCCGCCGCGACTACCGGAGCGCCGAGCAATGAGGTGACCGCGTTCAGCGGCAGCCGCGCGTCGAGGCCCGGAAGACCGGCGACCAGGTCCGAGACCAGCGCCACGATCGCACCGAGAAGCATCACCGCCGGTAGAAGAATGCGGTGATCGGCGGTGCGAAGTCTGCTCCGTGCCAGGTGCGGCACCGCCACCCCGACGAAGGTGATGGGACCGCAGAAGGCGGTCACGGCACCCGCGAGCAGGGCGCTCGAGGCGACCAGGAGGATGCGAGCCCGGCCGGGCCGCACGCCGAGCGAGAGCGCCTGCGTTTCGCCGAGGAGCAGCGCGTTGAGAGGCTTTACCAGGATCACGGCGATGAGCAGTCCGGCCCCCACCGCCGCGGCGAGCACCCCCAGACGGGTCCATCCCACCGAGCCGAAGGAGCCGAAAGTCCACACCACGAAGGTCTGGATCCGGTCGGCGGCGCTGATGTGCATGAGCATGTTCACCGTCGCCGAGGCGGCGTAGCCGATCAGGAGTCCGAGGACGAGTAGGGTGACCACCGAGGTGACGCGCCGGGCGGCCGCGACCACAATGAGCATGACCGCCGCGGCGCCCGCCATGGCGGCGCCCACGGTGCCGATCTCCACGCCGAGATTCAATCCCGGAAGCAACGCCGCCGCGCCGACCCCGCCGCTTGCCAGAACGACCAGTGCCACGCCCACGCTCGCCCCGGCGTTGATGCCGAGCACGAAGGGGCCGGCGAGGGGATTGCGGAAGAGCGTCTGCATCTCGAGCCCGCTCGCCGAAAGCGCCGCCCCTGCAAGCACCGCCGTAAGTGCCTTCGGAAGCCTGATGGAGAGCACGATCTGTTCCCACACCGTCCGTGAGGCACCGCCGCCGGTGAGGACCGAGAGAACCTCCGTGGCCGGTACCCGGACCGATCCGAGAACAAGCTCCGCGGCGAAGGCAGCGAACAGAAGGAGGCCGAGTACTGCAAAACGCCGGGTGGTCGTCATCGATTATCGCAGACGGCGGTAGTAGAATAGCTCGTGGTCGTCCATGAGCTCCGGGTGAAACACGGTGATGAGGTCGGCGAGGACACGGTCCGCATGGAGGTAACCCGACTCGAAATAATCGTTACCGCCTCCGGAGGCGGTTCGGGCGTCGTTGTTGTACACGCGCTCCTCACGAAAAGCTTCGAAGAGACTGAACCTCGAGTCCTCCGCCTTGAGCTCCGCAAGGGACTCGTACTGTCCGGGGTTGAGCCAGTACTCGGCTTCCGCCGCCTCATCGAGAACCGTCTCCACGTCGAGGAAGAGCGTGCCGGTGTCGCCGCGATCGCTGAACACGTACTCCGCGCCGGCATCCTCGAGGAAGACCGCCGAATAATTCTCCCCCTCGGGCATGGCCCACGAGGAGCCCCAAGGAGCGTTGAGAAATACCGTCGGTCGGTCGGTCACCTGTTCCACGCGTTCCTGAAGGCGAAGATAGCGCTCCTCGATCTCGGCGAAGAGCTCCCGTGCCTCCTCCGTGCGCTCGAAGAGCGCACCGATTGCGAGCACCCATTCGCTGCGGCCGAGAGGCGTGTGCTCCCGATGTTCGGCGGTGGAGACCACCGTGAGGCCGTTGCGCTCGAGTCGCCTGCGCGGGTCCGACCCCTGTTCCCCTTCCGTGTTGGCAAGGACGACTTCCGGATCGAGGGACAGCATAAGTTCCATGTCGAGGTTCTCCGTCTCTCCGACCTCGGCGATGTCGCCCGCTTCCATACGACGGCGGATGTCCTCCGCGTATACCCAGCTTCGTCGATCGTGCCCTACGATGCGGTCGTCCACCCCCAGCTCGAGAAAAGCCGGTAGATAGGTACTCGAAAGCGTCACGACCGTCCGCACCGGCGTGCGCACTACGGTTGCGTTCTCCGGGATATCCGACGAACCGTGGCGCTCGCGGATCTCCTCCGGCTCGGCCCCGTCCCGGGGAACGAGGAGGTAGTGCAGCTCATCTCCTGCGGAGCCGCCGCGGATCGTGAGAAGCGTGGCCTCGCCGAGGGTCTCCAGGTCGAAGCTTTCGGCATAGCGGGTCCCGGATTCCGCGGCCGTTGCGGAGAGAGAAGGAAGTAACAGGAACGTAAGGAAGAGGAGAAGCGCCGCACCCGTCACTGCTCCCCTCTGAGACCTCCTCCGAGTCTCCCGGGTAACCTCCGTCGCAGCGGTGTGGCCCCTTGCGGGGGAGTGTGAGCGAGGCAGGCGCAATCCTCCGAGGCGTCCAAGCAAACGAGCATCCATGGCCGGCATTATACCGGGCTTCCGGCCGCGGGAAAAGGACGATAACGCCCCCGGGAGCTCACAGACTGAGGCTTGTCGCCCCGCGAGCAAGCGCCTCCTTCAGGCCGTGGAAATCCGCCTGTTGCGCCTCGAAGCTGAAGGAGCGGGCGCCGATGTCGTCGAGAAAATGGGCGTCCGAGTTCGAGATTCGGGTATGACCGTGGGTGTCGAGGGGACAGGGACGCCGGGTGACCTCGACCGCATCGTAGGGACCTTCCGGCAGAAACCCGAGCTGCGAGTAGACGCTGTTCACCGTCCGATCGATGTGGGCCGGGACGAACAACCCGCCCAGCTCACCCACCAGCGCGCGAAGCTCATCCATGGAGTAGGCGCAGCCGTAGATCAGGTGCGTGTCTACCGTCCCGAGGATCATCTCGTCGAGATCGACGTAGACCTGATCGCCGTAGCGCTCCGGCCGGAGCGGCACCTCGGGCAGGGCCTCGTAGATACGCCGACCGAGCTCGAGGGCCTGCTCGGCCTTTTCGAACAGGCAGAGGACGTGAACCTCCTCGCTGGTGGTCGCCTCGATGCCCGAAAGGGCCGCTATTCCGGCGCGTGAAGCCGCCTGCTCGAAGGTGGGGCAGTTGAGGGCGCTGTTGTGGTCCGTGAGTGCTATCAGATCGAGCCCCAGAGACGTAGCGCGATCCACGATCGCCGTGGGCGAGGATTCGAGATCCCCGCAGGGACTGAGGCAGGAATGGAGGTGGCAGTCGGCGCGGTACGTGGCCACCCCGATCTACCCGTCGGAATCGAGCGCCGCCGCTATCTCGGTAGTCACCCGGAACTGGTTCTTCTCGGTACGAAAGACGGCGAGCGACTCCGCCCGCGCGGCGTCTATCATGTCGTCGGGAACGGGACGTGAGTTGCACACCACGACGGCTCGGATCCCCGCCAAGGTGGCAACGGCGACGGTGTTCTTGTGCGCCTGGATGGTGATGAGCACGCTGTCTTCCGGGGCGTTGGCCATGACGTCGCTGAGGAGGTCCGACGTGTATCCGTCCCGGAGCCGTACGTCTTCGAAGTGTTCCTGAATGCACTCGTAGCCGAGAGCGCTGCCGAGTTCGCTTACGGTCATGGAGTTGCTCCTTTATCTGCTTGCTGTTCCGCTTGCTGCTCTGTTTCCTGTTCCGAGCCGTGCGTGAGCCGTATGATTGCCCGGGCAGTCGTGCCCTGCTCCGAAGAGCGAATATCGAACTCGTCGCTCACCCGCCGGGCGTTTGGAAGACCCATGCCGGCGCCGAAGCCGAGGGATCGGATCCATTCGTTTGCCGTCGAGTATCCTTCGGAAAGCGCCTGCTCCACGTCCGCTATCCCGGGGCCGCGATCGGTGGCAATGATCTCCACCTCCTTCCGGTCGATGGAGAAGGAGAGCTTTCCGCCGTAGGAGTGTACGACGATGTTCATCTCCAGCTCATAGGCCGCCACCGCCGCCCGGCGAATGGTTTTTCGTTCCACGCCGTTCTCTATCATGTGTTTTCGAAGCTCCGTGGAGGCATGACCGGCGTTTTCGAAGTCGAAGCTGCGAATACTGAACTCCCGGGTGGCCTCGCCGTTTCGGTGGAAGGTCCGGGGTTCGGTGACTCGTTGCTCGAGGCGGAGGACCTCGTGGTCGAGCTCTACGAGCAGGGCCACGATGATGTCCCGACTGGTGACGACGCCGACGAGCTCCTTTTCCCGGTTGAGCACGGGGAATCGGCCGAACTGGTACTTGTCGACATAGGATATCCCGAAGGAGAGGGGCATGTCGTCTTCGAGAACGATAAGGTTGCGGCTCATATGCCGGGTTACCGGATCGTCCGCGTAGCCCTGGTCGAGCGCCTGGATGATGTCGTCCATGCTGACGAGCCCGAGGAGCCGCTTCCCCTGAACGATCGGCACGCCGGTGATGTACTTGGCGCGCATGAGTCGCTGGACTTCGCGCATAGAGACCTCGGGTCCGAGGGTGTGAAGCTCCCGGGTCATGACGTCCTTTACCTTGAGCTTGTAGATGAGGTCGAGAATGACCGGCGGCGAATCATCCGGGCTTATCGGAATCGTCTGCGACACGGCGGTTTCCTACGATCCTAGGCGGTTCCGTAGAGGCGGCGCTGGTGCTTTTCCTTGAGCTCTTCGAGACTCAGGACCCGGTTCTCCGGCTTCTGAAACGTGATTAGATAAAACAGGTTCTCTATTTGCAGGCCGAAGTTGACGTTTTCAACGACACAGCGATTCACACAGTTCTCCGGATCGCAACGGCCGCCGCACTTGAGCTGCACGGTGGTGAAGTTCAGAAACCCCCGCACCCCGGCCCCGATCATGAGGTCGAATACCTCCGAGGCCGATTCATCGGGAACCGCTATGATCCCGACCTCTATTTCATGCGTGCGGACGAACTCCGGCAGGTCTTCTATCGGCAGCACCGGGGGGCGGCCGTCGCGGTCGATTTTGCCGGCGTCTTTCTCGAAGCCCGCGGCCACCCGGATCCCTTCCTTGTCGAATTCCCGATAATCCAACAGCGCGGAGCCGAGACGGCCGCATCCGACTATGACCACCGGAAAGGTAGCGCGCCCGCCGAGGACGGTTGTGATCTCCTCTATGAGCACGTCGATGTTGTAGCCGCCCCGTTTGTTTCCGGGGATGCTGATTTGCGAGAAGTCCTTGCGTACCACCGCCGGGGTTACCCCGATAGCATCTCCGAGGTTGTTGGAGAACACCTTTACGAACCCCAGCGACTTCAGTTGCCGCAGGACGCGAAGGTACTTGGCGAGACGTAGAATTAGCCCTTTGTGCAATCCGGTATCCATATAATGTTCATCACGTCACGTTTTTCAGACTTCTACTCCATTAAAGTAACCGAAGACTTCCAAATATGCAACGCGTGTGCTACAATCAATTACGAAAACTTCGTTGTGACTACTTGCACATATTTGGCGGAGTTGTTACAGTAAAAAAGTATCGATTAGCCGGTAATCGCCGGATCAGCTCACTCAGTACCGGAGCGCAGGAGGACCAATGCAGTCAGGAACGCAGGAAGAGGTGCGTCTCCCGGACGAGCTCATGCAGTTCGTCGAGGAGTGGAAAGACAAGCCGGGTAATCTCATAATGATCCTGCATCGCACGCAGGAAGTGTATGGATATGTGCCGCGTAAAGTAGCCGTGGAGCTCTCACGGGTGCTCGACATCCCGCTTGCAAAGATCTACGGCGTGGTCACCTTCTACAATTACTTCAAGACCAGCAAGCCCGGACGGAACCGCATGCAGGTCTGCATGGGCACCGCATGCTACCTCAAGGGCGCGGAGGAGCTCATCGATGAGGTCGGCAACCTACTCGACATTGGCGTCGGCGGTACCACCGAGGACGATGAGTTCTCCCTTGAAGCGGTGCGGTGTGTCGGTTGTTGCGGGCTTGCACCGGTACTCGTGGTGAACGAGCAGGTCTACGGCAAGGTCACGCGGGGCAAACTCCCGGAGATCATAGCGCGTCATCGGAAGGAGTAGTGCACTACACCCTCTGTGACTATTTGCTCGACCTGTTCGCCAATGCGCTGGAAGCGGGCTCGCCATACACCAGGGTGGACTGGGAAGAGGACGGGCACCTGCTTCGGATTCGTGTGACGGACCGCGGGAGCGGCATGACGTCGGAGGAGCTCGAGCGCGCTCGGGACCCGTTCTATAGCCGCCTGGGCAAACACCCGGAGCGGCGGGTCGGACTTGGCCTGCCGTTTCTGCTGCAGACCGCGGAGGCCACCGGCGGTAACGTTGATATCGAGAGCGAGCCCGGGACGGGAACCACGGTCGAATGTCGGTTCCCGCCGGATCACGTCGATCTGCCGCCGGTAGGCGACGTCGCGGGGACATTCTTGCGGATGTGTCTCTACGAGGGTGACTACGAGGTGGAAATACACAGAAGGCGCGGGCCGGGGGCGTACCGGATATCCCGTCGGGAGCTTGCGGAGGCTCTCGGGGACCTGGAGTCCGCCGATTCGGTTCTCCTTCTGAGACGGTATCTCTACGAGCAGGAACGTGAGTTGGAAACGATGGAGGTATGAGCATGGCAAAGATGAGCCTTGAGGACTTGAAGAAAATGCGCGAGCAAAAGCGTCGCGAGCTCGACACCCGGGAGACCGAGGGGAAGAGCATCCATATCATCGTCGGCATGGGCACCAGCGGCATTGCCGCGGGAGCAAAGGAAACGCTTGATGCGTTTCTCGACGAGCTGCAGAACCATAATGTGAGCGAAGTGATGGTCCGCCAGACCGGCAGCATGGGACTCGACCATGCCGAGCCCACGGTGGAGGTCCGTATGCCGGATATGCCGACGGTGATCTACGGAAAGGTGGACGAGAAGGTGGCCCGCAGCATCGTGCGCGAGCACATCCTCGGCAAGCGGCTGATCGACGAGCATATCTTCGATCGACCCGCCCCGGACATTGTCGAAGAAGGCTAACGGAGGATACGGAATGGCGTTCAAACAATACGTGCTTGTATGCGGAGGGACCGGCTGCGAGTCCAGCAATGCCGACGGCATCTATCGGAGCATCCAGAAGGAAGTCGAGGTACAGAAGCTCGAGGGCGACGTACAGGTGGTTAAGACCGGCTGCTTCGGCTTCTGCGAGCGCGGCCCGATAGTCAAGGTATTGCCGGATGAGTCGTTCTACGTGGAGGTGAGCCCGGAGGACGCCTCCGACATAGTTTCGGAGCAGTGTCTGAAGGGACGACCCGTGCAGCGATTGCTGTACCGGGAGGCGGAAAGCAAAGAGCATGCACGCATCGACGACATCAGCTTCTATCAGAAGCAGTTCCGGGTTGTGCTCCGCAACTGCGGATTCATCGATCCGGAGAATATCGAAGAATATATCGCTCGCGACGGATATCAGGCCCTCGAAAAGGTGCTCTTCGAGATGAGTCCCGATGAGGTCATCGCGGAGATCAAAGCCTCTGGTCTGCGCGGCCGTGGCGGCGCGGGATTCCCGACGGGGATGAAGTGGGATTTCACCAAGCAGGTCGAGGAGACCCCGAAGTACGTTGTGTGTAACGCCGACGAGGGTGACCCCGGAGCCTACATGGACCGCAGCACTCTCGAGGGTGATCCTCATAGCGTGATCGAGGCCATGTCCATCGCCGGTCACACGGTGGGGGCCAACCGGGGCTACATCTACGTACGCGCGGAGTATCCCATCGCCATAGATCGCCTGCGAATCGCCCTCAGGCAGGCCCGAGAGTTCGGCCTGCTCGGCAACGATATCCTCGGAAGCGGCTTCGATTTCGACATAGAGATTCGCCTCGGCGCCGGTGCGTTCGTCTGCGGCGAGGAGACCGCGCTGCTCGCCTCTATCGAGGGGGAGCGAGGCATGCCGCGGCCGCGGCCTCCGTTCCCGGCGGTGAAAGGTCTGTGGAACAAGCCGACGGTCATCAATAACGTGGAGACCTTCGCCAATATTCCGGTCATTATTACCCACGGATCGGACTGGTACACGAAGATCGGTACCGAGAAGTCGAAGGGCACCAAGGTCTTCGCCCTGACCGGCAAGATCAATAATTCCGGCCTCATCGAAGTCCCCATGGGTACCACTCTCCGTGACATCGTCTACAACGTGGGAGGCGGTATTCCCAACGGCAAGGAATTCAAGGCCATTCAGAGCGGCGGACCCTCCGGCGGTATGATCAAGGCTGAGTACCTCGATACACCCATCGATTATGAACACCTGCAGGACCTCGGCTCGATCATGGGCTCGGGCGGGCTCATCGTCATGGACGAGGACGACTGTATGGTCGATGTGGCCAAGTTCTATCTCGGCTTCACGGTGGAGGAATCCTGCGGGAAATGCGGTCCCTGCCGGGTCGGCGGCAAGAAGATGTATGACATCCTCGACCGCATCACCAAGGGGCAGGGTACGGCGGAGGACCTCGACCGCATGGAAACCATCGGCTTCGCCATGCAGCGGGCCTCGCTGTGCGGTCTCGGTCAGACCGCGCCGAACCCGGTCATGTCCTCGCTGCGGTACTTCAAGGACGAGTACATCGCGCACATCGAGGAGCAACGATGTCCCTCCGGTCACTGTAAGGAGCTGGTGAGGTACTACATCCTTCCCGACAAGTGTATCGGATGTACGCTCTGTGCGCGGAATTGCCCGGTGAACTGTATAAGCGGTGAGCGGAAGCAGACCCACGTTATCGATCAGGACCGTTGTATCAAGTGCGGTATGTGCTATGAGGTCTGCAAGTTCGATGCCGTGTCGAGACAATAGCTACGGGAGATGGCAATGAAGAAGATTACCTGTACCATAAACGGACAAGAAGTCCAGGTCGCCGAAGGCACCAGCATTTTCAAGGCCGCTCGCCAGGCCAAAGTGCGCATTCCCGCGCTCTGTTACCACCCGGACCTGCCGGCCTGGGGCGCCTGTGGGCTGTGTGTCGTAAAGATTGGAGGCACCGGCAAGATGCCCCGGGCCTGCGCGACGGAAGTGCAGGAGGGGATGCAAATCCTCACGCACGATCCGGAGCTTCAGGAGGTACGGCGGGCTACCCTGCAGCTGATCCTGTCCACGCACCCGAATACCTGTCTCACCTGCGCGCGGAACCAGACCTGTGAGCTGCAGCGCCTGGCGGCGGAGTTCGGTGTACGGGAGATGCCCTTCCAGATGGACGTGCCGGACCTCCCGCAGGACGATTCCACGCCGTCTCTCGTGCTCAATCCGGAGAAGTGCGTCAAGTGCGGCCGGTGTGTGAATGTCTGCCAGGAGATGCAGAACGTCTACGCCCTGGAGTTCCTCGAGCGTGGCCACGAGGTGCGCATGGCGCCGGCGGCGGACGTGCCGCTCAATGACAGCCCGTGCATCAAGTGCGGTCAGTGCTCGGCGCACTGCCCGGTGGGCGCGATCTTCGAGCGCGACGATACATCCAAGGTGCTTCGCGCGGTCAGGGACGAGAGCCTTACCACGGTCGTGCAGATCGCCCCGGCGGTACGGGTCGCCCTCGGTGAGGCCTTCGGCATGGAGCCGGGAGAGCTCTCCACCGGGAAGATCTACGCGGCGCTGCGCCGTCTCGGCTTCGACGTAGTCTTTGACACCAACTTCGGCGCCGATTTGACGGTCATGGAAGAGGGGACGGAGTTTGTTCACCGGCTGACCGAGAAGGACCATGGGCCGCTTCCGCAGATCACCACCTGCTGCCCCTCCTGGGTGGACTACATGGAGAAGTTCTACCCGGAGATGATCCCGCACTTTTCTACGGCGAAGTCGCCGCAGATGATGCTTGCCGCAATGACCAAGACGTACTTCGCCGAGCAGCAGGGCCTCGAAGCAAGCGACATCTTTCACGTTTCGGTCATGCCGTGCACGTCCAAGAAGTACGAGATCGTCCGGGATGAGAACATGTACTCCTCCGGCAGTCAGGATATCGACGTCTCCATTACTACCCGGGAGCTTGCCCGCATGATCAAGTCGGCGGGGATCGACTTTGCCGAGCTTTCCGATGAGGAAGCCGACAGCGCTCTCGGGCTCTACACCGGAGCGGGGACCATCTTCGGCGCCACCGGCGGGGTCATGGAGGCGGCGCTTCGCACCGCCTATCACCTGGCCACCGGTAAGGAGCGCGAGCCGGTGGAGTTCACCGAGGTCCGGGGGCTCAACGGCGTGCGCGAAGCCGCCATAGACATCGACGGCACGGAAGTGCGGGTGGCCATCGCCCATTCCATCTCCAACGTCAACAAGGTGCTCGACCGTGTGAAGGAGGCCCAGGCGAAGGGCGAGGAGCTTCCCTATCACTTCATCGAGGTAATGGCCTGTCCCGGCGGATGCATCTCCGGGGGCGGGCAGCCCTACGGTACCACCAACGTGGTGCGGCGCCGGCGCATCAAGGGTCTCTACAGCGACGATACCAAGCAGCAGGTGCGTCGCTCGCACCAGAATCCGGCGATCAAGGAGCTGTACGAACAATTTCTCGGCGAGCCGCTTTCAGAGAAGTCTCATACCCTCCTCCATACCAGCTACACGCCTCGACCCATATACAACAAATAGCGGCTGCGCCTATAATCGCCGGGGTGGGTCTCCAATGTGGGGGCTCACCCCGGTTTCTTTCCGTCGAGGGTGGACTTCAAGGTGAAGAGTCTGAGCAAAGAGCGAGAACCGGCGGTATCGTTTCGTCGGTACCGGGACCCTGACGACCGGCAGGCCGCCGAGCGCATCTGGCGTGAGGTCGGCTGGATCGGGGAGGAAGAGAAACGGCAGGAAGAAGCGCTTGCCACCTTCCTCTCGGGGGCGGACGTGTGGCTTGCGGAAATGCGCGGATCTCCCGAGTGTGTGGTGGCGACTATGCCGGGCACCTGCCGATATCTGGGCCGCGAGTTGGGGATGCGGGCGGTTATGGCCGTAACCACAAGCCGTGTTGCACGAAAGCAGGGCCTTGCCGGCGCTCTTGTGGCCCACGCTCTTGCCGAAGACGCCCGGGACGGTGAGGTGGTCTCCTTCCTCGGCATGTTCGACCAGGGCTTCTACAACAGGCTGGGATTCGGCAGCGGCAGCTACGAGCATTTCATGACCTTTGATCCGGCTTCCCTGTGTGTCGAGGGGCGGGCGCGCGTACCACATCGGTTGACGCGGGAGAATGCGAAGGCGGTGCACCGCAATCGTCTCCGGCGGCGGCAGGCTCACGGGGCCTGCTCGATCCTTCCGGAGCAGGCAACAAGCGCTGAAATGGGCTTCTGTAAGGGCGGGTTCGGCCTCGGTTACTTCGACGCGGACGGGGAGCTGACGCATCACCTGTGGGCGGTTGCGCAGGGGGAGAACGGCCCGTATCGGGTCGAGTGGCTCGCCTACGAGACGCCGGAGCAACTTCTGGAGCTCTTGCGTCTCCTGAAAGGGCTCGGTGACCAGGTCTACGCGGTACAGATGAAGGAGCCGACGGGGGTCAGGCTGCAGGACCTCCTTTCGCAGCCGTTTCGAACGCGCACGTTGACTCGGAACGGGGCGATGGAACAGCGCTGGGAGAGCTATGCGTACTGGCAGTTGCGGATCCTGGACCTGGAGAAGGCTCTCGCGCCGACCTCCGTCCCGGGAAGAGGGGAAATTTCCTTCAATCTGCGGTTAACGGACCCGGTAGCGCGATATGTTGATACATCGAGCAGTTGGACGGGTGTTGCCGGGGAATACGTGGTGACCCTTGGTGAGGTCTCCCATGCACGAGCAGGTAACGTGGCATCTCTTCCGACGATGTCGGCAAGCATCAACGCTTTTTCCAGGCTCTGGTTTGCGGTGGCGCCGGCGACCTCCCTTGCCCTCACCGACGAGTTGGCGGCGCCGTGGGACCTTCTCGAAGAGCTGGACCGGTTTCTGTGCTTGCCGTCGCCGTCGCTCGACTGGCTGTTCTGAGCCGACTGGTGTATGGTAGGGGCGGCATGAAAGGCATTCCGGGATTGACCTCGGACACGGAAAACACGACGGGACCGCCGGACAACGCCTCAGGTTTCGGCTCCGTCGCCGGCGGTTCAGAGGCGGAACAACTTCGCAGGGAAAACGCCGAGTTGAGGCGGCAACTCCACGAGAGCGAGGAGCAGCGCATGTGGCTCCGCGAGCTCGTGAACAAGAATCCGCATACCGGGTTGCCGATTCGCCGCGTGTTCGACAAGCACATCGGGGGCCTCCTGGAAGGACAGCAGGGGAGCAACGGGCGAAACGCCCGGACGGTGGTCGGCGTGGTCAGGCTCGATCGCTCCTACGACCGGATCAAGGACACCCGGGACCGTGGGAAAGCGTTGTTGTTCAATACCGCAGACCGCCTTCAGCGGCTGGTCGGGGACCACCTGTACCAGTCCGATCGCTTGGACGAGTTCATCTTTGCCGTGAACGGGCTGCCCGGCCGAGACGCGGCTGAGTTGCTCGGACGCCGCATCATGGAGACCATAGCGCGGCCCCACGAGCCTCCGGCAAAGGACGTGAGCTTCGGCTGTCGCGTGGGCCTGTCTTTAGATTCCGGCGGGCTGAGCAAAGAGGAGCTTCTGGGCAATGCCTACATCGCCCTCTCACAGGCTGAGACCGACGGCGCGCGCGTTGTGGTCTACGACGAGTCCATCGGGAACCTCTATCGTGAGAACCTGGAGCTCGAGCGCTCGCTGCACTCGGTGTCCCGGGACGGCTTCGATCAGTTTCGGCTTATGTATCAGCCTTTCGCGGCGGCCGACGGGAGAATCGTCGGTGCGGAGGCGCTCATCAGGTGGTTTCACCCACGGCTTGGCCCGGTATCTCCGGCGCGGTTCATCCCCATTGCCGAGGAAACCGGGGCAATTCGGTTGCTGGGGCAGTGGACACTCTACAACGCCGCGCGGCAGTTGCGGGACTGGAGCCGGATCTCCGGACGCGAGCTCCATATGTCCGTCAATTTGTCGCCCGCCCAGTTCAAGCAACAGGACCTGGTAACACGGATCGAAGGTATCCTCGAGGCCCTCGCTCTCGGCGGTGACAGCCTGAAGCTGGAGCTCACCGAAGGGGCTATCATGGAGGATCCGGAGGAAGCCGCACGGAAGATGGCGATGCTCCACGACCGGGGTATCCGTATCTCCATCGATGATTTCGGAACCGGCTACTCTTCCCTGTCCTATCTCAAGCGGTTTCCCGTGGATACGCTGAAGATCGATCGGTCCTTTATAGAGGACGTCACAACGAACCCCAGCAATCAAGAGATCGTACGGGCGATCATCTCCATGGCGAAGAGCCTCCGGATCGAATCCCTTGCCGAAGGGGTGGAGACCGTGGAACAGCGGAATTTTCTCGTGGCCGAGGGATGCGACGTCATTCAGGGATATCTCTACTCCCCGCCGGTACCGGCGCGGGACTTCGAGCCGTTTCTCGTCACCGGTCGGATAGACCCGGGAACCTCAATAGTCTCATGATCTGTCTGAGCCTTACGCGAGATACCGCTTCGGAGGACCTGCGGGACGTCCGCAGGAACCTCGCGTGGATCGACCTGGTGGAGCTCCGCGTGGACCGGTTCTCGCGAACTCTGCCGGAGGTGATCTCACGGTTTCCCGCGGAGCTGCCGCTGCGCGGGCGCGGACAGGGGCGGCCACCGTGCATTCTCACGATACGACGGAAAGAGGACGGCGGAGACTTCAGCGGCAGTGAGACCGAACGCCGCGAGCTCCTCGAGGTGGGAATCCGGAGCGGGGAGTACGACTACCTGGACCTGGAGCTCGACCTCGAAGAGGACGAAGAGGGGCGCAGGCTCCGCGATCTCGCCGAGGGCGAGGGGTGTACGATCATACGATCGGCCCACGACCCGGAGGGAGTCTCCGCGGATCCGGCCGAGCTCTATCGGGCGCTCAGTCGGCGGGCGTCGGAGATTCCCAAACTGGCCGTCACGCCCCGCGGCTCGGCGGAGCTCGATCGGATTCTGGAATTGATGGCGGCGGAGCGGCATAGCGGGCGCCGGCACGTCATCCTCGGCATGGGGCCGGTGGGCGTGCCCACGCGGGTGGCGGCACCAATGCTCGGCGGGTACATCTCCTACGCATCGGCGGAGGTCGGGACGGAGGTCGCGGCAGCGCCGGGACACATGACGCCGCGGATGCTCGCGGAGACCTATCGCTATCGCGAGCAATCGGCGGATACCGCCCTCTTCGGCGTGGTAGGAAATCCGGTGATGCACTCCGCCTCCCCGGCGTTTCACAATCGCCAATTTACAGAGAAGAATCTCGATGCGGTGTATGTTCCCTTTCAAGTCGATGATCTGGAGCCGTTCTTTCGCAGCGTGGGACGACTCTCGGTGCGGGGGCTGTCGGTCACCGTGCCGCACAAGGAAGGGGTAATCGATTACCTCGACGAAAGTGACGAATCCGTCGTGCCGGTGGGCGCGTGTAACACCGTGCTCATAACCGACGGGCGCAAACGGGGGGTCAATACCGACATCCCCGGGTTCATGCTGCCCCTCGAGCGGGCTATCGGCGCAAGCGGCCCGGAGGCTTTCGACGGCATGCGGGCGACGGTCATCGGAGCCGGTGGCGCGGCGCGGGCGGTGGTCTTTGCACTGCTGCGGGTGGGGGTGCGGCTATGTGTGGTCAACCGGACCCGGGCACGGGCCGATCGCATGGTCACCGAGATAGCCGACGCCCTCGGGGTGGCAAAGCCCGCGGTGGCGGAGCTCGACCCGGCCGCGGCGGGGTTGATCGAGGAACATGGAACGCTCATCGTGCAAACCACGCCGCTCGGTATGTCGCCCCGGGAGGATGTGGACCCGCTCCCGTTCTACGAGTTTCGCGGTCACGAAATAGCCTACGATCTGATCTATGCGCCTGAGCGTACACGCTTTCTCGCCCGTGCAGATGAGGCGGGTTGCCTCACCATTTCGGGGACGCGGATGTTCGAAGAGCAGGCTCTCGCCCAGGCGGCGCTGTTCGAGCATATTCTCTGAGGGAACGGGCATGCGTCGCCGACGGGCCGGACCCCGCTCCGGTGTCCCGTCGCGGCCGCTACCGGGCAAAGAGGGCGCCGCGGATCGCCCGCACCAGTCCCAGCTTGTCCACCCGCAGCGCCACAGGGCGACGCTCCCCGACGGTCTCGCCGTGGAGGACGAGGGTACGTTCGTCGCGCTGCAATCTAAGCGGACGCAGCAGGAGCCGTTGCGGTCCGCCGGCGCCGCGGTCCACCACTTCCAGGTGATCGGTGGCTCGGCCGAGCGCCTGTTCGATGATGCGCACTTTCCCCGCGTAGTCGACGCCGCGCGCCTCCGGTAGCTCTCGCGGAATGACGGCGGCGGTGATCTGTTCGGGAACCACGATGAGCTTCCGCTCGATGCGCCGTTCCACCTCGGCACGTTGCTCGTCGGTGAGCTCCGCCGCCTGCGCTGCTTCGTGCAGCCGGGCCGCCGATTCCGTCGCAGCCTCCCC
>JBKHEN010000053.1:0-16387 GCA_046540795.1 Spirochaetaceae bacterium | reverse complement strand
GATGCGGCCGACGGTCCCGGCACCTCGGATGACACCCCGGTGGAGGAGTCATGATGCGTGACTTTTTGATACTCGGCGGCGGACCCGCGGGGCTTGCCGCTGCTTCGTATGCATTGCGCAAGCATCTCGACATCGTGCTCATCTCACGCGATCTCGGGGGGAAGACCAACTTCACCGTGGAGTTTCCCGGAACGCAATCCCACCAGGTGCTTCGGGCCCACGAGCTCGTCCACGGGTTCAAGAATACGGTCGAGTACCTGCGGCACTCGCGCAAAACGGCAACGGCTTCCTCGGTGACCGCGGCGGGAGATCACTTCGAGGTCACGATGGAGCCGGAACGTGCGGAACGTGCGGCGCCGACTACAAAGACACCCGTTGCGGGAGAGGAGCAAAGCACCCTCGAGGCGCGGTGCCTCCTCTTGGCTACGGGCGCGCGGCCCCGCAGCCTCGGCGTGCCGGGGGAGCGGGAGCTCATGGGCCGGGCCCTCGGCTATTCCTCGATCAGCTACTCGCACCTCCTCGCCGAGAAACGGGTTTTCCTCGTGGGAGATAGCCGCCGAACCGTCGACGATGCCCGAGAGCTTGCATGGCAGGCGGCAGAGGTGATTCTCCTGTTACAGGATGCCGGACGCTACGAAGCGATATACCGCGAGCAACTCGCGGAGCTCTCAAACGTCAGGGTCATCACGGGAAAACGGGTGGCCGGCTTTCACGGCGACGAATACTGCAGGGCTGCCGAGCTCAGCTCCGCGTCGGCGGATGGCGCGACGGAGACCATAGAGGCGGATGCCTTCTTCGTGCAACTGCAGCCTGAGCCGCAGTCGGCACTGGTGGCCCATCTGGTGGAGACCGACCCGGAGGGGCGCATCGTCGTGGACATGCGCAACCGAACGAGCCGCCCCGGTATCTTTGCCGCAGGGGACGTGACCAACGTAGGCTTCGAGCAGATTCTCGTCGCTCTCGGAGAGGGCTCCAAAGCTGCGCTCAGCGCCTACGAGCAGCTCATACACCGCGAGTAATGGCGGCGGCGGCGATCAGCCGCTCGGTTCCCTCCTGAATGTACGGTCCGACGTGTCGCCGTAAGAGCTCTTCTTCATGGCACTCACAGGACGTGCGAACCGCCGGGCGGATGCGGCCGGCGTAAATCGAGCCGTCTAGGAGAACGACATATAACCTCGAAAATCACCATATTCGGGCAAAACGGGTTGACGAAATTAGCAGAATGTGGTATGTTCTGGTCGTATTAAGCGGAATTGAGTTCCTCCTTCAGGAACGTCTTTTCTCAACGCTCAACATATTACGATATCCGCCGGTCCCGGGTTGGACGCACCTTCCAGACTGTCCCGCCCCATGCATCGCCCCACAAGCATGAGTACCCCCGGGGCCGGCTTTTTTTTGGCCCACGGGCGTTATTCCAAAGCGGCCCGATTATAGCGCTTTCCCTCCCTTTTGCAACCGGGAGAGACCCGGCGGTTCGCCGCCCGATAAAGGCATTCACTTTCAGTTGATTTACCGGTGGGAATCGGCTATCTTCCGGCGCAGGAGAGCGCGGGCACGAACAGTTCCACTAACCCTTCCGCCAAACGCATCCTCGTAGTAGACGACGATCCGAAGACCGTCGAGCTGGTCAAGCTGTATCTCTCCCGGGACGGTCACACGGTGGAAACCGCCTTCGACGGCCCCACCGCGCTGCGCCGCGCCCGAGAGCACACGCCCGACCTACTGGTGCTCGATATCATGCTCCCGGGCTTAGACGGCATAGAATTGTGCAAGCGTCTGCGTAACGAATCGGATGTGCTCATCCTTATGCTCACCGCCCGAGCCGACGGCGAGGACATCGTGAGGGGTCTGGAGGCCGGGGCGGATGACTATATGGTCAAACCATTCAGCCCGCGGGAGCTTGCCGCAAGATCGCGGGCCGTACTCAGACGGTTACCCCAGGATTATCACCTGCGCGGGGCCGCCCGGGTCACCTGCGAGGCGCTCACCGTCGACTTCGAGCGTCACGAGGTCACGGTAGCCGGCAAGCCGTGCCGTCTCACGCCTGTCGAGTTCAGACTTCTCGGCATACTCCTCCGAGAGCCCGGACGGGTTTTCAGCCGCGAGCAGCTCGTGGAACGGCTCTTCGGATATGACTACGACGGCCTCGAGCGAAGCATCGACGTCCATATACTGCGTCTTCGCGCCAAAGTGGAGCCCGACCGCGCCAAGCCACGGTTTATTCGCACCGTATACGGGGCGGGCTACACCTTCGGCCCGGCACCTCGCGGTCGACTTGAAACCGGCGGGTCCTCCGGAGCGTCAGCATGATCAATTCCTTACGGGTTCGCTTGTTTGCCGCATTCGCCCTCGTCATCATCGTCTCCCTGGGGACCGTCGCTATCTTCGTCCTCAACGCGGCGCATCGTGAAATCGACGAATACGAGGAGCTGAAAGCCCGCCTGGAGCTCACCCGCATGGAGCATTGGCTACGGGGCTACTATGTCGCCCGCGACGGGTGGATCGATCTCGATCCCTACGTGGCCGAGATGAGCGTGCTCTACGGGCACGATATCGTCGTTACGGACGCAGAGGGAAGGATTGTCGCCGACTCGCGCGACCTCGCCCCCCGCGAGCAGGAGCAGCAGGAGCTTCCCGAGCGAGAGGTGCTTCTCGAGCGCGGCGGGAAGGCGATGGGCATTCTCTACGTGAGCGACGATCCGACTATCGGCAGCGCATATACCGAAGCCCTCGCCGATTCGGTGACCCTGTTCTTGCTCTGGGGGAGCGCCGTAGCGGGCGGCGCCGCGCTGGTGTTGACCTTGCTAGTCGCCCACAAGATTTCCGCCCCTATTCGGGAACTTGCCGATTTCGCCCGACGTGCGGGCGGCGGGGATTTGAGTGCGCGCGTCGAAGTATCGGACAAGGGCGAAGTAGGTTCCCTCGCGAGCGCGTTGAACACGATGGCCGCGGATCTCGAGCGCTCGGCCCGGCTGCGACGCAACATGGTCGCGGATACCGCCCATGAGCTGCGCACACCGCTCTCCAACATCACCGGCTATCTCGAGGCCTATGAAGACGGGGTAGTCGGTCGGGAGGCAATGGTCGGCGCCGTCGCCGAGGAGGCAGCTACCCTCACCCGGCTGGTGGAGGATCTCCACGACCTCGCGGCAGCGGACGCGGGCATGCTCAGCATGTCTTTTGAAACCGTGTCGCTCCCGGTACTCCTCGAGCGCGTCGTCTCGGCGACGCAACCGGCGGCACAGCAAGCGGACGTTTCCGTCGAACCGGACTGTGCCGGCGATCTTCCTCAACTGATTGCGGATCCCGCACGATTGGCGCAAGCCTTGCACAACCTGCTAACCAACGCCCTCACTCACAGTGAGGCCGGCGGGAGAATTGTCGTCTCCGCCCGCAACGTGGAGGATCCCGCGCTCCGGTCCCAACAAACCGAAGCCGCGGAGGACAGGCCCGAGGTGGAAACGGTGGAAGTAGTGGTGGAGGATACCGGAAGCGGGATTCCCGAGTCCGAGCTCGAAAACGTCTTCGAGCGTTATTACCGCACGGACCACTCCCGGGCACGGGCGACCGGCGGGAGCGGGCTCGGACTATCGATCACCAGACAGATAATAGTCGCGCACGACGGGAGCATTCACGCGGAAAGGCGGCCGGGAGGCGGCACCCGAATGGTGATCCACCTCCCTACCGCAAGACTCCGGGGGCCGGATGAGCGACCTCAGGAAGCCGTCGACTCGTAAGTCACGTTCAGCTGTTGCTCCACCGGATCATCGAGACCGTCCACGATCGCGGAGACCGGAACGACGGTCAGAGGGTAGTGCAGTATGAGGTCGTAGGAGAATCTCCCCTGCTCATCCACGGGTACCTCCGCGCCGGTGACGAACACCCGGGCGGTCGGGTCCGATACGGTACCGTTCACCACCAGATTAGGGCTCGGGCTGACATAAGAGGCCTCCGGTGACTCCACGGCAAGCTCCAGGGCCCGGGTGACGGTAATCGTCCGACTGGTCGGAGAGCCTTCCTCCCGCTCGGCGCGAACGACGAATCGGTTGGAACCGTACGCGAGGTCGAGGTCGGTGGAGAAGGCTCCCTCGCCGTCGA
This sequence comes from Spirochaetaceae bacterium, assembly GCA_046540795.1. Taxonomy (GTDB): domain Bacteria; phylum Spirochaetota; class Spirochaetia; order DSM-27196; family PWMO01; genus JAAAOH01. Next base: position 12,289 of record JBKHEN010000053.1, on the reverse strand, counting down.
CGCTCACCTTCTCTCCGTCCACCGTCACCGTTGCCGACGGATCAGAAATGATGCCGGTGACGGCTATTGAAGCGTCCGTAACCGTCGGCCTACCGCTCGGTGAGGTAATCTGTATTCGCATGCGCTGAGCCGAGCTCGACCCACAACCGGCAAGAACCACCATCACCGCCACTGCGAGCACGATGCTCGCATACAACACGCGTCCTTTCATCTCTCTAACTCCCTGAGTGATGAGGCTCGGCGGGAAGCACCCCGGTGCGGTCCGGTCCGCCTCTCTCACTCTCCTGTGTGATACCGAGATAGTAGCGCCGAATTGTGTCGTTCTTATGACGGTGAGCGAAAAGTCTTCACGGATCGAGAATTTTGACGCCGCGACCGGCTCGACGTCGCCAAGCTTGCTCGCCATTTTCCTTCATGGTATATTAGGCAGGTAAAGTTCTCAGGAATTCGGGCGTGCGAAGGAGCGAGATCTAGTGGTACATGAGTTCGACGCAGTGATCGTGGGTGCCGGTGGTGCCGGCCTATACGCGGCCCTGGAGGCCGGCCGGACCGCCAAAACCGCCGTGCTTTCAAAGCTCTATCCCATGCGGAGTCACACCGGCGCCGCTCAGGGAGGCATCGGCGCGGCCCTGGGCAATGTCGATGAGGACAATCCGGAGTGGCACGCCTTCGATACGATCAAAGGCGGGGATTATCTCGTCGATCAACAGGCCGCAAAGATCCTGGCCGAAGAGGCCGTCCAGGCGGTCTACGATCTGGAGAATCGCGGCTTGCCGTTTTCCAGAACGCCGGAGGGTAAGATCGACCAACGCCGCTTCGGCGGACACACCCGGAACTTCGGCGAAGGTCCCGTACGCCGGTCGTGCTACGCAGCCGATCGAACGGGACACATGATCCTGCAAACCCTCTACCAGCAGTGCATCAAGAACGACGTACACTTCTACGACGAGTTTCAAGTCGTGGAGGTCCTCATGGAAGGCACTCGTGTCGCCGGCCTCGTGACCTTTGAGCTCGAAACCGGCGAGGTCCATGTCTTTCGGGCCAAGGCGGTCCTCTTTGCCACCGGCGGATTCGGCCGGATATTCAGCATCACCTCCAACGCCATGGCAAACACCGGTGACGGACCGGCGGTGGTCGCCCGGGCGGGGGTGCCCCTGGAGGACATGGAGTTCTACCAGTTCCATCCCACCGGCATCCGAGGCATGGGTATCCTCATCACCGAGGGTGTACGCGGCGAAGGCGGCATTCTGAAGAACAACCGCGACGAGCGGTTCATGGAGCGTTACGCGCCGACGATGCTCGACCTCGCACCCCGTGATATGGTCTCCCGGGCAATCCTGACGGAGATCAGAGCCGGCCGCGGCATGAGGGGAGATCGTCGGATCGACGACTACGTCATGCTCGACGCGAGCCACCTCGGCCGAGAAACCGTTTACCGCAAGATCCCGGACATCGCCGATTTCTGCAAGACCTATCTCGACGTCGACCCGGCGGAGAAACCCATGCCGGTGCAACCCACCGCCCATTACGGTATGGGCGGGATTCCCACCGACATCGACGGGCGCGTATGCACCGAGGATACCGTCTTCGAAGGACTCTATGCCGCCGGGGAGGCGGCCTGCGTATCCGTACACGGTGCCAACCGCCTCGGCACGAATAGCCTGGTAGATCTGGTCGTCTACGGACGCAGGGCCGGACGGCACGTGGCGGAGTTCGTCAAAGGCGCCGATATGCCGCCGCTTCCCGACGGAGCGGGCGACGCCTTCCGGGAGAAGCTCGACCGTCTCAAGCACACCCGGGGCGAGCACCCCGGCCCCCTGTACGAGCGTATGCAGGAAGTGATGATGGAGAAGGTCGGCGTCTATCGCACCCATGAGGAAATGGGCGCGGCGGTCTCCGAGATGCGGGGCCTTCGCGAGCGTCTCGCGGGAGTCGGGATGCAGGACGAGAACGCCTCCTTCAACCAGGAAGTACTGTCGATCCTCGAGCTCGAAAACCTCCTCGACCTCTCGCTCGTCACGGCGGCCTCGGCGCTCAACCGTACCGAGAGCCGCGGTGCCCACTCCCGTGAGGACTATCCCGACCGCGATGATGAGCAGTGGCTGAAGCATACCCTTGCCTATCTCCGTGGGAACGAGGTCACGATCGACTACAAGAGCGTGGATACGAGCATCTGGGCGCCGAAGCCCCGAACGTACTAGGAGCCCGTTATGGACATTACACTCGCCATTAGACGATACAACCCCGAAACCGATACCGAGCCGTACGTCGAGGACTATAGCCTTCAGGTGGAGCCCACCGACCGCGTGCTCGATGCGCTCATCGAAATCTGGCGCAATCATGACGGCACGCTCACCTTTCGCAAGAGCTGCGCGCACGGGGTGTGCGGCTCCGATGCAATGCGGATCAACGGGGTGGAGCGACTGGCCTGCAAGACGCTCATCAAGGACGTGGTAGAGAACGGCGAAACCACGATACGCATCGAGCCGCTCGAGCACCTGCCGGTGCAGCGGGATCTCATGGTCGACCAGACACCGTTCTTCGACAACTTCCGAAGCGTGGATCCGTTCTTCCATCCGGCGGACCAGGCACCGAAAGGCGGGGAGTTCATCCAGTCGCAGGCAGAGCGCGAAGCGTTTGACGACGCCACCAAGTGCATCAACTGTCAGGCCTGTTTCTCCGCCTGCCCGGTTCTGGACAAGAACCCGGCGTTCCTCGGGCCCGCCGCCATCGTGCAGGCCGCCCGGTTCGTCTTCGACAGCCGCGACCGGGGGCTCGAGCCGCGCCTCGAAGCGCTCGATCGGCCCAACGGCGTGTGGCCCTGCGAGAACCACTTTCAGTGCACCAAGGTCTGCCCGCGAGGCATCAAGGTGACGAAGCTCATCAACCTGACCAAGCGGGAGATCAAGCGCTATAGAGAAGCAAGAGGCGAACAGACGGCTCGACCCAAGGAGCAGGAATGAAAGTTCAGGAGTATCAGGCCAAGGAGCTCTTCGCGGCGTTCGACATACCCATCGAGCCTCACGAGGTGGTGGATGACCCCGCGGAGGCTCGGGCGGCGGCAGAGCGAATCGGCGGCACGGTGGTGGTGAAGGCGCAGGTTCTCGTGGGCGGACGCGGAAAAGCCGGCGGGGTGAAGTTGGCCAAGACCCCAGAAGAGACGGAATCCGCCGCCCGGGAAATCCTCGGCCTCAGCATCAAGGATATCCCCGTGGAGAAAGTGATGATCACCCCGGCGGCGGAGATCGAGCAGGAGTACTACATCGGTCTCACCACCGACCGCGCGGCTAAGCAGCTCATCCTGATGATGAGCAAGGCAGGCGGAGTGGACATCGAGGAACTTGCCACACAGCGGCCGGAGGAGATCGTCCGGTTTCATATCCACCCCGGGGACGGCATCGATGAGGTCGGCCTCGCGGCCGCCCTCGAGAGCGTTTTCGAGACGCCTTCACTCGTATCCCAAGCCGACGCGGTGGTGCGGAACATGTATCGCCTCTACCGGGAGAAAGACTGCTCCCTCGTGGAGATCAATCCCTTTGCTCGCGTCGACGGGGACACCCTCAAGGCCCTCGATGCCAAGGTCAATTTCGACGATAACGCCCTCTACAAGCATCCCGATATCGAAGAGCTGCGCAACCCGCAGGAGTACTCTCAGGACGAGCTCGATGCCCGCGCGGCGGGCTTGAGCTTCGTAAGCATGGACGGGGAGATCGGCTGTATCGTCAACGGCGCCGGGCTTGCCATGGCCACCATGGACATCATCAAGCTCTACGGCGGAACGCCGGCGAACTTTCTCGACGTCGGGGGAAGCTCGAATCCCGAAAAGGTGCTCAATGCGCTGCGCATCATTACCCGTAATCCCCGGGTCAAAGGGATACTGATCAACATCTTCGGCGGCATTACGCGCTGTGACGATATCGCCAAGGGCATCCTCATGGCCATGGAGCGGATCGACATGGACCTGCCGATGGTCATCCGCCTGATCGGAACGAATGACGATGAGGGACGCGCGATGCTTGCCGAGAAGGGCATTCCCGCTCATCAGCACCTATCCGAGGCGGTCGAGCGGGTAGTGAACGAGACCTGATGAGGCCGGAACGCGGCAAGAGAAGGAAGCAGCCATGAGCATACTTATCGACGAAAAGACCAATGTAATCGTACAAGGCATTACCGGGCGTGACGGGTCGTTTCATGCGCGAACCATGCTCGGCGACGGCACACGGGTGATAGCCGGCGTGACTCCCGGCAAAGGAGGCCGGGAGGCCGAGGGCGTACCGGTCTACGACAGTGTAGCCGAAGCCATGAACCACCACCGAGTCGACGCCTCGGTCATTTTCGTGCCGGCCAAGTTCGCCGGCGCGGCAATTCGGGAGGCCACGGATGCCGGGGTTCCTCTCATCATCGCCATTACCGAAGGGATACCTGAGCTCGAAATGCTCGAAACGTATCACTACGTGCGAAGCAGCGGGAGCAGGCTCATCGGGCCGAACTGTCCCGGGCTCATCTCACCGGGGAAGACCAAGATCGGCATCATGCCCTGGCGCATCCACAAGCAAGGTAAGGTCGGCGTGATTTCGCGCAGCGGAACGCTCACCTACGAGGTCGTGTACAATCTGACCACTGCCGGCATGGGACAGTCGACCTGCGTGGGTATTGGCGGCGACCCCATCGTCGGGTCGAGCTTCATCGATATGCTCGAGCTCTTCGAGGCCGACTCCGGCACCGACGGCGTCGTCGTCATCGGAGAGATCGGCGGCGAGGATGAGGAAGCCGCGGCGGAATACATACGGAGTCACATGTCGAAACCCGTGGTAGCGTTCATCTCGGGGCGTACGGCGCCTCCGGGAAAGCGCATGGGTCATGCGGGGGCTATCATATCCGGAGGGAAAGGGACACCGGCGGCCAAGATCAAGGCGTTTCAGGACGCCGGCGTGCCGGTAGCCGACAAACCGGACGAGATTCCCGTACTGCTTGCGGCGCGCCTCGATGCGTGAGCGCGCCGTGAAACGCCCCCGCGACCGGTGCCGCCGCGGAGTCGACTGACAACAAGGGGGTAGAACGATCGTGGACGTCGACATACGCGATCTCGCAAGCTCGGAGTTTTTAGAGGATCTGTTTCGAAGCTGGCTCACCGACCCGCGAAGTGTCCCCCGACAGTGGCGCTCGTATTTCGAAGAGCTGATCGGGCAGGCCGCAAACGGCGGCCCGTATCCCGGCCCGATCCCCCCGACCCACCCCTCCCGCACGGCCGCCGAACGCGCCACCGAGCGCGGCGACGGCGGCAGGGACTCGGGGACGGGACAGCCCGGCAAAACTCCCGCGCACCATGGGCGGACCGACACCTTCTCTCCCGCCGCCATCGAAGGGGCCAAGAGCGCGTCCCTCGACGGGCATGACCGAAAGGACCTGCAGGAGGGCATGCCGCAGGCGGACGTGTACCGCCAGAGCCGGGTAGACAGCCTCATCTGGGCATATCGCGACGTCGGCTACATCTATGCCGACCTGAACCCTCTGGAGAACTACATCACTCCGGAGCTCAAGTACATGTACATCACCATGGAGGGCAATTACGAAACCCTTACCCTCGAGTCATTCGGGCTCTCGGAGGAGGATCTCGACGCGGAGGTGTTCACCGGCGGCTATTTCGAGCCGAAGCGCGCCCCCCTGCGGCAACTCCTGCGGATGCTGCAACGGACCTACTGTGAGCGTCTCGGAGCGGAGATACTCCACATCCAGAACAAGCCGATGCGAAGATGGCTCATCGAGCATCTCGAGAGTCCCGCGCGCCGGCCGTCCTGGGACACCGAACGGCGCACGCGATTTCAAAAGGACCTGATAAAGGCCGAGGAGCTCGAGCGGTTCATCCACACCACCTTCATCGGACAGAAGCGCTTTTCCCTCGAAGGCGGCGAGGCGCTGATTCCGGCGTTGCGCTACGCCGTGGAGGCGGCCCCGGAACACGGCCTGCAGGAGATCGTGCTCGGCATGACACACCGGGGCCGGCTGAACGTGCTGACCAACGTGCTGCGGAAGCCGGCGGCGGAGACGTTCGCGCATTTCACGGAGAACTACAAGCCCCACACCTACGGCGGCAGCGGCGACGTGAAGTACCACCTGGGGCACAGTATGGACGTGGATGCGGAGGACGGCCGCACGGTGCATGTGAGCCTCGTCGCGAATCCCAGTCATCTCGAGTCCGTAGACCCCGTGGTGGAGGGAAAGACCCGCGGCATTCAGCGCCGGCGCGGGGACCGGAACCGGAAGAAGGTCATGCCGATCCTCATTCACGGCGACGCCGCATTCTCCGGACAGGGGGTCGTGGCGGAAACCCTGAATCTCTCCCAACTGAAGGGGTATCGTACCGGCGGCACGGTTCACATCATCCTGAACAACCAGATCGGCTTCACCACCGCCTCTCGGGACGCGCGGTCGACATTCTTCGCCACCGACGTCGCCAAGTCCATGCCGGTCCCGGTCTTCCACGCCAACGGCGACGACATCGAGGCGGTCCTGCATGCGATGGATCTGGCACTGCGCTACCGGCAGAAGTTCGGCTATGACGCGGTGGTGGACATCATCTGCTACAGACGCCTCGGGCATAACGAGGCCGACGAGCCCTCCTTTACGCACCCCATCATGTACGATCTCATCAAGAACCACGACAGCGTGGCCACGATGCACGGCAAAACGGTAGCGGAACAGGGTGTGATGCCCACGGAAGAGCAGAAGGAGTTTCGAAAGACGTACCGCTCGGTATTGAAGTCGGAGCTCGAAAAGGCCAAGAGCGGACACACCCCGCGGATGGACGACGCCTTCGAAGGGGACGAGTGGCAGCAGATCAGTCGCACCTTTCGGCTCGCCCCCATGGACACGCGGGTGGACCGGGATCGTCTCTCCCATATCGGGAGCGTGCTGACCACCGTGCCCCCGGATTTCAACATTCACCCCAAGCTGACCCGGTTTATAGAGGACCGGCGATCCCGGCTGGAGAACGGTGAGAACATCGATTGGTCCTTTGCGGAATCCCTCGCCTTCGGCTCTCTTCTCATCGAAGGCTATTCCGTACGACTGAGCGGAGAGGACTCCGGCCGCGGCACCTTCTCCCAGCGCCACGCGGTGTGGTGGGATGTCAAGACGGAGGTGCCGACAACCTACGTCCCCCTCCGGCACCTCGGCGACGATCAGGAGCATTTTGCCGTTTATGACAGCCCGCTCTCGGAGTTCGCGGTCCTCGGCTTCGACTACGGCTATTCCCTCGCACAGCCGAACTCCCTGGTCATGTGGGAGGCGCAGTTCGGCGACTTCGCAAACGGTGGTCAGGTGATCATCGATCAGTTCATAGCTGCCGGGGAGGCAAAGTGGTTCCGCTCGAGCGGTCTCGTCCTGCTCCTTCCCCATGGCTACGAAGGACAGGGACCGGAACACTCGAGCGCCCATCTCGAACGGTTTCTGCAGCTGTCGGCGGAGTACAACATGCAGGTGGTCAACCTTACCACCCCCGCGCAGTACTTCCATGCCCTGCGCAGACAGCTCCATGCTCCGTTTCGAAAACCGCTGGTCATCATGAGCCCCAAGAGCCTGCTAAGACACAAGAGCTGCGTCTCATCCTTGGACGATCTTTCCGAGGGCGGCTTTCGGTTCGTCATCGACGATCCGATGGCGGAACCGCGCCGCGTTCGGCGTCTCATCCTGTGCTCCGGCAAGGTCTTCTACGATCTCGACGAGCATCGCCGGCAGCAGGAACGTCAGGACGTAGCGATCGTCCGTATCGAACAGCTCTATCCGTTCCCGGAAGATGAGCTTCGGGACCTGCTTGCCCGCTACGAGGCCGCGGCGGAGGTCCTCTGGTGCCAGGAGGAATCGGCAAACCGCGGGGCCTTCGAGTTCGTGCGAGGCCCCCTTGGCGAGATGCTGGAAGCCCGCGGGAAGCGCCTCGGCTATGCCGGCCGGCCTCGCAGCGCAAGCCCCGCGACCGGCTCTCACAAACAACACACCGAGGAGCTCGAGCGCCTGCTCGCCGAAGCGTTCGGCGAAGCTCGACGGAGCGACAAGGACGAAGAACAATGAAGAGCGAAGTGAAGGTTCCCGAGGTGGGAGAATCCGTAACGAGCGGCATTCTGGCCGGCTGGCTCAAGGAAGACGGTGAGACGGTATCCGAAGGTGAGGAGCTGTTTGAGCTGGAGACCGACAAGGCGACCCTTGCCGTGCCGGCCCCGGCGGACGGGGTGCTGTCCATCCAGGTATCCGAGGGCACCGAGGTCGAGGTCGGCCGGACCGTCGCCGTGGTCGACACGGAGGCGGCCGGCCCCGGAGACAGGCCGGCGGAAGGGGCCGCCCCAGCCCACGACGCGGCTCCTGGCACCGCCCACGCCGCCCCCGCCCACGACGCCGTCGACCACGGCACCTCCGCCCCCGACCACGACGTCGCTGAGGAGGGCTCCGCCGAGGAGGGCCCGTCGCCGCGACTCTCCCCGGCGGTACGCCGCGTAGTGGCGGAATACGGGCTCGACCCGAGGGAGATCACACCCACCGGCAAGAACGGCCGCATTCTCAAGCAGGATGCCCTGCGGGCGGCGGAGGCTCGGCGCGACGAGGAAGCGGGGACCGCCGAGCCGCAGGCGCGAAGCACCGAGGACTCGCCGACCGGGGGCCCCGCGGGGTCTCGAACCGGAAGCGCCGCAGCCCCGCAGCCGGCCGCGGCGAAATCGACCGCGGCGAAATTGGCCCCTTCACAACCGTCCCCACCGGCGGAGGAGCGCCGACGGCGCGTGAAAATGAGCACCCTCAGGCGCCGCATTGCGGAGAACATGGTCGCCTCCAAACAGAGCGCCGCGCATCTCACCACCTTCAACGAGGTGGACATGTCGGCGATTATGGAGCTGCGTTCGGCCTATCGCGACACGTTTCTCGAGAAGCACGAGGTGAAACTCGGCTTCATGTCGTTTTTCGTCAAAGCCGCCTGCGCCGCCCTCGCCGCTTATCCGGAGGTCAACGCATTCATCGACGGCGAGGAGATCGTCTACAACGACTTCTACAATATCGGCGTCGCCGTATCCACCGAGCGCGGCCTCATCGTTCCCGTGCTCCGGGATGCGGATACCAAATCGTTTGCTCAAATCGAGCGCGAGATTCTCGATTACACCAAGCGTGCCGGGGACCGCAGGATCATGCCGGACGAGCTCACCGGAGGCACGTTTACCATCTCCAACGGCGGGGTGTTCGGATCCATGCTCTCTACGCCCATACCCAATCCGCCTCAGACGGCGGTGCTGGGAATGCATGCCGTTCAGAAGCGCCCCGTCGCGGTAAACGAGGAGGTAGTCATTCGTCCCATGATGTATCTCGCGCTGACCTACGACCACCGGCTGATCGACGGGCGGGAAGCGGTGCGGTTCCTCGTGTCCATAAAGGAGCTCATCGAAGACCCCCGGCGCTTGCTACTCGAGGTATAATGAAGAGAAGAGACGCGACCCGGCAGAGTTCGACGCTACCTCGGCGAGACGGGTGTTTTGACGATATCTCGGCGAGACGGGCGCTTTGAAGAAAGGAGCGCAGCTGTTTGAGTAGTACCAACGAGTTCGACGTAGTCATCGTAGGCGGGGGGCCCGGCGGCTACGTTGCCGCCATACGGGCGGCACAGCTCGGCTTGAGCACGGCCCTGATAGACAAGCGCACGAGACTCGGCGGCACCTGTTTGAACGTCGGGTGCATTCCCTCGAAGGCTCTTCTCGACTCCAGCGAGCTCTTCGCCAGAGTGCGTGACGACGGCGAGGAGCACGGCATCGTAGCCGAAGGGCTAACCGTGGATCTCGCGGCCATGCAGAAACGAAAGGACGCGGTGGTCGACAAGTTCGTATCCGGCGTCGGAACCCTGATGAAGAAGAACGGCGTGTCGACCTTCACCGGCACCGGCCGCCTCGAGCGGAGGGAAGCCGGAACCGCCGTGGTCGTAACGGACGCCGAGGGGACCGAACGTCGGTTATCCGCAGGCAGTGTCGTTCTTGCCACCGGCAGCGTCCCCCAGGAGCTTCCCTCCCTTCCCTTCGACGGAGACCGCGTGGTGAGCTCCACCGAAGCCCTCGAGCTCGCCGAGGTCCCGAAGAGGCTCCTCATTGTCGGGGCGGGCGCCATCGGTCTCGAGCTCGGCAGCGTGTGGTCACGGCTGGGGGCAAAGGTCGAGGTTGTCGAGATACTCCCGGAGATCCTCGCAGGCTGGGACACTGAGACGGCCAGGACGCTGCGACGTGAGCTTTCCAAACAGGGCTTTACGTTTCACCTCGGCACACAGGTCAATGGGGCACGCTATTCGGATAATGGTTCGGATAATGGTGAGGTGGTGCTCGAGGCGCAGAGCTCCGACGGGGAACCCCGCGAGCTCACCGGCGACAAGGTCCTCGTTGCCGTAGGGCGCAAGCCTTTCACCGACGGATCGGCCCTTGGCGATGCCGGCATCGAGATGGAGGCCGACGGCAAGCGCATCAAGATAGACGACCGGTATCGCACCAACGTGCCCGGCGTCTACGCAATCGGCGATGTGGTACCGGGCCCCATGCTCGCGCACAAGGCCGAAGACGAGGGCGTCGCGGTCGCGGAAATCATCGCCGGAGGCCCGGGAGAGGTCAATTACGAGACCATTCCCAACGTGGTCTATACCTGGCCGGAAGTGGCCGCAACCGGCCGGACCGAGGACGCGCTCAAACAGGCAGGCACGCCCTACCGCAAGGGTCGCTTTCCCTTCGCCGCTAATGGCCGGGCCGTCGGAATGGGAGCGCCGGCGGGATTCGCTAAGATCCTCGCCGACGAGGGAAGCGACCGCATCCTCGGCGCTTCGATCATCGGCCCCTATGCCTCGGACTTGATAAGCGAGATCGTGGCGGTCATGGAGTTCGACGGCAGCGCGGAGGACATTGCTCGGACGATGCACGCACACCCGACGCTTCCGGAAGCAGTCAGAGAGGCGGCACTCTCGGTGGCGGGCAGGTCGATTCATGGTGCGTGAGCACACGCGGCCGCGCCGGTGGTTGAGGCGCCGATGCTTGAGCACGAGGAGCGATACCATTACGGTTGTAGTAGGAAATTGAGTACAAGAGGGGAATACAGCACTATGTCCAACGTTCAATACTCCAAAGGGCTCGACGGCGTCATTGCGGCGGAATCAAACATCTGTCGGATAGACGGAGAGAACGGCAAGCTCTACTATCTCGGCTATCCGATCCGAGAGCTGGTGGAGCACTGCTCCTTCGAAGAGGTGGTGCATCTGCTGCTTTACGGAGAGCTCCCCGATACCGACGAGCTCGAGCGCTTTTCGAATCGCATGCGGCGCAGCCGTCACCTCAAGGACCCCGTGTTGGCCATGATTCGGGACTTCCCGCAGGATTCACATCCGATGGAGCTCCTGCAGGCCGTCATTTCCTATCTCAGCGGCTATGTGGAGCACAAGATTCCACACGATGCCTTCTGCAATTGCCGCACGACGCTCCACCAGGTGGTGCAACTCGGCACTACGATCGCGGCGCTCTATCGGTTCCGCAGCGGCCTCGCCTATATTCCGCCCCGCATGGATCTCTCCCATGGCGGCAACTTCCTCTACATGATGCACGGAACAGAGCCGAGCCCGCTCGAAGAGGAGATCATTGACAAGGCGCTTATTCTCCATGCGGAGCACAGCTTCAATGCATCCACCTTCACCGCGCGGGTGGTGGCTTCCACCATTTCCACCTGCTATTCGAGCATCTCGGCCGCCATCGGGGCCCTCTACGGCAGCCTCCACGGAGGCGCCAACGAGAAGGTGATGAGCATGGTTGAGGAAATCGGCGAGCCGGAGAATGCCGCGGAGTGGGTGAATCGAGCTCTCGACGAGGGTCGCAAGGTCATGGGCATGGGCCACCGCGTGTATCGTGCAAAGGACCCACGGGCCACGGTCATGGAGGATTTTCTCTATCGCCTCTCCGAGAAAAAAAACGAGTGGCGCTACTACAATATCCTAAAGGCCGTTGAGCAGGCGTTCGTCAACCGGATGAGCGAAAAAGAGAAGAAGGTATACCCGAACGTGGATTTCTTCTCCGGGTCGGTCTATCGGCTTCTCGGGATCCCGCCGATCCTCTTCACGCCGATCTTCGCCATGGCCCGGGCATCAGGCTGGCTTGCGCACATCCTCGAACAGCGACAGGACAACCGCATCTACCGGCCGAAGGCCCTCTACACCGGTCACGAGGAACGACACGTCCCGGCGATCGAGGAGCGGTAAGCCCGGAAGCAAAGCCGCCGCCTCAGCCCAAAGCCTCAGCCC
>JBKHEN010000052.1:0-16896 GCA_046540795.1 Spirochaetaceae bacterium | reverse complement strand
GACGGCGGAGGTCGACGGTGCCCTGCTTCGTTGACACCGGGATGCTCTTTTCGTATAGTGGCGGCAGAAATCAAGACATTGGAGACATGCGGCCGCAGGCCGCAGTATAACCGGCACGCTTAGGAGAGAGGTAGTAACATGTCCGTTCGTACTATTCGAGACGCAGATCTCAGTAACAAAAAGGTCATTGCTCGCGTGGATTTCAACGTACCGGTGAAGGACGGAACGGTCACGGACGATTCGCGGATTCGCGGCGCCCTGCCGACCATAGAATACGTGCTGGAACAGCAGGGGGCGCGGTTGATTCTCATGAGCCATCTTGGTCGTCCGAAAGGCAAGCGGGACGACTCACTGAGTCTCGCGCCGGTAGCCGAACGCTTGTCGCAGCTTCTGGGAAAGCAGGTACAGATGGCACCTGATTGCGTCGGAGAACAGGTGGAGAAGATGGTTGCGGAGCTCGCACCGGGGGAGGTGCTCCTGCTCGAGAACCTGCGTTTCCACAAAGAGGAAACCGACAACGATCAGGATTTTGCAGGTGCCCTTGCCCGTCTAGCCGATATCTACGTAAATGATGCATTCGGCACCGCACATCGGGCGCATGCATCGACGGAAGGTATAACGCGGTATCTACCCGGATTCGCGGGATTTCTCATCGAAAAGGAAGTGACGTTCTTCGAGCCGGTAGTCAAGTCGCCGCAGCAACCCTTCGTAGCCATAATCGGCGGGGCAAAGGTCTCCACCAAGATCAGTGTTCTGGAAACCCTCCTTCCCAACTGCTCGACGCTGGTGATCGGAGGTGGTATGGCCTACACCTTCTTGAAGGTTCAGGGCCACGAAGTAGGGAAGTCCCTGGTCGAAGAGGACTATCTCGAGACGGCTGAGGAGCTCATCGGCAAGGCAAAGGACGCCGGTGTCGACATCGTACTGCCGGTGGATCACGTGGTTGCCGGGGAGTTCTCCGAGACCGCGAAGCCGGAGTCCGTGGACGGTACGGATATTCCCGCGGACAAGATCGGCATGGATATCGGGCCGAAGACCGTAGATAGGATCGCGCAGATTATTGCGAACGCGAAGACGGTATTGTGGAACGGCCCTATGGGCGTGTTCGAGTTCGACGCGTTCGCACGGGGGACGCTGGAAATCGCCAAGAAGGTTGCGTCTTCCCCCGCAACCACGATCGTCGGCGGTGGCGATTCGGTCGCTGCGGTGAACAAGTTCAATTTGGCGGAGCGGATCGATCATGTTTCCACCGGCGGCGGCGCTTCTCTCGAGTATCTCGAGGGCAAGAGTCTTCCGGGAATTGCGGCGTTGTCGGCGGAAAGGAGCAAGTAGAATGGCACGGACGCCTTTCATCGCGGGAAACTGGAAGATGCACAAGACGAGCCGCGAGGCACGAGAGCTTGCTTCGGCGCTGGTAAAGGAGCTGGGCGATGCAACACCGCGGCTCATGGTGGCGCCGCCCTTTACCGCTCTGCCGGCGGTGGCGGAGGTGCTCGCGCAGTCACCGATCACGCTCGGAGCTCAGAACATGGCCACTGAGGAATCCGGTGCACACACCGGTGAGGTTTCGGTGCTCATGCTGAGCGATCTGGGGGTGGAGGTTGTGATCATCGGCCATTCCGAGCGTCGCCATGTTTATGGGGAGACCGATGAGATGGTGAATGCGAAGGTTCGCCTTGCGCTCTCCCACGGATTGGAGGTCATCTTGTGTGTGGGGGAGACGCTCGAGGAGCGAGAGGCCGGCAATGCGGAAGCCGTGGTGGAGCGGCATCTGGTCGGCGGACTCAACGCCGTCCGGGCGGCGGACCTCAGCCGGGTGACCATTGCATATGAGCCGGTATGGGCAATCGGTACCGGCCATACTGCCACGCCGGAGGACGCGGATGCCATGCATCAGTTCATTCGTGACCGTATTTCGGAGATGTATTCCGGCCGCGCATCGCGGGATATCGTTATCCAGTACGGCGGCTCGGTAAAACCGGATAACATAGCCGGGCTCATGGCAAAACCGAATGTCGACGGCGCGCTCGTCGGGGGAGCTTCGCTCAAGGCGGAGACCTTCGTGCCGATTGCGCGCTATGATCGCGCGTAGGCCCGGTATCAGGAGTTCGTATGGGATTGTTGAGTATAGTATTGTTGGTGATCTTCGCCCTCGTCTCCATTCTCATGGTGATTCTCGTGCTTCTTCAGGACGAAGGAGGCGAAGGCCTCGGGGGTATCTTCGGCGGCGGAGGCATGTCCCAGCAGGGTGGCAGGCGTTCGGGGAATATACTGACCCGGGCCACCTCCGTCCTCGGAGCCTTGTTTCTCGTGATCGCGTTTACCATGGCGTGGGTCAACCGTACGCCGGAGAGTGGGGACGTTGAGCAAGCGGCCCGCGAGATCGAAGGCGGAGGAAGCGGTGTCGAATGGTGGCGGACTGAAGCGGATGACGAGGAGTCGGGATCCGCTTCAGAATCCGGTGAGGAGCAGGAAGTCGATGAGTTCTTCGACACCGAGGACTGATTTCCTCCCGGCTTTCTAGGACCGGTATATGCGGGTTGCGACGGTATTCTTTCCGCAGGGCAATCGTGAGCGGCTGATGCACCTGGCCAAGGCGTTGAGCCGAGGAATCGAGTCTCAGGGTCATCAGGTAGATCTGATCGACGGAACTCGTGATGTGAACACCAAGCTCAGCATTTATGGATATATAGTCGTCGGTACGGAGGCTACCACCTTCTTCGGTGGCAAGATCCCGGGCCGCGTGGGGGAGTTTTTGAGCTCCGCCGGTATCGTCGGCGGCAAGAAGGCGTTCGCATTCGTCCCGAAGCGGCTCCTCGGCGGCAACAGAACGCTAAAACGGTTGATGAACGTCATGGAGCACGAGGGTATGTTTTTGAAACTTTCCGACACCCTGTCCTCCACGGACGAAGCGGAAGAAATCGGCAAGCGACTGCGGATCGGTTGAAAGGCCGGAAGATCCGAGCATTGACGCCGAACGCGGTAACTGCTTAGCTTGTCGCCATATAGTAGGAAGCCGTGCAAACGTATTACGATATACTCGGGGTGGACACCTCGTCCTCCCATGAGGAGATCAAGAAGGCATTCAGGCGTAAGGTTAAGGCGCTGCACCCGGACGTATCCCGCTCGGAGCGCGACGTCACTCATATTCATATGCTCCTCCAGGCGTATGAAACGCTCGGGGACCCGCTCCGACGGGCGGACTACGACCGGACCCACTTCATCATTCGGGATCGGTACCGCTTCGATTACCGGGAGTTTCTAAAGCGGCGCCCGGATGATTCCGCGAGCCAGGCAAAGCTGATCTTCTTTGATCTTCTTCACAGCCGGAACGACGAGGCCCTCGAGGTCTTCGAGGAGAGATTCTTAGGGCTGCCGGACCGCCTCGAACCCTTCATGGACCGCGAGGATTTTATGGACTGTTCGTTTCTTCTTGCCGAGGAGTACGAGCGGCTCGGTGAGTACCTCCCGGCGTACCGGCTGCTGGCGCGGGTAGCCGAGATGGAGCGTGAGAAGCCTTATTTTAAGCACTTCTTTCCGGAAGTCGTACATCGGTTGCGCCTTCTCGTTGCGGTGAAGATGATCGGTCGGGTGGCGAATCACCGGGTCATCGCGTGTTTGGAGCGACTGATAGCGATCGGAATGCCGCGGAAGGAGTCGGCGTTCTTCTTCAAGAAGGCGGCCGAGCTGTATTTGGAAGAGGACGACGCGGAGACCGCAGGGCAGTGTCTGGAACAGGGGCTCGCACTAGACAGCCGGCTTGCCGGTGTAAAGAAGATCCGAGAAAGGATCGCGGGAGTAGTATGACGTTCAAACGTCTCGACGTTCGAAAAGCGGTAGTCTTCTGCGTGGGAGCGGCGGTGACATCGGGACTGCTCGGCGTGGCGCCGGTTTCGGCGCAGGTACTCGATCAGCCGGTCGCGGTGGTTCGGTTCCACGAAACGGAGAACATCGGTCAGCGCCAAATGCGCGAGCAACAACGCCTCATGGAGCAACAACTCGGTGAGGATCTCTCCGAGGAGGATCGACAAGAGCTCGTGGAGGCTCAGATAAACGAGGTGCTCATCAGTCAGGCCGCCGCGGAAAGCGACGTCCGCGTCAGCGACGAGGAGTTGCGCCAGGCGATCGACCGCCAACGCGCGTCGGCGGGACAGGGCATAAGTGAAGAGGAGTTTCGCGGGCTCATAGAGCGGGAAATCGGGATGTCCTGGGATGAGTACCGCAGTCAGATCCGCCAACGGCTGATCCAAGAGAAGTTTGTAATGGAACGCAAGCGCGGTGTGCTCGAAGGGGTGGACGCCCCTACGGAGCGGGACATTCGGGAGTTCTACGAGGAGAACGCGACACGCTTCACGAATCCCGCCATGGTGCGATTCCGTCACGCCTTCGTGGATACCCGGGGCGCGTCCGAGGAGGAGCGACGACAAGCGCGTGAGCGTGCCGAAGAGCTCTATGAGAGCATCGACCGCGGGGAGAAGAGCTTCGACCAGGTCATACGGGAGGCGGACGACGACGCTTCGTATTCCGGAGGCGACTTCGGGTATCTCATGCGCCAGGACGAGGAAGGCCGGCGTATACTGGGCCGGGAGTTCATCGCCGCCGTCTTCGATTTAGAGGAGGGGGAACTGAGCGACGAGCCCCTGGAATCGGAGGCGGGCTATCACATCGTCGAGATAACGAATCGACGATCCGCCCGCGTGCTCGGCTTGGACGATCCGGTGCTGCCGGGGCAGAACATCACCGTGCGGGGTCAGATTCGTAACTACCTGATGGCCAATCAGCAGCAATTGGCTTTTCAGCGGGCCGTACGGGAGGTTGTCGAGGAGCTGCGTGAGGAGGCGGACATAACCGTCTACGAGGAAAACCTCGACTGGTAGCCATGGGCCTGCGCAGAAAAGGCCGGATCATTGCATTTCAGGCGCTCTACTTCTGGGACGTCTCACACCCGGAGCTCTCAGACCTCCTGCAGTTCACGTGGCTCGACGAGCCGCAGGAAGAGGAGCCGGACAACGCCGACGAGCCGGAGCGGCCCCTCGTGCCGCCGGAGGGGGCACGGGTTTTCGCACGGCTGTTGGTCTCCGGGGCGATAGAGAACATCGACGACATAGACCGGGCGATCCGGGAACGACTCGAGCACTGGGACTTTTCCCGTCTGAGCTGGGTAGATCGGGCAATCCTGCGGATCGGGACGTACGAGCTCTTGTTTCGTCCGGATGTGCCGGCGTCGGTGGTCATAGACGAGGCCATTGCCGTCGCCCGGCGATTCGGAGCGGAGGACTCGTTTCGTTTCATCAACGGCGTGCTCGACGGTGTGAAACGCCGGCAAGAGGGCACGGGAGCGTAGGACATGACGGTTCGACGGCACTCGGTCCTAACCCTCCTGTTGTTGGTCGTCGCCCTGACCGCTGCCGCCGCAGCTGCAATACTCATTCTCGGAGAGATACGGCGGTCGCGAGCGCGGCACGCGGTCGAGGAGGCCGCGTTGAGGGCGGATCGCCGCATCGCCGACGGACGGTTCGAAGAGGCGGGTGATGTGCTCCACGATGCGGCGGAGAACGCGAGAAGCGCGGAGCAGTGGCTCACGATTACGAAGCGGGCGTACCGCATCGGGGAGGAGAGCGGCGATTACGAGGCAGCTGCGGATCTTGCCGGTCGAGCTGCGTCCCGGTTTCCCCAGGACCTGAACGTGCTGTCGCTTGCCGCGTACGCCGCCATACAGGCCGGCAAGCCCCTGGAGGCTCTGCCGCTCCTGGAGGACGCACCGGCCACCGAGCGTCTGGAGGCGTTGCGGGCGCACGCGCTCCTTGCGGCGGAGCGGAGACCCGAGGAGCGAACAGGCCCCTACGATCTCCTCGCGGATCTTCATCGGGAAAGCACGCCGGGAGAATTCGAGGCCGCCTATGAGCTGACCGGCGATGCCCGTCATATGCTCGATGCGGCGGTCCGCCACGCCGAGCACGGGGAGGCGGAGAAGGCACGCTCCCTTCTCGAGACTGCAGGGCTCACGGAAGACTTTCCGGAGGCGGCCGGGTTGCTTGCCTACGACCTGGGCGACTATGAGTCCTACGAGGATCTCCTCGGAGAGGCTTCTCGGGACGTCGCGACCGAGCCACGACATCTGATGCTCCAGGCCGACATCGCGATGCTGCGGGGCAACTTCGATCAGGCCGCACGGATCTACGCGGATCTTCGGGAAACGGCACCGGAATTCTCGGCGGAGCAGTATCTGAACGGCGCGTGGCTGCGACGACGGACCCCTGAAGAGGCTGCGCAGATTCTTTTGCAGCGACCCGGGCGCTACGCCGGGCATACGGGCATCATACAGGCGGAGGTGCTCCTACGCCGTCGGGAAGAGCCGGAACAGGCACGTCGTTTACTCGAGGATCGCCTCGAGCGAGCCGATGATCCGGCGGCAATCGAGACGCTGGCCATGCACCTGTTCGAGCGGCGCCGCGGTTCGGTGGATAGCGTGGTGTCCCGGCTCTGGGAAATCGTGACCGCGTATCCCGAGAGTGGGGCCCCGGTTCGTTATTTGGCGTGGTACCTGGCCTCCGGAGGCGATTGGGAGGAGCTTTCGGTGCTCGTCGAGCGAAAAGCGGATACGGCACCTGAGACCGTGACGCTCTATCGGGGGCTCCTTGCCGCCCGGAACGGTGACTGGGACGGCGCGAGAGAGCTGTTTTCAGAGGAGGCCGCGGGCGGGCGGTGGGAGGCTGCGTTCAATGCCGGGATTGCCGCTTTGGCAGATAATGATCCCGCGGCGGCTCACGACTATTTCAACGACGCCCTCACTCGGCTGGACGTGGAGCACCCGGCTTGGCGCTCACGGGTACTCGCCGCCGACGCACTGGCATTCGCCGAGCAGGGTAGAGACCGGGAAGCCCACGAGCGAGCGGCGCGAGCCGCGGAGCTTGATCCTCGTAACGCACGGGCGAGATATTTGAGGTCCCGGTTTGCGGAACGTCTATAGAAGCGGGACAGAGCAATACGTTCTCGAACGACGAGGTGCAGATGATCAGAGTCAAAACGGCAAAACAGATCGACGGCATCAGGGTCGCCTCCCGGTTTCTCGTTGAAGTTCTCACGGAGCTCGAGCAGCGGGTGGAGCCGGGAGTTACCACGCGCAGGCTCGACGGCATTGCACGGGAGATGCTCGAAAAGATGGGCGCCCGGCCCGCGTTTCTCGGCTACATGGGTTTTCCGGCGGCGCTGTGTACCTCCGTCGACAGCGCCGTGATCCACGGCATTCCGGACGACACCCCCCTCGTGGAGGGACAAGTGGTTGGAATCGACTGCGGCGTGGAATACCGCGGGTACTACAGTGATTCCGCCATAACCGTTCCGGTGGGGGACGTGTCGACGGAGGTGCGGCGGCTCATGGAAGTCACGAAGGAAAGCCTTGCCTTAGGGATCGAGAAAGCGACAGCCGGCAATCGAGTCAGAGACATTTCGCGGGCCATATACGAGCATGTGACCGGACACGGGTACGGTGTCGTACGTCCGTACTGCGGACACGGCGTGGGGCTCGACATCCATGAGGACCCCCAAATCCCGAACTACATAAGCTCCGGACCGAATCCCCGGCTGAAGAACGGAATGGTGATCGCCATCGAGCCCATGATCAATCTCGGCGGCGACGATGTGGACGTGCTCGACGACGACTGGACCGTGGTGACCACGGACCGGTCGATCTCCGCACACTTCGAGCATACCGTGGCTGTCGGTAGTGACGGGGCGGAGATCTTGACCAGCCGCAGCGGAGGCGGGGTGTAACAAGTGCGGCTCTCGGGCTATACTGCGCAGGCGAGGGCTCACTGGAGGATATATGGGTAGCGGTAAGGCGCTCTATTCGCGCAAGTTCTTTCTGGCCAATCTCGTGATGGTGGGAATCATCGTGGGATTCGTGCTGTCGGTGGTGGTGTTCTCGTGTTCAACGGGGGTGCGTCCCGGGGACACCGCGGCAGCGGAGCAACCGGGAGTCGAAGAGGTTGATATCTCGGCGGTGGAAGGCTCCTTCCGCCGGGTGGCAAACGCCGTCATGCCGAGCGTGGTCAAGATCACCGTCGCGGAGTCGGATGAGGAACAGCCGGAGGACTTCCCCTGGTTCGAATTCTTCTTCGAGGATCGCGACCAAGACCAACCGCAACGGCCGCGCGGACTCGGATCCGGGGTCGTCGTCCGACGTATAGAGGACACCTACTACGCTCTCACCAACGACCATGTCGTTGCAGGCGGCGACAATATCCTCGTCACACTGGATGATCGCAGCGAGATCGACGGTGAGCTCGTCGGCAACGATTCACGCAGAGACTTGGCCATGATCTCATTCGAGACCGATCAGGATATTCCGGTAGCGCGGCTGGGGGATTCGGATAATCTGGCCGTCGGCGACTGGGTACTGGCAATCGGGAGCCCTTTCGGGTTGCAGTCCACGGTGACCGCGGGCATCGTGAGCGCCCTGGAGCGGCGTGGCGGGCCGCAGGGCAACATCAGCGACTTCATTCAGACCGATGCCGCGATCAACCAGGGAAACTCCGGGGGAGCACTGGTGAATCTCCGGGGAGAAATTGTCGGGATCAACACCTGGATTACCTCACAAACCGGCGGCAGCATCGGGCTCGGCTTCTCCATTCCCGTCAACAACGCAAGACGGGTAATCGAGGACTTCATAGAAAGCGGCCAGGTTCAATACGGCTGGCTCGGTGTGAGCATTCGTGAGCCCTCCGGCGCGCTGGCCGAGGATATGGAGGTCGACGGTATGGACGGGGCTTTCGTCTACCATGTTTTCAAGGACTCACCCGCCGATGAAGGCGGCGTGCTGCCCGGGGATTTTATGACCGCCATCGACGGAGAGCCGGTGAAAGACGCCGACGACTTCATCCTCCGTGTGGGAGACCTCAAGGCCGGAGAAACGGTGGAGTTCGAGCTGATCCGGCTCGGTGAGCCAACCACCATTGAAGTCACCATCGGCCGGCGCGCGGACGAGGAAACGATAGCGGAGCAGAGCCCGCAGGCGTGGCCGGGCATGAGCATCGTCCCTCTGACCGATAGCGTGCGAGAGCGGGTGGAAGGAGAGACCGATACCGAGGGAGTACTCGTTATAAACGTTGAGAGTCGCACCCCGGCGGCCGCCGCCGGTTTTCGCCGGGGTGACCTGATAACCGAGATGAACGACTCCCGGGTCCGGAGCGCAAAAGACTTCTATCGGGAGCTGAACGACCCCGAGCGTGAAGAAATCGAGTTCACTTACCTGCGGGACGATGACGAGCAAACGGTCTCTATCGTACGGTAGGACGCCGCGGTCGGCGAACAGGTGCAGGCGAAAACAGGCGGAAAGCGAGGCGGCATGGCTGAAGTGAAGAAGGAGTTCGTTCCCTATGATACGGTGCGCAACAACGCGCTGAAGCTGGCGCACCGTATCCACCAGGAAGGTTTCGTGCCCGATGTCATCTATGTGAGCCTCAGGGGCGGCGCCTACCTCGGGAATGTCATCAGCGAATACTTCAAGTTCGTCAGACGCTCGGGAAGACCGGTGTTTTACGCCGCCGTGGTGGCTCGCTCGTACACCGACATCCACGAGCACAGCCAGGTCATGGTGGACGGCTGGACATACAATCCGGACTATTTGAGGGCCGGGGATCGGGTCCTTCTGGTGGACGACATCTTCGATTCCGGCCGCACCATCAACCACCTGGTGAACATCATCATGGAAAAGGGCATTCCCCGCCGGGACGTGAAGATCGCGGTGCATGACTACAAGATCCGCACCTTCGTTGACGAGCGCTTGCCGATCCACCCGGACTACTACTGCCGCAAACACGAGGTCGACGATCCGGAAGAAGACAGCTGGGTGCATTACCTCAGCCATGAGCTGGTGGGCCTTACGGAAAACGAGATCGAGGTAAACTATGCCGCGGACAAGGAAGTCGTGGGCATCCTGAAGGGAATGCTTCCTTGAGCCGATCTTGACCTCCGACCCACAAATCCCTACGCTCGATGCGACATAGGAGTCGGCGCAAGCCGACACGACCGGAGGAGGAGGTGCACAGATGGTTCGACGTGTCTTGGTCTTTGCCATGGCGCTGTTGGTTCTAGCGGGCTTTGCGGTCTTTGCCGGCGGACAGCAGGAGGGCCCGGAATCGGAGGAAGAAGAGGCGGAACGGGAGCGTACTCCGGAGGACCCCCGCCTGCATGAGCCGGGTCAGCTCACCGTGGCTACCGGAGATCCGGTGTATCCGCCATGGATGCTCGACGATGACCCGGAAAGCGGCGAGGGATTCGAGAACGGTCTTGTCTACGCGCTTGCCGAGGAAATGGGCTTCGAACACGACGACGTGGTATGGGTCACCACCACCTTTGACGAAGGCATCGCCCCTGGGGAGAAGGACTACGACTTCGCCATAGCTCAGTATTCCGTCACGGAGGAACGACAGGAGTTCGTTGACTTCTCCATGGTGTACTACCAACCGAGGAAGGCCGTCGTAGCCCTTTCCGATAGCCCCGTCGCCGAGGCGGAGAGCTTCGAGGAGCTTCGCGAGGCGGACTGGGGTGCTACGATCGGAACCACGGATCTCGACTATATCGAGAATCGAATCGGCGCGGAGGATGTTGCCGTCTTCGACGACCAAGTCGGTACGTTCCAGGCCCTGTTGGGCGGGCAGATCGACGCCACGACGCAGTCGGTCCCGACGGCTATCTATGCCACGGATGTTCAGGTTCCGGAGGCGCAAATCGTCGCCACCCTGCCGGCTGATCCGAACGACAAGGGACACGGTCTCGTTTTCGAGAAGGGCAACCCCCTCGTTCCGTGGGTCAACGATGCGTTGCAGGAGGTCATTGATGGCGGCGTCGTGGAGGAACTGATCGATGAGTATCTGATCACCGACGATTCGATTCAGGAGATTACTGAGTGAGTTCAGAGCGTTCCCGCCCGGTCCGACCGACCGGGCGCACGCTCCGCCTGCGTGACAGGTATCTTCCCAGTCTGATCAGCGTCGCGACGGTAATCATAACCTTCCTATTGGTGCGCCGTCTCGTCGTTTCGGCGGAGCAGTGGCCCCGCATCAAAGCGCAGTTTTTCAGCTTCGACGCCATTGTAGAGGTTTTTCCACGCGTCCTCGGCGGCTTCGGCGTCAACATGTCGGTCTGGGCAATATCCCTGGTGGCTATCGCCGTATGGGCGTTGACGCTGGCCATCTTTCGCTCGCTGCACGGTCCGTGGTTTGCCCCGCTTCGCGTCTTTACCGTGCTCTACATCGATCTGCTACGGGGGTTGCCGTCTCTGTTGATGGTGCTGCTGTTCGGCTTCGGTATTCCTGCATTGAGCTTGCCGGGGTTGCCGCGGAGCAGCCTCTTCTGGGGGGCGGTCGCTCTGGTGCTTACGTACTCCGCGTACGCGGCGGAGGTGTACCGCTCCGGTATGGAAGCGGTCCACGACGGCCAACGGGCGGCCGCGAAGGCACTCGGCCTTTCCCAATGGCAGACGTTGCGCTTTGCCATCGTTCCGCAAGCGGTTAGAAACGTCGTTCCTTCGCTGCTGAATCTGGCGGTCGCGTTGCAGAAGGACGTGGCGCTTCTCAGCGTCATCGGCGTTCGTGACGCCGTGCGGGAGGCACAGATCTATACGGCCCGGACCTTCAACTACTCGTCGCTGATAGCGGCGGCGGTACTGTTCCTGGCGGCCACTATTCCGATGGCCCGGCTAACCGATTACGTTACCCGAAAGGACCGGGAACGGCGCCTGCAGAGAACCCTATGAGTGAGTACCGGCTTCGGATTGAGCATCTAACGAAATACTTTGGCGACAAGATGGTCCTCGACGACGTCAACGTCGCCGTGCGGCCCCATGAAGTGGTGTGTCTGATCGGTGCCTCGGGCTCGGGGAAGTCCACGCTGCTACGCTGCGTGGCGGGCTTAGTGGAGTTCGAGGGCGGAAACATTCTGCTCGACGACACGCCGATACATGAGCCGTCCCTCGGGAGAAACGGGCTGCACAAGCGCGTGGGGATCGTCTTTCAAGCCTACAACCTGTTCCCGCATATGACGGTGCTGGACAACATTACGCTTGCACCGCGGCGTGTTCATGGAGTGCCGAGAGCGAAGAGCGAAGCACAGGCTCACGAGTTGCTCAGGCTTTTCGGGCTCGAAGACTTCGCCATGTCCTACCCGGAACAACTTTCCGGCGGGCAGCAACAGCGCGTGGCCATCATCCGCGCCATGGCCAACAATCCCGACGTGCTCCTGTTCGACGAGATAACCGCCGCGCTCGACCCCGAGCTCATCGGCGGGGTTCTGCAGGTGATTCGCGAACTCAAACGGCAGGGCATGACGATGATCGTGGTTACCCACGAAATGAGCTTTGCCCGCGACATTGCGGACCACGTGTGCTTCCTCGACGAAGGACGCATCTGCGAAGAGGACCACCCCGACCGGCTCTTTTCCGACCCGCAACACCCGCGGGCACGGCAGTTCTTGCAGCGCATTATCGAGGCCGGACGGTTGTAACCGCATAGGACGGCCGCCGGAGCAGCGAGTTCAACGCCACCTGCACGTGGGTGCTCCCGGTCTCTTCGGCGACCGCCGAAACCTCGTCCAGGACCCGCCAGGTGCTTTCGGTCATACTTTCCCGACAGCCACCGGCCGCGCAGCGGGCTCCACGGCAGAACGCCGAGCCCTTCGTTCTGCGCCTTTTGCAACCTCCTGTGCTTCTTCGGTCGCCCCGGGGAATCCCGGCAGACCGTACCGGTCGGCCGTGACGTTGACAACAATCGCCAAGAATTCAAAGATTGTATACACATATACAGGCGGAAGGTGCGTCCATGAAGAAGATTCTCCTTGTCGAGGATGAGGCCATTATTGCCCTCTCCGAGGCCCGAACCATCGAGAAACACGGCTATGCGGTCATCACCGCTCACAGTGGCCACAGCGCCGTACAGACGGCGCTCTCCGACCGAGAGATCTCACTGGTCCTGATGGATGTCGATCTCGGCCGCGAAATGGACGGCACCGAAGCAGCCGAGACGATTCTCTCCGAACGTGATCTGCCCGTTGTTTTTCTGACCAGCCATGCGGAGAGACGCTTCGTAGAACGGGCTAAGTGGATAACCAACTACGGGTATGTGCTGAAGAACTCCGGCGAGTTCGTGCTGTTGGAATCCATCGAGATGGCGTTCAACCTATTCGAGGCTCACCGCACGGCCACCGCGGAGAAGGAAAAGTTTCAAGCGCTTGTCAATGAGACCCCGGACATGCTTTTCCTCCATGACCTGGACGGCCGCATTGTAGAAGTCAACGAGCCGGCGGTCCGCTACACCGGCTACAGCCGTGAGGAGTTGCTTTCCATGTCGATTCCGAACCTCGATCCGGATTATCGGGCTCGAGAGAACGGCGGGCGATTTTGGGACCACGTTGAACGCGGAAGGCCCTGCCATTTCGAAGCGCGCATTCGCCGCAAGGACGGATCGCTTTTTCCAATCGAGATAGCCCTTTCAAAAGTGGAGCTTGCGGACGGCACCTATATTATGACGCTTTCCCGGGAGATCACTGAGCGCAAGCGGGTCGAGGAGGCGCGAGACCGCGAGCGTTTGCACCTCTCCGCGGTCTTCGAGAGCGTGGAGGAGGCAATCGTCATCTGTGACGAGGACGGCCGCATTGTTCGGTTCAACGAGGCTGCCCGGCGCTTACACGGTCTGCCGGAAAGACCGGTTCCGGCGGAGCAATGGGCGCAGTATTACAACCTGTTCCGCACCGACGGCGTGACGCCACTTCCGACGGAAGAGGTTCCGTTGTACAGGGCCCTCGAGGGGGAGCAGGTGAAGGACGCCCCGATCATGGTGGCGCCGGAAGGCCGCCAACCGCGACTTCTTGCGTGCACCGGTCACCCCCTTACCGACGAGCACGGCAACGGCGTCGGCGCAATGGTGGTCATGCGTGAGGTGGGCCGACACTACCCCCCAACCCCATGACGGTGTGCTCCTCGGCGCACAACGCGCACAGACGGCGGTGGTAGGAGGGGGCACGTAGACAACCGCGGGTATCTCGGGTGTTTTCCGTCTCATCGGCTCGTGCCATGATACCGAGTGCCGAGCCCGAGGTGCACGGGACGCGCAAAGGTTCCGGACGGGGCCACGAAAAGACGGAAAACGGCTTGTAACCGCTTCGCGATAGGAGTAGGTTGTCTGCGTCGGCGCTCTTGCCGCGGGAGGTGCAGTGTGGACACACGGAAACGTCGGGTTTTGGGTGTCGTGTTCGTCGTGTTACTCGTGTTTGCTGCGGGGACCGTCCACGGTTTCGGGGGAGGTGATGAGTATCCCTCTTGGACCTACGACGTCGGTGCGGGCTCGGGCTATTCCAGCGACGGAGGATTCGCCGAGCTAAACGTCGGGCTCAATACGCATTTCACGGCATGGCTCACGTGGCGGAATGCCGGGTTCTACCGCAGCATGTTCGATGACGACGATTACTTCGGCGGCGACACGTCTGTGCTTGCCGGTTGGCAGGAGCGCGTAAACGGCGGATCGGTGTACTACCAGGGCGGCGGCGGATATCGGTTCACCTCCATCCGGCGCCACGCGCCCTTCGCCGAGGCCGCAGCCGGATTCCGGTCCTCGGCGTTTCGCCTGGGGGCAAACGTCAAGTACATCCTCTACGAGCTGATCACTGATGACGTGGATAACGAGATCGTGTTCAGCGTGTCGGTATCGGGACGCTTGCAGGGGAGTTTCTAAAACGGATCACGACACGACCGGTGCCACAGCGCAACCATGGATCGCGCACCCTACCGCATTGAGGCGTACTCGGCTGCGTTGACCCGAACCTGACCCGTTTTTTCGTCGGAGGATGCAGGAAAGCTCCGTATTGTCCGTAACGCCCATTCTGCGTAGGATCGGGGTACCGTGATCAGTGTAAACTACGACGTGTTGCTTCTGAGTTACGCCGAGATCGGCATCAAGGGCCGAAACCGCTACAAGTTCGAGGATCGTATGGAGCGCGTGCTGCAGCACGTGCTCGAGCACGCCGGCCGACCGTGGCCGGTGGAGCGGCGGCATCGGCGCATGCAGGTGTTGATCCCTGAGAAAGCCTCTCCCGATGAGGTGGAGGAAGTCATCGCGGTCATCCGTCGCCTTGCCGGCTTCGTGCGCATCTATCCGGCCATCCGTGTCATGCGTAACGGTCGTGGGAATGCCGGTGGCGGGAAACGTGACCGCTCGGACGCCGCGCAACTCCAGGCGATAGGTGAGCGACTTCTGACATTGGCGGTGGAAACGCACGAGCCACATGCGCGTTTCGCCGTCCGGGCGGAGCGTCGGGACCGTGGGTTCGGCATCACCTCCGAAGAGATGGAGCGTTATCTCGGCCGGGAGATCATCGAGCACACGCCCTGGGAATCGGTTCAGTTGAAGAATCCCGACGTGACCTACAAGGTCGATGTCTATCCCGACTGCGTGTATCTGTCGATGGAGGGGCTGCGGGGAGTGGGCGGGCTCCCGGTGGGTATGTCCGGCCGCGTGGTTTCCCTGCTCTCCGGGGGGCTCGACAGTCCGGTGGCAGCATACCTCATGGCGAAGCGCGGCTGTGAAGTGGACATGGTGCACATGTGCAGCAGCGATCCTCGAAACCGGGACGATCCCCAGGTACGGAAGATCCTGCATATCGCCGAGCACACAAGCCGCTACACGCTGCGCTCGGAGCTGTTCATGCTTCCCTATGCTCCCTTTGATATGGAGCTTTTCGGCTTCAAGACAAACTACCAGGTGGTGATATTCCGTCGTTTCCTGCTGCGGCTTGCCTCCCACATTGCCCGTGCTCGGGGAATCCAGGCTCTCTGTCTCGGCGAAAGCCTGGCGCAGGTGGCATCGCAGACCTATGAGAACCTCGTCACCATTTCTCACGCAGTTGACGACACGATCTTCCGTCCGCTCATCACCTACGATAAGTCGGAGATCGTCGAGCTCGCGCGTCGCATCGGCACTTTCGACCTGTCGACGATCCCCGATAAGGACTGCTGCGCCCTCATCCAGGCCAATCCCCGCACGAAGTCTACCGCAAAGACCGTCGAACGGATCGAGGCGCGAGTGCTTCCCGACATGGAAGGGCTCATCGAACGCACTCTTGCCGAAGGGGTGGTGGTGCGGCTCGACACCGGGGAGATTGTGGATTTCGATACGGACGTGAAGGCGGCACTCGAGCGCCCGCCGTTTCGGGTGCCGGATAACTGGGCGGGAGCCGGCCGCTGAGAAACCGGTGGTGGGCGGCGGGGGGCGGCCGTCATCTCTAATCACCGCGGGGTGGGTGGCGGTGGTGGGCGGCGATGGCCGTGGCCGCCACCTGGCGGCGCTGCAGGCAACACCGCCGGGCGGGTCACTCGTCGCTTTCGACCACCTCGAGCTTGCGGGTACCGGAGTAAAGGCTTCCGTCCACGGTCACGACGAGCGTCACATCGATGACCGTGCCTACCGGGTATTCTTCTTCGAAATCCGCGGCACTGTGTTCGGCGGTAAGCGCAGCGGGGTCCTCGCTGACGCTGAAGTAGGCGGAGTCGGTGTCGGCCGGGTCTTCGCCGTCGACGCGCCAGTTGTAATCGCTGCCACCTTCTACATCGGCGGTAATGGTCAGATCCCCGCTGAGCTCGGAGGTAGACTCGTCGTCGAAGAAGGATGCGAGCTCACTCTCCGTTTCGAGGTGCACCTCACCGACGGTGAGCCCTTCGCCGGAGTCGGAATCCGTAGCGGAGTCATCGCCGCCGCCGCCGCCGGAGTCCGACGCGGCGAACGGAGTGCTGCAGCCGGCTACCGCCAGGGCCGCGACGGCGGCCATGCCCAGCACGGCCGCCGTTCGGCATAACTTGCGAGTGATCATCGTGCTTCCACCTCGAAGTCGCCGAAGCTGTATTCGCGG
>JBKHEN010000051.1:0-17303 GCA_046540795.1 Spirochaetaceae bacterium | reverse complement strand
CTCCGCAATCATGTCCATTGTGTAATGCCCGGGTAAGAGAGAGGAAACCGGGCTGTCCTATACTTTTCTTAGAGATATTCAAAAGCGGTTGTGCCTGTCTGCCGGGCAATCGCCCACGGGCGACCGCGCAACAAGCTTCTTGATACTTTAGGGAGGAAACGCCGATGATGTTCGGAGTCGAGCTATGCACCGCAGCCGGCAGCCCTGAACACTACTTCGCACACGAATCGTTGGTCATATCGTATTCCGCCGAAACCGATATCGTTTCGATCTCCCTCGAGCTCGACGGTTCTGCGTTGGTCGCTCACCAGGAGAGCAGGGACATCATCACGGAAACCGGACAGGACAATCTGTCGGACGCCTTGAGGAAGCTCACTGCGCTCGTATTGGAGTTGGATTCATCGCAGTCGAACGCAATGGGAGACAAGGTGCACATCAGGGTTCTGCCTCCCAACGCTATCATTACCCTCAACGACAGAGTCTGGGGCCACTTCGAAGTCAAGGAGTGGACCTATGTGCGTTCATCGTGCAATGCGGCCCTCCGTTAGCTGCATTCGAGCCGGCAGCAGTTGTCGGCTCTCATACGCGGGGCGCCCGGCTTTTGCCGGGCGCCCCGCTTCTATGTCGATGAAAGATGGGCCGGACCACGACTCGTACTTATTGCCTACTGCGTAAGCCGCCGCTCGATGGTGTGTCCTTGTCGTAGTACCTCAACGCGGTCACCGCCGTCTCCGTATTCATTCAAGGCGCGGTAGAAGCTCCGCATGTCGTCCACGTCCTCGTCGTTGACCGTGACGATGAGATCCCCCTGCCTGAACCCGGATTGACCGGCCGGAGAGCCTTCCACGAGGTTTCGAATGAGAACTCCGTCGGTTTCCGGGAGATCGAATCGCTCGGCAATGTCTTCCGTGACATTGGTGACGATCATGCCGGGCCAGACGCGGCTCACCTGATCCTGGAGCTCTTCTTCGGGGCTCCGTTGGGTGATCTCGACCCCAACCGTTTCTCGTCTGCCGTATCGGATGAGCTCGAGCTCGAGGCTCTGTCCCGGGCGAAGGTTGCCGGTGATCCGAGTGAGCTCGCCCGAGTCCTCGACATCCTCCCCATTTGCCGACAGGATGAAGTCGCCGGGCATGACGCCGTGCTCGTCGGCCGGTGACTCGCTGTAGACGTTGGTTACGAGGGCCCCCGTTTCCTCGCCGAGGCCCAAATCGTCGCGGACGTTCGGAAACGCCTCCGGGTTTGCCTCCATGATCGAGACGCCGAGCCATCCGTACTCGACCGTGCCGTGCTCGATCAAATCCCCGACGGCTCTCTCCACGGCATTGCTGGGAATGGCGAAACCGATGCCCACGTTCCCCCCGGAACGCGAGGCGATCCAGGTATTGATTCCCACGACTTCACCGTCCAGGTTTACCAGGGCACCGCCTGAGTTGCCGGGATTTATCGCCGCATCGGTTTGAATGAACTGCGCCATATCGGCCACCGCCTGTCCGCTTTGGGGAGCGGACCGACCGAGGGCGCTCACGATGCCCGTCGTGACGGTGGATTCGAAACCCATGGGGTTGCCTATCGCCATGACCCAATCGCCCACCTGTAACGCATCGGAGTCGCCGAACTCGGCTACCGGGACTTCCTCGTCGGTCGGTATCTCCAGAAGGGCCAGATCGAGACGCTTGTCGGTTCCCACGATCTCCGCATCGAACTCCCGCTCATCGGAGAGAACAACGCCCACTTCTTCGACATCGGAGACTACGTGTGCGTTCGTCAACACGTAAGCTCTGTCGGACTCCTGACGTACGATGACACCCGAGCCGAGACCTTGTCGTTCGAACTCCCGTGGCTCCTCGCCGCGGTCCCGGGGATCCTCCTGGTCAGGTCCGAAGAAGAACTCGAACGGCGATTGCGGCATCTCCACCACGTCAACCACATTTACCTCCACTACGACGGGGAGGACCTCCTCGGCGACGTTTCGAAAGACATCTTGAAACTGATTGGCCTGTTGCAAGCCTTCGTCCTGGGCTGTTGCCACGTCGCCCCCACGGGCAAGCAGGACGGCGCTTAGGAGAACCATCGTGATCATGAAACGATTCGATCTCTTCATAGCTCACTCTTACCCCTTCTCTTGTGTAAGATGGATTGCGATTCACTTTGCGCATCACGCGCCAATCGTTAGCGTAGTAACGGGCAAACCGTTCCGTCTATGAGCCTTTCCGAAATGTAAGGAACATGTAATCCGTCGGTCCAACGCCGGTGTACACTCGGCCGAAAAACATTACCAGGGGATCTCTCGTTGGTTCGGTGACGACGGTCCCGTTGACTCGGTCAGGGGGTACCCATGTCAGGCGTATACCGGCGGACAGGAGCCTGTAGAGAAAAACCAGCTCTCGGTCTCGGGCCGGCATGTCGAAGACAAGCGAAAACGCACCGTCGTATCGTTCTTGGAGCTCTTCCGAGAGATGGCGATTGAAGCGCACCTGCGCCTCCCGTGGCGCGGAAGCGGGAATGACGCGGGGCACGAGAGCATCGCGGCCGCTCCACTCGAGGCGATTTCCGTCGCGAAACCGCAGGGCGCCGTAATGAGTGCTCTCAAATCTCGGTCCGTGCCGGAGAATGGACCGGAATAATTGCTCCCGCCGCTCACGTTCCTCTTCCATTATATCCTCGAGCTCGACGGACAACTGAACGAAGCGCTCCTGAACGGAAACGCCGGCGTGAGAATATCTCACGACAATGCTGTCCGGTGCGGTAAAACGTATTAGTAGATTGCCGGCAAACCGATAGGTGTTTTCATCGAGGCGACGAGGTTCAAGGGGTGAGAACACAAGCTGTTCCGTTCCGGTGTCTATGAGGATCCGATCCTCCGAAGGCTGCGGAAAGAGACCGATCCGGGGATCCACGCGTGACAGCTCGATGCGGCCGCCGGTGATCGTGTTCTTCACGTACGACGGACGCCAGGGTGACTCGAGCAGTCGCTCCAACCGCGGGTCGTGATGCAATAGCTCCGTGATTCCGCGCCGGAAGGGGGGGCGCTTGCGGGTAAACGCGTTTTCATAGCGACGATACGCGGGTTGGGACCGTTGAGCCTCGTGCTGCAAGACGTCCGTGGTCCGCACGGCAGCACCCGACTCGAACTCCGTAGGATCGGACGCAACGAGCATCACGCCGTAGCTCTCGAATTGCTCGCTGCAGGAGAGGAGGATAAGGCTCGAAGCGAGGAGTACCGGAATCCGTCTCACCGTAATACAAGGTCGGCAGATTAGGATTACGCGGATCTTACGTTTCGGTTACATGAGGGAAACGTGGTTCGGTTCTCGGCAGACGGATGGTGAAGCGACTGCCTCCTCCCTCTCTATTGGCCGCGTCGACGCTACCTCCATGAGCCTCGGCGACCGCCCGTACGATCGTGAGTCCGAGGCCATAGCCGCGTGCCTCATCGGTGGAGTCACCGCGGAAGTGATAATCCCAGATGCGTCCGTCCATCATCGCCTCATCCAACCCCGGTCCTTCGTCCTCTACGGAAATCGCGGCACGCGTTTCTTCGGTGTTTACGCGCACACGGATGGTACCGGCGTCGGGGCTGAACTTGACCGCATTATCGAGCAGATTGCTCACCGCCTGGCGTACGCGTACCGGATCCACAGTGATCCAACAACCCTCGCACTCACAGCAGGTGATTTCGATCCCCCGTTCTTCGGAGACGAACCGATATGCCTCCACCACCGGGGAGATGGTCTCGACGAGCTCGACCTGCTCAGGATGTAAGTTGAGCGTGCCGGACTCGGCCTCCGATGCATCGAGAAACCGTTGCAGCAGCTCCACGATTCCTTGGGTTTCTTCCACCGTATCGAGGAGGGCGTCTCTCATGTCTTCGGTCGTGGCGGTCTCACCGAGCGCGAGCTCGGCTCTGCTGCGTATGCGGGCAATGGGAGTACGGATATCGTGCGCAAGAGACTTCAGCGTCATCCGGAGCCGTTGAATCAGCCCGTCCACGCGCTTCAACAAGGTGTTGAACGCGTCCACCATTTCCTCGGTCTCGGCCGAAGCGCCGCGTACCGTGATGGTGTCGTCATAGCGTCCGGTGGTTATGATACGATGGGCGCCGTTGGTGACGGCGCTGATCGAAGCGGTGGTTCGTGAAACGTTGAAGGCGGTCAGAGCGATGATCAACGCCGTGAGGGGACCGGCTACCAGGAGGAACGTCGTGGCCGTCACGCCGAGCATGTGATTACGTATCCGCGTGCTCGTTCCCGCTTGAATAATGGTGCCGTCCATGGCGCGCGCAGAGAGTATCTCTACGGAGAATGTCGAGGTCGGGGCTTCGAGCCGGTAGATCTCCGGCATACCATGGGGAGGGATATTCGCCAGTCTCGAGAAATCGAAGTCCGCCCACTTCGTGGGACCGTGCGCGAGGAGTGTCTGATTCTCGGGGGTTGCAACTCGGATGAAGAAGGGGCGACCGCTATCGAAAATGGCGCGCTCCTCGATCTGCAACCGGAGCTCCCCGAGGCCTCCCGCTTCATACGTGCGCGTGAGATCCTCCAGCTCACCTCTGAGCTCCATGTGATCTCTTCTGGTCAGCGTGTGTTGTAGCACGCCGAGGAGAATGAACAACACCAGGAGAAACGCCCCGACGACGGTGGCTCCAACCGAGACCAGGAGCCGCCTACGCAGTGTCGCCGGCTTACGCTTCTTCCGCCTGCGCTTCAATACGATACCCGACTCCTCTCACCGTCTGTATCAGTTGTGTCTCTCCCGGGTGCTCTATGCGCTTGCGCAACCGATGCACCAGCACGTCGACGACGTTCGTCTGGGGATCGAAATCGAAATTCCACACACGCTCGAGAATCACCGCCTTCGGCACCGTACGGCCCTTGTTGTGCATGAGAAGCTCGAGAAGCGCGAACTCCCGGGGGCGCAGCTCCACGGTACGCGTGCCGCGGGTTACGGTACGATCGTGAGTGTCGAGCACTAGATCACCGGCGCTCAGCGTGCGTTGCGGCGCGCCGGTACCGACGCGCCGCTGGAGGGCGCGCAGACGCTCGACGAGCTCGGTGAAGGCGAAGGGCTTGACCATGTAATCATCCGCGCCCGCTCGTAGCCCTTCCACTCGATCGTCGACGGATTGCTTTGCCGAGAGGACGAGAATCGGAATGGGATTCTCCCGCCTACGTAGCTCCGAGATGAGCTCCGTTCCCTGCATGCCCGGGAGCATAAGGTCGACAACGGCAACGTCGTAGGAGGTCGTCTGCAAGGATGCGATTGCGGCATCAGCCGCACCCACGGCGTCTACCGCATATCCGACTTGCGCAAGCCCTTTGCGAATATAGGTACAGATCTGCGTGTCGTCCTCAACGAGGAGTACTCTCATCCTTTTTCGTTCCCTCTCCCAAAATACACCCAATCGCGCATTACAGAAAGCGCACGAGTTGCCTACACTCGTGCAATGATTCATCCTCGCGGGGGAAACGGCAATGCCGTCACACCCGTCAATCCGCCTGCCGACGATCCCGGTGATCCGTACCCCTTGATTTTCTTACTCGTATCGTTACCATAGAAAAGAAGGAAACAACCGGTTTCCGTGCCCGTTTCCGACGGGCAAGGAGCGTTTGTATGTGTGAGTCCGGCGACCATTCCGAGGAATGCGCCCGGGACTTCCGCGAGCGGCTCGACGCGGTGCTCGCTCGCCACCGACCGGACCCCACCCGCCTTATTCCCCTCCTTCAGGACGTGCAGCGTGAGTTCGACTATCTCCCGGAGGAAGCCATGCGGGGGGTGGCGCGGCACCTACGCATTGCGGAGACAAGAGTCTACGGCGTCGTAACCTTCTATGCGCAATTCACCCTGACTCCCCGGGGAGAGAACGTCATCACGGTGTGTAACGGCACAGCGTGCCATGTGCGAGGCGGGGACAAGATCCTGGACGATCTGTCGCGGACGCTGGGTGTGAAGCCCGGGGAGACCACGCCGAATGGAAAGCACACCCTGGAGAGCGCCGCCTGTTTCGGCTCCTGCGCACTGGCGCCGGTGGTCATCGTCAACGGCACGGTTCACGGATCCCAGAGTCCGCGAAGCGTGGGACGGCTGGTGAAGGCGGCGACGTGACGTTCGAGGAGATCCGAGAACGCGCGCAGGCTGAGTGGAACGGGTTCACCGACGAGAGCCGCGGCAGGATACTCGTGGGGATGGCCACCTGCGGCAGGGCCTCCGGTGCCGTGCCGGTGCTCGAGGCGGCACGGGCATGGGCTGCCGAACGGCTTCCCGAGGCGGTCGTAGAGGAAACCGGCTGCCTGGGGCTGTGCTATTCGGAGCCGCTCATGGAGGTCGCACTTCCCGGCCGGCCTTCGATCCTCTTCGGCAAGGTGGCACCGAAGGAGGTGCCGAAGCTCCTCGACGGCCTGCTTCTTGACGGTGCGGTGGACACGAAGAAGGCGGTAGCGGTGATGGACGGCGGGGCGGCGGCCGGTGTTCCCCGGTTCGCCGATCACCCGATGATCGCGCGGCAGACACGCATTGTGCTTCGCAACTGCGGCCACACCCACCCCGAAAGCATAGACCATTACATCGCCAACGGCGGCTATCACGCTCTCGAGCGGGCCCTCTCGATGCGCCCCGAGGATATCATCGCGGAGGTGAAGCGCTCAGGGCTCCGTGGCAGAGGCGGCGCCGGGTTTCCCACCGGCCGGAAGTGGGAGCTCTGTCGCGCCGAGCCGGGGGACGAGAAGTACGTCATCTGCAACGCCGACGAAGGCGACCCCGGCGCCTTCATGGACCGGGCGGTGCTCGAGAGCGATCCCCACACGGTGATAGAGGGGATTGCCGTTGCGGCTCTGGCAATCGGCGCGGGGGAAGCCTACGTATACGTGCGGGCGGAATACCCCCTGGCTGTCGCGAGGCTGCGGAAGGCAATAGCCGCCGCGGAGAACTACGGACTGCTCGGTGAGAACATCCTCGATTCCGGCAGATCGCTGCGCATCAACATCATGGAGGGTGCCGGCGCGTTTGTCTGCGGGGAGGAAACGGCGCTCCTTGCCTCCATCGAGGGCCGCCGCGGCATGCCGCGGTTTCGCCCGCCCTTTCCTGCCCAGGAGGGGCTCTTCGGAAGACCTACCAACATCAACAACGTGGAGACCCTGGCGAACATACCGGTCGTCATCGAGCGGGGCGGGGAGTGGTTTGCCGGCTTCGGTACCGAGGCCTCGCCGGGCACCAAGACCTTCGCCCTCGCCGGCAAGATAAACCGCACCGGGCTGATCGAGGTTCCTCTCGGTACCACGCTGCGGGACATCGTATACGAGATCGGCGGGGGAACGCTTAAGGATAAGCCGCTGAAGGCGGTGCAGACCGGCGGCCCGAGCGGCGGATGCATACCGGCCTCCATGATAGATCTGCCCGCGGACTACGAGAACCTCACTCAAGCCGGTTCGATCATGGGCTCCGGCGGCATGGTGGTCATGGACGAGGAGACCTGCATGATCGAGATCGCCCGCTATTTTCTGGAGTTCACCCAGCGGGAGTCCTGCGGGAAATGTGCGCCCTGCCGGCTCGGGACCCGGCAGATGCTACA
Organism: Spirochaetaceae bacterium; assembly: GCA_046540795.1. Taxonomy (GTDB): domain Bacteria; phylum Spirochaetota; class Spirochaetia; order DSM-27196; family PWMO01; genus JAAAOH01. Next base: position 9,736 of record JBKHEN010000051.1, on the reverse strand, counting down.
CATCCTCGAGCGAGCGGTCAGCGGAGAAGCGAACCCCGAGGACGCCGAGCTACTCGAGGAGATCGCCGAGGCGGTGAAGGCGGGCTCGCTCTGCGGGCTCGGCCAGACGGCTCCGAATCCGGCGCTTACCACCGTGCGCTATTTCAAAGACGAATACGACGCCCATATACACGAGGGTCGCTGTCCGGCGGGCGTCTGCGCGGCGCTCACCGAGTTTGCTATCGATCCGGAGCTGTGTATCTGCTGCGGGAAATGCGCCCGGGAATGTCCGGTGGACTGCATTGCCGGCACCGTGGGAAAGCCGCCGCGGAAAGCAACCGACGAGGACCGGAAAAAGGCTAAGGTCGGTGAGCCCTTCGTGATCGACGCCGAGCAGTGCATACGATGCGGCGTGTGCCGCGAGGTTTGCCCGACCGGCGCAGTCTTCACCGGCAAGCCGCGGGAGGTCATGAGCCATTGAGCGATCCCACGAAAGCCGAGACGCAAAGCGTAGAGCTGACCATAGACGGCCGCACGACCAGGGCTCCGCAGGGGGCAACGGTGCTCGAAGCGGCACGCGCCGTCGGCGTGTACATACCGGCGCTGTGCGCGGGTCCGGAGGTGGGAGAGCCCCGGCCCGCGACCCAGCCTCGGTCCGGGGCGGAGGCTCAGCCCCAGCAGCCCCGGCCCGGGGCGGAGGATTCCGCGCGTCGACTGCTCGAGCCCTTCGGCGCCTGTCGGCTGTGCCTCGTCGAGATCGACGGAATGAAGGGACTGCCCGCTTCCTGCGCCACCACCGTTTCCGACGGGATGGTCGTCCGCACGGATACCGAGCGGGTCAACGAGGTGCGGCGGGTAATCTGTGAGCTGCTCATCTCCGATCATCCGCAGGACTGTCTTACCTGCATAGCAAACGGGCGATGTGAGTTGCAGGACGCGGCGGCCTATCTCGGTATTCGTGAACGGCGGATGCCGGTGCTCGAGCGTGAGGCCGTCTTCGACGAGAGCGACCCGTTTTACTTCCGGGATCTCGAGCGGTGCATCCTCTGCGGGCTGTGCGTGCGCGCCTGCGACGAGATTCGGGGTGTCGGCGCGATCGAGGTGGCAGGGCGCGGGTTCGATAGCAGAATCGCCGCGTTCGGCGATCGGCCGGTGCGGGAGTCGACCTGCGAATCCTGCGGTGAGTGTGTAGACCTCTGTCCCGTCGGTGCGCTGTGGACCAAGGCGGAGCGCGTTCCGGCAACGGCATGGACACGGACGGTGTGCGTGTATTGTGGTTGCGGCTGTGAGATAGATCTCGGCACGCGGAACAACCGAATTGCGGAGATCCGCGGTGAGCGGCGCTCTCCGGTCAACGCCGGCAGCCTGTGCGTGAAAGGGCGGTTCGGCCTCGACTTTGTCTCCTCCCCCGAGCGGCTCACCCGGCCGCTGGTGCGGCGCAACGGGGAGCTCGTGGAGACCGATTGGGACGAGGCCCTCGATACGGTAGCCGCTCGCTTGCGGGAAACCGTCGAGCAGCACGGTGCCGATGCCGTGGGGGGGCTCTCATCGGCGAAGTGCACCAACGAAGAGAACTACCTCTTTCAGAAGTTCATGCGCGCGGTCATCGGGACGAACAACGTGGATCACTGCGCCCGGCTGTGTCATGCCTCGACGGTCGCCGGCTTGGCGCGGGCCTTCGGCAGCGGAGCCATGACCAACTCGATGGCAGAGCTTCGCGGCGCCGACTGCATCCTCGTGACCGGATCCAACACGACCGAGGCGCATCCGATCGCGGCGCTCGAGATCATTAAGGCGGTACGCGAGAACGACGCCGAGCTCATCGTGGCAGACCCGCGGGCCATACCGCTCACCCGCTACGCCTCCCAACACATCCGCCAGCGCTCGGGGACCGACGTTGCGCTGTTCAACGCCATGATGCACGTTATCCTCAACGAGGGCCTGGCGGACACCGCGTTCATCGAGGAGCGCACCGAGAACTTCGAGGAGTTTCGGGACTCCCTTGCCCGTTGCACGCCGGAGTGGGCCGCACTGATCACCGGGGTGTCTGCTGCCGATATCCGCCGTGCGGCGCGGGCCTACGGCACCGCCGAGCGTGCCTCCATCGTCTACAGCATGGGAATAACGCAGCACACCACCGGAACGGACAACGTCCTTGCGCTGGCCAATCTGGCGATGCTCACCGGCAATGTCGGGCGGGAATCCACCGGAATCAATCCCCTACGGGGACAGAACAACGTGCAGGGCGCCTGCGACATGGGGGCGCTGCCCGACACGCTTCCCGGCTATCAGAAGGTCACGGACGAGAGCGTTCTCGACAAGTTCGCGGCGGATTGGGGGGTGCGCCCGCCGGCGGGCCGGGGGTTGACCGTCGTTGAGATGATGAATGCCGCCTCAGACGGCGATCTGCGCGCGCTCTATATCATGGGTGAGAACCCGGTCATAAGCGATCCGAACGTCAATCACGTGCGCGAGGCGCTACAGGAGATCGATTTCCTCGTCGTACAGGACATCTTCCTCTCCGACACCGCGGAGCTCGCCGACGTCGTGCTGCCGGCCGTCTCCTTTGCGGAGAAAACCGGCACCTTCACCAATACCGAACGCCGGGTGCAGCTCCTGCGCCGTGCGCTCGAGCCGCCCGGCGAGGCCCGCGAGGACGCACGGATCCTCTGCGACCTCGCCGATCGGCTGGGGCGTTCGATCGGCTCCGGGGAGGCGGCGCGGACGCTCGATGAGATCGCGCGGCTCACCCCGCTCTACGGCGGCATGGCCGTGGACCGGCTCGAGAACGGCGGCCTGCAGTGGCCCTGCCGGGACCGCGACGATCCGGGAACCCCGTATCTGCACAAGGGCAGGTTCACCCGGGGGCTCGGGCGCTTCCATGCCGTGGAGTTCCGCGAGGCCGACGAGCGTCCGGACGAGGAGTATCGTTATATCCTTACCACCGGGCGGCTTTTGTATCATTTCCACAGCGGTACCCTCACCCGTCGCAGCCCGGGGCTCGAGGAAATCTCCCCGCCGACGCCGGTGGAGATTCACCCCGAGGACGCCCGGGCCGAGGGCATCGCCGACGGCGAATTGGTTGCGATCACCTCCCGGCGCGGTACGATCCGTGCGCGCGCGGTGGTCACAGAGCGGATACCCGCCGGGCAGGTCTTCATCCCGTTTCACTTCCGCGAGGCGCCGGCGAACGCCCTTACCAACGACGCCCTCGACCCCGTCGCCAAGATTCCGGAGTTCAAAGTCTGCGCGGTGAAGCTCGGTCGCGGCGCCGAAGACCTCCCGGCAGGGACGTCCGCCGCCGCGGCCGCCGAGAGGTGAGCGGAGCCGGGGTGAGGCGACCGACGGATATCTTTGATGACACCACGGCGGTCTTGCTCTGCGGAGGGGACAGCAGGCGTCTCGGCTATCCGAAGGAAGTGCTCCGCGTCGACGGGGAGCCCCTTGCGGTGAAGCTCGTGAAGTGGCTTGCCGCGCTCTTCCCACGGGTCATGGTCTCGACGAACCGTCCTGAGCGGCTCCGACATCTGCTCGATGTTCCCTTGGTTTCCGACGAGCACGAAGGGCTCGGCCCCCTCGGCGGCATTCTCTCGGCCCTGCATCGTGCGGAGATGCGGCGCGTTCTGTTTCTCCCGTGCGACACGCCCGGCATCGGGAAGGAGGCCATCGCGCACTTGCTCTCCGCCGCGCTGCGCTCGGAGCATCCGGCGGCGATGGCGGTGGTCGACGGGCGCCCGGAGCCCGTCTTCTGCGTGATGGAAACCCGCCTTACCCCGGTGCTCGAAGACCTCCTTGCCGACGGCAAGGGAAGAGCGATACGGGCGCTCTTCGACCGGAGCGGCGTTGAAAACGTCGAGTTCACGGGATGGCCCCGGGAGACCTTTGCCGACATCGACTCTCCCGAGGACATACGGGTGCTCGGGCGCTTCTACCGCGACGTGGAGCCGCTTCCCGTTCGCTTCCAAAGAATCACGCGACTCGACGGCGGCCGTGGGAGCGGCGGAGGCGGCTCGAAAGGCGGCACCGCTGCCGTCCCCTCCGGCACGGGCGCCGGGTCGCCGTCTACCTCAGCTGCTCCGTCGAAGCGCCGCGATGTTGTCGCCTGCGAGTGGCCGGTCACGATCCACGCGAACTCGGTGGAGCTCGCCACCGTGCTGTGCCTGCCGCAGGCGATGCGGGAGATGGCGGTGGGCTTTGCCTGTTATCTGGGCCTGGTTGGCCGGCGCGAGGACGTTTTGAGCGTGGAGCCCGATTACCGCATGCGGAGCGTGCGGATGGAGCTCGACGTCGAGCCCGAGGCGCTCGAGGGGGCGGCGCGCGGTCTTGTTACCTCGAGCTGCGGCTCGAGCGTCTTCGGCACGCCGATCACGGTGGAGGAGCGCACAGGCGCGGCCGGCGGCGTGGCCGCGTCGGCCGGATCCATTTTGTCATGGCTAAGGGGCCTTCGCGGAGCCTCGCCGGTGTTCGAGATGACGGGCGCGACGCATCAGGCCGCTTACTGCGAGGGGGACCGGCTTCTCTACCTCTATGAGGACGTAGGGCGGCACAACGCCGTGGACAAAGTGCTCGGTCGGGCGCTCCTCGACGGGCGGGATCTCAGCCGGGGCGTGCTGCTTGCCACCGGACGGATCAGCTCGGAGATGGTCATCAAGGCGCTTCGGCTGAGCGTGCCCGTGATTGCCGGCCGGGCGGCGGTGACCTCTCACGCCCTCGACCTCGCCGATGAGCGGGGGATTACGGTGGTGGGCTTTGCCCGGGGCGGGCGGTTGAACGTCTACACCCGCCCGGGACGCATCGTCTGATCCTCGAGGGCGCGAATGAGCTGCTCCACGATCTCGACCCTGGTGTTCGCGCGGAGCCGTCACGCGCGGGAGTGTGCTGAGCGCTCGCCGATCAGGGCGGTGTAGAGCCGGCACGCCTCGACGATTTGCTCGAGGGGGCAGTGCTCGTCCTGCATGTGAGCCATGGCCGGATCGCCCGGACCGAAGCCGATGGTCGGTATCCCGCGGGCCACCGGCGTCACTGCATTGGTGCTGAAGTCCCAGTAGGTGTAATCGCCGGCCTCCGGCGTGCGGCCGAAGGTTCGGTGGAAGGCGGCCGCCGCGGCCTGTGCCAGGGGGGCGTCCGGGGAGATGCTCCAGGGCGGGTGCAGGGGCTCGTAGCGTATCTCACGGCCGGTCCAGCTCGTGCGCCTGAGCGTGCCCGTCTCCCAGGCGGCCTCGGTGCCGGCGGTGATCTCACCGAGCTCAGCTCGCACCGTCTCTTCGGTCTCACCGGGGGCGAGCCGCCGGTCGAGGTAGATTTCGCACTCGTAGGGGACGGCGTTGAGCGATGCGCTCTCACTCGATATGCGCGAGAGCACGAGGGTGCCTCGTCCCGCCCCATGTAAGCGCTCTGCCTGCGCCGCTACCCGCGGGATGATCCGCGCCATCTCGTACACCGCATTCCGGCCGCGCTCCGGTGCCGCTCCGTGGGCGGAGACCCCGCGAGTCCGCACGCGAATCTGCGCCTTTCCTTTGTGGCCGAGGGCGATGCGATTCCCGGAGGGTTCGCAGATGACGCATGCGTCGGGCTGCAGACCTGTCTCGTCGAAGAGGTGCGCGAGGTTCTCCCCGTCGCAGTCCTCCTCCATGACCGAGCAGGAGACGTAGACGCTCTTTCCCTCGGTGAGCCCGAGGCGGCGAGCGGCCACCGCGGCGTATATCGAGGCCGCCGCCGCGGATTTCATGTCGACGGCACCCCGGCCGTAGAGCAGTCCGTCTCTGAGCTCCCCGTCGAAGGGCGGTACGCTCCATGCCGAGGCGTCGGCCACCTCCACCGTGTCCACGTGGGAGTCGAAGAGAAGCGTCTCGGGGCCCGTGCCGATGCGACCGAGGAGGTTCCCCATGCGGTCGATTCGCACCTCGTCGAAGTCGAGATCGTGCATGACCTTCTCGAGGCGGCGGATGACCTCCTCCTCCTCTCCCGAGTAGCTCCGGATGCGCACGAGCTCCTGTGCGAGCGCGAGGAGCGCCGGACGGAGCTCGTCCACGGTCTGCTGTATGGGGTCCATGGCCCTACCATACACTGCCGCGTCGAAACGCCGGAACCCCGGTCGCCGAACCCACGGCGTGACAGGCTACCGCAGCTCCCGGCTGACCCGCTCGGCGACGTCCCGGCCGTCTTTGGCGGCGGTGGGAAGGCCGCCGCCCGGGGACGTCCATTGGCCGATCATGGCGAAGCGGGAGAGGCCCGGAAGGGTTTTGGGTAGCGAGGTGGAGAGGCTCTGCGGCGTGGGGGCGAATCCTTCGTAGGCGCCGCGCCAGTTTCCCGTGTAGCGCATGACGGTGTGGGGCGTGGAAACGTCGGCGACCTCCACGGCCTCGCGAATGCCGCCGAAGATCCGATCGAGGTTGTCCACCACCGCCTCGGCCACCGCTTCCTTCGCGTGCTCGTATGCCCCGCGGTCGGTGCGGGCGGCCTCCCGCCAGAACTCGCCGTTCCAGGTGTTCAACAGCACCGAGACGAAGGTCTTTCCCGGCGGGGCGAGAGTGGGGTCGAAGTTGTAGACGGTGACGCTTGCCCGCTCGTGCCGGCTGCCGTCGGGGAGCTCGAGCGGCTCGGGCAGTTTCGGCATCGAAGCGTGGGGCAGGTGAGAGAGATCCCGCCCCACGCCGAGCCCCACGAACACGCTCGAGGGGAAAAGCGGGTAGCTCCGATAAGCTTTGGCGAGCTTCGGCGGGATAAATCGGCCCTCGAGCATATCATAAAGCGTTGTGCGGCCGTCCGCCGCCGAGATGACGTAGTCGGCGGCGATCTCCTCGCCGGAGGCGAGACGGACGCCCACCGCTCGATCGTCTTCGGTAAGGATCCGCTCAACCGGCGCGTTGTAGCGGATTTGCGCCCCGTGCTCGCGGCTGCGCCGTTCGATGTTTCGCGCCAGCCGAAGCGAGCCGCCTACGGGATAGCCCGCGCTCTTCGAGTGCTGCATGGCGAGCCCGAGGGTCAGCGAGATCGCGCTCCACTCCGGCGGAATCCCGGCGCCGAGTGCTTCGCGCAGGCGGGGGTTGGAAAACCGCTCGACGTACCGGCCGATCGGCGTACGGGCCTGAGTGATGACGGCGGGCAGTTTGGGAAGGTTGGCGAGGGCTCGTCCGAGGTGCCCGGAGCGGCCCGAATCGCGGCGGCCGTCGTCGCCGTGGTTGAGCCCGGAAAGGCGGCGGAGCGTTGCGGTGAGCCGGCGGATTTCCCGCTCGTCCTCCGGGGCCACCCGCAGGAGCTCCGCTTCGAGGCGGTCGGTGTCGCTGTAAAGAGTGAGGGTCTCCCCGTCATCGAAGGTGAAGCGGGTGAAGTACTCGTGATCGACGATTTCCGTACGGCTTCCGTCCTCGTTAGAGAAGGCGCCGAGATCCTCCCACAGGCCGTAGAACCCCGCTCCCGGACGGCTTCCCATGAGCCAGTGGACGCAGTAGTCCACGGTATAGTCACGCCGTGACCAGGCGCTACATACCCCTCCGGGCAGCGAATGCTGCTCGAAGAGTTCCGTGTGGTAGCCGCGGCGCGCGAGAAACGACCCGGCCGACAGCCCGGCGATCCCGGCGCCGATTATGACCACCCGCGATGTGTGCATTGGCCGATAGTAGTGCCGGTTGGGGGTGGGGTCAAGCTCTCCTGCGTAGCCGGGGTGGCGGCTTCACCCGCCCGCGAGGACGCGAGGGACACGGAGGGCCGCCCGACCACGAGCGAGTGGTCGGGCGGGTTGACCACCCTCGGGGTGGTCAACCGAAGCGAAGCGGAGCCCGCAGTGGCCCGACCCCGCCCACTCGACGGGGCGGCGCCGCCGGCCGGAGCGGGGTGCGCGGGCCGCGGCCGGCCCCGGCGGGGGCGCGCCCACATGGGAGGTATACAGCAGCTTGTTGATACTTCATGCGGGAAGAGCGTTTTAACTCGGTCGTCTGCAGAAAGATATTGACTCCTGCCGAAAACGGCGTAAATTCAGCTCAGCCTCTTTGTTGAGGCCTCCAATGAACGCAAGGTGGTAGGAGGGATAGGTATGGCGAAGCAACTCATGTTCAGTGAGCAGGTCCGCGAACGCCTGCTCGAGGGGGTCGAGAGGACCGCCCGCGCCGTTCGCGTAACGCTCGGGCCGCGGGGCAGGTACGTGGTACTGGAGAAGAAGTTCGGCTCGCCGTTGATCACCAACGACGGGGTGACCATCGCCAAGGAAATCGAGCTTGCCGGTTCCTACGAGAACATGGGGGCGAGGTTACTGAAAGAGGTCGCCACGAAGACGAACGATGTCGCCGGTGACGGCACCACGACGGCGACCGTGCTCGCCTATCGAATGGTGAAGGAGGGCGTGAAGAGTGTTGCCGCGGGTATGGGCCCGATGGAGCTCAAGCGCGGGATAGACCGCGCGGTGGCGATTGCCGTGGAGGAGATCCGGAAACTTGCCACCGAGATAAAGGGCAAGGACGAGATCGCGCAGGTTGCCTCCCTCTCCGCAAATGCCGACGAGACGGTAGGCAAGCTCATTGCCGATGCGATGGACCGCGTGGGCAAGGACGGGGTGATCACGGTGGAGGAATCCAAGGGTCTGGAGACGGACCTGGAGTTCGTCGAGGGGATGCAGTTCGACCGGGGTTACGTCTCTCCCTATTTCGCCACCAACCGAGAGCGGATGACCGCCGAGCTCGAGGATGCCTACGTCCTGGTGCACGACAAGAAGATCTCGAGCATGAAGGACGTGCTTCCGTTGCTGGAGAAGGTCGCGCAGAGCGGCAAGCCTATCCTGATCATCGCGGAGGATGTGGAGGGCGAGGCGCTCGCCACACTGGTGCTCAACAACCTTCGCGGCTCTCTCAAAGCCTGCGCGGTGAAGGCGCCGGGCTTCGGCGACCGACGCAAGGCGATGCTACAGGACATCGCGGCGCTCACCGGCGCGGAAGTCATCTCCGAGGAGCTGGGGCATAAGCTGGAGAACACCGAGCTCTCCCACCTCGGCCGGGCGAAGACGATAAAGGTGACCAAGGACGATACAACGATCGTCGAGGGCGCGGGTAAACGGGCGGACATCGATGCCCGGGTCTCTCAAATCAAGGCACAGATCGAGGAGACCACCTCCGACTACGACCGGGAGAAGCTGCAGGAGCGGCTGGCCAAGCTGGCAGGCGGCGTTGCGGTGATCAACATCGGCGCGGCCACCGAGGTGGAGATGAAAGAGAAAAAGCATCGGGTCGAGGACGCGCTCTCTGCAACCCGGGCGGCCATCGAAGAGGGTATCGTCCCCGGCGGCGGGGTAGCCCTGATCCGGACGGTTCCGGTGCTTGCCGCTCATGACGTCTCGGGGCTCACTGCCGATGAGAAGGTGGGGTTCCGTATCGTCGAGCGGGCCCTCGAGGAGCCGCTTCGGGTGCTGGTGGGCAACGCCGGTCTGGATGCCGCGGTGATCGCCCAGCGGGCAAAGACCGAGAAGGGCTCGGTCGGCTTCGACGTGCAGTCGCTCGAGTGGACCGACCTGGTGAAGCGCGGCATCATCGATCCCGCTAAGGTCACGCGGTCGGCGTTGCAGAATGCGGGCTCCATCGCGGGGCTGCTCCTGACTACCGAGTGCGGGATCACCGACATTCAGAAGAAGAAAGCCGCGGCCGGTGGTGGCGGCATGGACGAGGACTACGACTTCGACTATTAGGGCCGGCCGGACGACATGGCCCCCGGAGGCTCAGGGGCCATGACCGACACGCCTCGCGGGGGCTGGGGGCCACGACCGACGCGCCTC
>JBKHEN010000050.1:0-17444 GCA_046540795.1 Spirochaetaceae bacterium | reverse complement strand
GGCGTAGCTCGGTGAAAGCAGTCCGGCGCGCGGGCGCCCCCCCGGCGGGGACCGGGCGGACGGCGGGAACCGGCCCGGCGGCAGGGGCCGGTGCCGGGGCCGTCCACGAGGCTTATTCCCGGGAGGACGCCGCCCGGGCCTATCTCTTCGATGCCGCAAGCTATACCTCCGCCGTCGCGGCCGGGCGCCGGGGAGATTTCGCGGCCAGAGACCGGGGTCTTTCACAACTGGCCGAAAACGCCGAGGAGCTCTTTCTGAGGCTCGAAGCCGTCGTCAGTGCGGCTGCGGCGGAGCACCGGTACCCGGAGGGAGGAACACCGTGAGCCTCTTCGAGGCGAACCTGAGCGCCATAGCGTCCCGATGGCCGGCTACCGCGAGGCGGATACGGGAGACCGCCGACCGCTCGGGGATGGAAATGATGGAAATAACGCGCACGCGAGGCGGCGAGCCCACTGCGCGGTTGCGCCGCGAGGGGGCCGCCGCGGCCTATCTGCATTCCCGAGTGGCTCCGCGGGAGGAAGGGGAGCGGAGAGCCGCCGCCGTTCCGCCGACCACGGGATTCATCGTCGCTTTCGGCCCCGGGCTCTTCTACACCGTCGAGGCCCTCCTGGCTCGCCACGAGTCGGCCGTAGTGGTTGTCGTGGAGCCTGAGCCGGCGATGCTCCGGGCGGCGCTCGCGTGGCGGGATCTCAGAACGTGCCTCGCCGATGAGCGTCTCAGGCTTCTGACCGCAGACCTCGCCTCGCTCGAGGCGGCGGCCGCATACGTCGCTCAGAACTATCTCCCCATCCTCCACGGTGCATTCTACCTGGAAGTGCCCCGCGCCCGCGCGGAAGCGTGCGGCGGGCAGCTCCGGATAATCGCCGAGGCGGCCCGGGAACAGGTGGCGGACCTCGCGGTTCAACGTCGCTTCGGCGTACGGTGGTTCTCCAATGCGGTACGGAACGTCGCCACCCTGCCCTCACAAACAGTAGAGATCCCTCTCGGGGAGACGGCCGTCGTTGCGGCGGCAGGACCCTCCCTCGAAGAGGATATCGCCGAATTGGACGGATCGATACCCGTTGTGTCCACCGACACGGCGGGCCCCGCTCTTCTACAGCGCGGGATTCGTCCCGCCGCAGTCGTTTCCCTCGACTGCCAACAGGTCTCCTATCATCATCTTCTCACGGCGGGAGCCGAGGCTCGAGGTATCCCCGCGGTCTGCGATCTGAGCACGGCGCCGACGGTCTTGCGCGCAAGCGGGCCCGCCGTTACGACGGTCACCGCCTATCCCCTCGCGCAACTACTCAAGCACCGGTTTCCGGAGTTACCGTCCGTCGACGGCGGCGGCGGGAACGTCACTCAGGCGGCCGTCGACTTCGTGGTCGGTCGCGGGGTACGCAAGATCCATGTCGTCGGCGCCGACTTCTCCTACCCCGCCGGCCACCCCTACGCGCGAGATACCTATCTGTACCGGCACTTTCGTGCCTCCGAGACGAGGCTCGAGCCCGCTTCGACGCGCCTCTTCGAGCTTGTTCACGCGGATCCCGAAACCCGGACCGTCATCGAGGCCGACGGGGGCCGAACGTACCACACGCCGAAGCTCGACCGCTATCGGGAGCGCTTCCTCACTGCCGTGGAGAAGCTCGATGCGGAAGTTCTCCTCGGACCACCCGGCGCAACGTCGCGGCCTTGCGGCGCATCGAGAATACACCTCTCATCGCCAGACGGTGCCGGCCCGGATTCCAGCCCGGATTCCGGCCCGGATCCGCGCGCCGAATCCCTGCGGCTGCCGCCTCTCGAGAAGCGCCGAGAGGCGCTCCACTTCTATGCTGAGACACTCGCCGGGCTCACACTTCCCCCCGGCCCGCCGGCGTCGGCCCTGGAGCGACTCGAAGACACCGTCCGCGAGCACTGGTATACCTTACTCCCTCTCGCCGCGGCGTTTCTCGATGCGGAGATCGACGTCCGCGGCGCTTCCGCAACGCTGCGGAGTGCACGGTCCTGGGCCGTGGAGCACCTTCGCCGAGTACTGGCGCGGCCCTGATCAGGCCGCGAAGCCTATCCCCCCGTAGCCGACGAATGAGGCGTCCCGATGCTTGTCGTAGCTCGAGGCATAGCCGACCAGCACCCCCTCATCCGCCCCGAGCTCCCGGGCAAAGGCGGCTGCCGCAGCGGCCGCACCGGGGGAGCAGGCGGAGCGATGCTGCAAGGCGAGGCGGAGCATGCCTTCGGTATCCATGGAAACCGCCGCGTCCAAAAAGGCACGGTCGTTTTCCTCACGAACCCATCGCACGCTCTCCTCGCCGACCCCCCGCGGGGTGAACCCGAAGTTGGGACCGTAATGGGTGAGGTCGGTCGAGCCGACTACCGCGAGGCGGAGTCCTCGTTCCGTGCGATACGCGGCCAGCTCCGCACCGAGACGAACCGCGTCTTCGTCGGCGGGCGCCCGCAGATACACGCTCTTCGCCTTGGGAAACAGGTATTTCACCATGGGAAGCTGCACTTCGACCGTGTTGTCCGGCACCGTATCGGCGGTCGCATCCAATCGCTCGCGCAGCGCATCCAGGAGCTCGAGATCCGCCTCCATCGGCCCAAGGGGTGTCTCATAGGCTTCTTCCGGCGCCGCTCGCACACCGTCCCCGGTGCGCAGGTGTCCACCGACAACGGCTACCACCTCCGCGTCCGGTGCAAGACGCTGTAGCACGCGGAAGGCGAGCTCACCGGAAAAGTCCCAACCGGCATGAGGGGCTATCACGGATTGGAAGCGACGTTCTTCCGGTGTCACATCCCACCATTGCTCGAGTTGCCGGCGCACGGCCTCCGCGTTGTGCGGGTACCAGCCCGGCGGTAACGTTCGTGGCCGTATCATGTTCTTCCCCCTTTCGATACAAGGATACATTCCCCCGGGGCGATTCATCAAAGCGTGTGCATGAAAGCGCGCTTTCCACTATAATCGGGACCATGAAACGCGGACTGAGTGTGGTCTACACGGTGGTTACCCTCGTGTTTTTCCTTGCCCTCGTAATCGTGATCCTCTATCGCCTGGGCTCGGTCCGAGATCGCAACGTCGCGGAAGCGGAAGAGAGCTTTCAGCGGATCCGCTCCGAGATTGCTCGCACCACCGAGGAGACGGAGGAGCCGACCTCCCGCCTGGTGCAGGAAGGCTTTCGCCGCGGCAGCGCCCGTCCGTCACGGCTCGACGCCTTCGCCGCCTACGGTCTGGAGGATGACATCGAGTACTTATGGGCGCGCAGTCGTGAGATAATCGATGAAACGGCTCGAGAGACGCCCCGGTTTACCTACGATCGGATCTCCCAGACACGCGTCTCGGGATCCGTCGAGCTGAGTAATCGCCCACCGCTGTTGCTCGAGGGCATCTACACGGTGCTGGCACCGGGAGAGATTTTCACACTCCTGCGGGATGCGCTCATAGCCGTTCTGGCCTTCGCCTTCGTCGCCGCCGTCCTCGCGGTCGGCGGGCTCCTCCGAGCGCCCCGAAACGCGGGTGCGGCCGACTCTGCTGCCGACCGCGTTTCCGGACGCAGCCCCGCCGCGGAACCCGCCGCGGAACCGGCCGCGGAACACGCGCCGGAGACCTCACCGCCTTCTCCGAAACCGAAGGCGCCCTCGGCCTCAACGGGCGCGCCCGATGCCGGTTCCTCGGGGACCGGCGATACAGACGGGGGCCCCGAAATCGGCCCGGGGTTGTTCTCGCCGCAGAGCGGAGTCAGCCCGGAGGCACACCTCGAGAAACGGTTGAGCCTGGAGCTCGAGCGTGCCGCCTCGAACGATCAGGATCTGACCATTTGCTTCGTCGAATACCCGCGAGTGCTTCGTGGAAGTGAGGACTACCGAACCGCCGCGCGAGAGCTTGTGGAGCATTTCGGCTTCGAGGATCTCATCTTCGAGTACGGGAAGCACGGCTTCTGCGTGCTCCTGCCCAACGTCGAGCTCCACGAGGCGATCGGCCTGACCGAGGACTTTCAGAGTCGGTATGTGCACATTCTCGGGACCGGCGGGGTCCGCCGGGGCGCCGAGAGCGAGGAACAGCCGACATTCGGCCTGAGCTCCCGAAACGGCCGCCTGGTGGAAGCCGCACGGCTCCTCAGGGAGGCACGACAGGCCCTTTTCAAGGCAAAGGAGACGCCGGGGCGCATCATGGCATTCAAGCCGGATCCGCAGCGCTACAGGCGCTTCGTGGCCGGCAAGTCATAGACGGCGCCGGACAGCGGTACCGGCCGGCGGAGGGCTGCTTCCCTCCGTCGGACAGCGGTACCGGCCGGCGGCGCCGGGCAGCGGGCGTGCGCGGGCTCAACGCGGTCACAGCAGGTCGTCTCGGTTTCGAAACACCTGCCCTACCGTTTCCGGCGGCACGCTATAGAGGTACGACTCTCCCCGCGCATTACGCGGAACTCCCGGGCCGTGGACGCGCATCTGAAAGCCTTGCGCGGCGGAAACCTTCCCGGAGTCCCCCTTCCGCCGGTAGATCTCGATCCGATATTCCCGGGCTGTCGCCGTTTCGAAGGTGAGGGTGGCCACAGGCCGTGGTAGCTCGGCATCGTCGATATTTTCGGTCACGAACGAGGCCGCCTCGAGCGCCCCGATTTGTCGGGTCCAGCGAGCTACCTTCCGGTCGTCAATCGACTCGGCAGCCTCACCGGGCTCCTCGGCAAATCGCCAGGCCCCGTAGCCGGCGCTTCGAGCGGACTGCCCGCGCCTCGCCGTTTCATCTCCGGACTCCCTCGCACGGACAACCGTGAACCGGTCGACGATCCGCTTGTGGTCGTCTACGCGCACGTCACCGTCCACCGAGATTCGGATGACGGCCTCTCCGGTGACCGCCCGAGGAAGCGGCCGGAGGTCACTATAGTAATCAGCCCCCCGGGAAAGCGGGAACCGGAGGTTCGGCTCCACAGCGTAAACGGCTTTCTCCTCCGCCGGGCGAACATACATACCCCGTCCCACGGAAGCCTCACGGCCGATCAGGAGCTCCCACGGCCCCTGTCCGTCCCCGTAGACGAGCTGCAACCTCCGTGCCGATCCGCGATCTACGCCGAAGTCGGCGTGCCGTTCCGCTCCGGTAGCCGCGATGCGCTCAACGGTGAGCTGCGAAAGCCGCTTCAGAAGCTCCTCAACGCGATCAACGGCGGCGGGGTACGAACCGTCCTCCAGTTCGATGCTCCATCCGTGACGCTCATCGCGCCGCAGGACGACAGGCTCCTCCGAGCTCCCGGCCCCCGAGCTTTCGTCCCCGGAGTCCCCGCCGCCGGGGTGCATCCGAAGCTCAGCTAACCCCATCATGACTTCCCGCGGGATCACGGCGCCACCGGCCCCCGGGGTGTCCGGGTCCGATCCGCGACCGAGATGTCCCGAACCGAGGAGGTACAACAGAAGGAGAAGCGCGGCGGTAAGCGACAGCAGGACGACCCGCTTCTCGAAGGTCATTTCTCGTCCCAATCGCCGGCTCTCGATCGAGCGCGACGCCGTGCAAAACGTAGTACGCCGAATCCCGCCACGAGAAGCGGCACGAGATAGATGTTCACCGCCTCAGCCACCCGCACCATGGCGCGCCGCAGGTCTTCGTTTTCGATTGCGGTCAGCCGCATGTCCCGGGTAGTACGACGGCGCAGGTCCAGAAGATCGCGATCCTTCGACAACCACGTGACGGCGTTCAGGGCGAACTCGAGATTATGGTCGCTCTCGGTGAACTCGATGAACTCACCGGCGAACGCCGAGTCCCCCAGGATCAGGAGGTCCGCTTCCGAGGAGCCCTCGCCGAAATAGCTCTCGATCTGCCCGCTCACGGCGGCTCCCACCACGTAACTACCGCGGGTCTGCTCTCTCTGCCGCTCGAACGCGGCCGGCTCGTTGGGATTGATCGCGAAATCTTCGCTCATGACCCACGCGTCGGAGGTAGTCTCCAGAATCGCGCGAGCGTCGGTCTCCACGACCGTCAGAGGAGAGGGCCAGAAGAGGTCGAGGCCTGAAAACCGGGCGGTGACGGGATGATCCTGACGGGCTCCGGCATAGCGAATACTCACCCAATGGGGATACGGCTCGAGGGTCTGCACCGTCCCCTGCTCGGTGTTCCGGCGCACCGGGATACGCCGGTTCGATTGGTCGAGTACCAGCTCCGGTTCCACCCGCACCCCGTAGCTCTCGAGCATCCCACGCATCGGCATGTCCTCGACCGGCCGCGCCGCAAAGGTTCGCTCGGTGTCCACCTCCACCCCTTCGACCGCAAAGAGGGCGTTGCCGCCGCCGGACACATAGCGGTCGATCGGCCGGAGATCTTCCTGCTCCAGAGCCGTGGCGCCGAGAACCACGAGGACCGTTACCTCCTCGGGAATCTCGGCGCCGGGTCGGATCTCGCGCACCTCGAAGTCTCGCGCGAGATGATTGCCGAACAATCCGTATTTTTGCGAAAGACCGCCGCTGCCGTCGCCGACAAGCACCCCGACGACGTCGCGCTCCCCGTGAACCAGACCGCGAAGAGCCGACGTTACCCGGTATTCCACCTCCCCGGGGTCGAACGCCACCGGGAGTGTCCGGTGCTCGTCGAGATACTCTACGACGATACCCGAATAAACCGTAGCGAGGCTGCGCTGATCCTCCTCGACAACCTCGATTTGTTGCGGCACCACCCCGAGATCCTCCGCCCGTTCGGCCTCTTCCGATTCCTTCGGATCGACAACGTCAACGCTTACGCTCCCGCGGGCCCGCGCCTCGTATTCCTCGAGAATATCGATAATTTGCTGCGTCTCCACGGCCCGATCACGCAGCCGGTCGGATACGTAGTAGGTGATTTCCGCCCGCTCAGGCATTTCGTCGAACAGCTCGCGAGAGACGTCCGAGATTGTGAATACCTTCTCCTCGGTGAGGTCGAGTCGAAAGAAGAACACCGAGCCCAGCAGGCCGAGGAGCACCACGACCACGAGGACGAGACCGGCGGTAACCAGCTCCCGGGCGCGTCCGCTCAATGTCACACCTCTCATCCGTCGTCCTCCTCCGCGGGATCGCCCGCGGTCAGGCGGAGAAACACGTCCTCCAGGCTGTACCGCCGCGGCTCCAGGCGCGCGAGGCGCAACCGGTGGGACACTGCCCAGTCGAAAAGCACCTCGCCGGAGATCTCCCCGGAGAGGCGGATCCGCGCATCCACGAGCGGTCGATCCGCGTCGCCGCTCTCCTGCAGGCGCTCCACACGGGCGAGGTGCGGCAACCTCCCGAGCGCCTCTCGCACCCCCTCCAGATCGTCTTCCACCAGCGTCAGATCAAAGACGACGTCACCGCGGGCACGCGCCTCGGCAATGATTTCCTGCGTCGTGCCCGCCGCGGCGACCCGGCCCTCATTGAGAATCAGCACCCGATCGCATACGGCTTCGACCTCCTGCAGGATATGCGTCGAAACAATGACGGTCTTTTCCCGTGCCAGCTCCCGCACGAGGCGGCGGAGCTCGACGATCTGCTTCGGGTCGAGGCCGCTCGTCGGCTCGTCGAGTATGAGGATGGGCGGGTCTCCCAGCACCGCGGCAGCCAGCGCGGTTCGCCGGCGATAGCCCTTCGACAGCGTCTCCACCGGTCGATGTACCGCGTCTTCGAGGCCACAGGTCCGAACGGCCCAGTCGACTCGTCCATCCCGCTCGGCTGCGGGGATCTCCCGCGCGTCGGCCACGAAGCGCAGGTACTCGAACACGTCCAGCTCCCCGTAGACCGGTGCATCTTCGGGGAGATAGCCGATACTCCGCTTGACCTCAAGCGGCTGCTTCAGCACGTCGAAGCCCGCCACCGAGGCGGTGCCGGAGTGCGGCAAGTGATACCCGGTGAGTATCCGCAGGACCGTTGTCTTGCCGGCACCGTTCGGCCCGAGCAGCCCGAACACCTCGCCGGAATCTACGGCAAAACTCACGCCCCGTACCGCCGCCACGTGACCGAAGCTCTTGTAAATGTCGGAAACCCGTATCATGTCTAATCTCTGTAAGGTATCTCGATGGTCTGCCGATCCTTGGTCAGGAAGGCCTCCGGGAATTCCTCCCGTGCATCCTGCTCGAGGCGTTTAAGATCCTTTCGGGTGTAGCGCGGGCTGTAGTGGATAAGCCCGAGCCGTTTAACGCCGCCCGCCGCCCGGGCAAGGCGCCCCGCGTCGGCGGCGGTCATATGCCGCTTCTCATGGGAGGTCTCTTCGAGAGCCTTTTCGAACATTCCCTCGCAGATGAGAAGATCGGAGCCGCGAACTTCCCGCTCGATGCTCCGGTGTCTGAGGCTGTCGGTGACGTAGGAGAACTTCCTGCCCGAACGCGGCTGCCCCATGACCTCTTCCGGTTTCACGATCCGGCCCTCCTCGAGGGTCACCGCCTCGCCCTGCTGCAGCTGCGACCACAGAGGTCCTCGGGGCACGCCGAGTTCCATAGCCCGTTCCGGATGGAACACGCCGGGGCGGCGGTCCTCCTCCAGCGTGTAACCGATGCAGTCACGTGTATGAAACACGGGAAAGGAGCGCACCGTGAATCCCTCTCCCCGGAACACGGTCTGGGGCCGCCGAGTTTCCTCGATTTCCCACACGACAATATCGAAATTGATGTACATCTCCAGAACGTTTCGACTCAGCTCCACGTATTCCCGGATCCGTGGCGGGCCGATGATATACAGCGGCTCATCACGATCCACCTGTGAGGAAAGCATGAGCATCCCCGGCAGGCCCGTGACGTGGTCCGCATGGGTGTGGGAGATGAATATTGCGGTTATCTTTTTCCAACGCAGGTTCAGCGCACGAAGCGACACCTGCGTGCCTTCTCCGCAATCGAACAGAAAGAGCTGCCCCTCCCGGCGCAGTAGCACCGAAGTCAAATGCCGTCCCGGTAACGGCATCATTCCGCCGGTACCGAGGACGAACGCCTCCATGTTCACGCGTGGCTCCTACTCGTTGATGCTGTCCGGCGCGGCGGACCGAGCAACCGGGGCCCTAGGGCTCCACGTCCTGCTCGTAGTCGATCTCGTCGAATCCGAAACCGTGAATGTGCAGGAACACCCGTCGGTATTCTTCGAGATCCGCAAGGCTGCGGAGATTCTCCTCGTTGATGATGTCCCAGGCGGTGCGGACCTCTTGCTGCACATCCTCGCGCAGCTCCCAGTCGTCGAGGCGAATGCGGCCTTCTTCGTCTGCAGGCACCGACCCGCCGGTGTACAGTCGCTCGGCAAAGAGCCGGTGCATTTGCTCGATGGTTCCCTCGTGCAACCCCTTCTCCTTCATCACGCGAAACAGAATGGTCATGTAGAGGGGAACCACGGGAATAACGGCACTTGCCCGGGTGACCACCGCCTTGTTCACCGATACCCGCGCGCTGCCCCCGATCTCCCGCAGACGGCCGCCCAGATCCGCGGCGGTGGCTTCGAGGTGCTCCTTGGCCCGCCCGATGGTACCGTCCCGGTAGATTGCACGGGTGAAGTCGCTTCCGATGTAGGAATAGGCGATGGTCATGGCACCTTCGGCAAGCACGCCGGCCTCGAGGAGGGCATTGACCCACAGCGACCAATCCTCACCGCCCATGACCTTCACAGTCGCCTCAATTTCACTCTCCTCGGCCGGCTCTACGCTGACCTCCGAGAGTTGCTCCGTGAAAGGATCGAGGGAAAACGACACATAGGGCCTGCCGATCGGCTTGAGCACGGATCGGTAGGTTTCTCCGGTGTCCGGATCGGTCCGAGCGCCGGAAGCCAGGCTGTAGATCAAAAGGTCTACCTGTCCCATGTTTTCGGCGATCTTTCGCACCGCCTGTTTCTTCATGTCGTGGCTGAAGGCATCTCCGATAAGCGACTCCGCGTATAGCCCTTGCTCTCCGGCAAGACGCTCCAGCTCCTCAGTCATGTACCACCCGGAGGTCCCCGGTCGTTTGGCACTCGGCGGCTTCTCGAACGCCACGCCCAGGGAGTCGGCGCCGGCACCGAGAGCCGCCACCGTTCGCGAGGCGAGCCCGTATCCCCCGGAAGAGCCGATGACCAGGACCTTCTTCGGCCCCGGCGTCGTGCCGCGGGATCGCACGTAGTCAGCGAGCTTCCGCAGGTACAAACGAGAACCGACCGGATGCGCGTTGACGCATATGTTGTTACGGATCATCGGCTTGATGACCATCTGTACCACCTTTACAACGGATTGTCGCCCAAACCCTATAGCAGACCTCCGAAAAAGGCAAGGTTCACGTTGACGGGCGGAGCCGCTCACGGTAGCCTGCGGGGGTAATGGACATACGATTCTACGAGTGGAACGAGCTCTCGCCGGAGGAGCGGGCAACCCTTCTTCGTCGGGCCGAGCAGGATATCGAGTCGGTGCGCGCGGCGGTAGGCGAAATCATGGATCGCGTACGCTCAGGCGGTGATGAAGCGTTGCGGGAGTACACCCGGCGTTTCGACGGCGCCGATACGGCGGGTCTTCCTATCGCGGTCACCGCCCGGGAGTTCGACGAGGCCGAAAGAGCGCTGACCGATGAGGTGCGCCGGGCGCTGGAGTTCTCCATTGACAACGTGTACCGCGTTCACGAGGCTCAGCCGGTGCGTGGCCTGCACACCACCGAGGTGCGACCCGGGGTATGGGCCGGCGAGCGGGCGACCGCCGTGCCGTCGGCAGGCCTCTATGTGCCCCACGGCCGCGGCAGCTTCCCGTCTATGCTCTACATGCTTGCCGTTCCCGCCCGGGTCGCGGGGGTCGATCGCATCAGCGTGGTGACGCCGCCCTTGCCGGACGGCCGCGTCGACCCGGCCTGTTTGTACGCCGCGCGGTACTGCGGCGTCGATACGGTCATCCGTGCCGGCGGAGCGCAGGCCATTGCCGCCCTCGCCTTCGGTACGGAGAGCGTGGAACCGGTTGCGAAGATCGTCGGACCGGGTAGCCGATACGTGGCCGCCGCAAAGCGCGAAGTGGCCGGATTCGTGGACACCGGGCTTCCCGCCGGGCCGACGGAGTCGATCGTGCTCGCCGACGGGCACGCGGACCCGTGGAAAGTCTCGCTGGATCTCTTGGTCGAGGCGGAGCACGGCGCCGACTCGCAGGCGCTCCTCGTCACCCCGAGCCGCCCCCTCGCGGAGGCGGTGCATGAGGTTCTCGGGGAGCTCGTCTCCGAGGTACCGCAGCCCCGCCGTGGATTCCTCGAAGAGGTCTTCTCGGGATACGGCGGTATCATACTCTGCGACACCCTTGCCGAAGGTGCCGAGGTGGTCAATGAGTTTGCGCCGGAGCACCTGCAGATCCACACGCGGGAGCCTTACGACACCCTCGGCCTCATTCGCAACGCGGGGGAGATCCTCCTCGGCGAGCACTCGGTGTTCAGCCTTGCCAACTACGCCGTCGGCGCAAACGCAGTGTTACCGACCGGCGGAACGGCCCGCACCTGGTCTCCCGTGTCCGTGCGGGACTTCATGAAGTATTCGTCGGTGGTCCATGTCACCCCGGCGGGCTTCGATACGCTTCGCGATCACGTCATAGCCCTCGCCGATTACGAGGGGTTTCACACCCACGCCATGGCCCTGCGCCGCCGAGACGAGTCGCTGTGAGGCAACGGTTCGCCGACGTCGACGAGGCGTTCGCCTATTTCGAGTCCTTTACGAATCTCGAGCGCTCGCCTACGCTGCGGCGGGAGTACCGTCTCGAGCGCATGCACGCGCTTCTCGAGGCGTTCGGCCGGCCGGAGCGCGTCCCGGAGGCCATTCATATCGTCGGCTCCAAGGGCAAAGGCTCGACGGCGGCCTTTATTGCCTCGATTCTCGAAGCCGCCGGCTACGATGTAGGCCTCTACACCTCGCCGCACGTGGAGACATACCTCGAGCGCTTCACTTCCTCCGGGCGCCCGCTACCGGAGCACGTTCTCACGGAGGAAGCGGAGCGCATCCGCGCCTATGTCGACGGAGGGGGCGGACGGCGCTTCGAGGCGGAAACGCACGGCGGCCCGCCCACGACTTTCGAACTTCTCACCTTGCTCGCCTTTCTTGCCTTCGAGCGACTCGAATACCGATACGTGGTTTTGGAGGCGGGCATGGGCGGTCGTCTCGATGCAACCAACGTCGTCGTGCCCCGGGCAACGGTGATCACCCCCATCGAGCGGGAGCACACGAAGTATCTCGGGGACACCGTCGAGGAGATCGCCGCCGAGAAGGCGGCGGTAATCAAGGGCGCGCCGGTGTTCGTGGGCCGCCAGAGTCCCGAGGCGCTCGCCGTCATACACGCTCGTGCCGCCGACGCGGGTTCGCCGGTTCGGCTGCTTGCCGAGGAGACCACGACCGTGGAGCTCGACCCGTCGGCCGTGCCGCCCCGCCTCGATCTGCGGTTTGCGGACGGTACCCTCCTCACCCCGCGGCTTTCGATGCTCGGCACCGCTCAGGGGGACAATGCGGCGCTGGCCGCCCTTTGCGCGCGGACGGTGTTTCCCGAGCTCCCTCGCTCCGCGCTGGAGCGGGGTTTACAGACGGCGCGGCTTCCCGGACGGGGCGAGCTGCTGCGTACGGCCCGCGGCACGCCGGTGCTGCTCGACGGGGCGCACACGCCGCGCTCGGTGGAGGCGCTGAAACGGACATTCACGAGTCTCTTCGGGCGACGCGGCGTTCTGCTGTTCGGCTCGGTCATCGACAAGGATCACGGGGAGATGGCCCGCATCCTGGCCGACGCCTTCGAGCGGGTCGTCGTCGCCCGTCCCGGGACCTTCAAGGAAAGCGACCCCGGCGCCGTGGCGAGCGCCTTCGAGGCCCACGGCGCAACAGTCTCGTTGATACCCGACGCCGGCGAAGCCCTCGAGGCGGCTCTCGAGGCGGCCTCGGGCCGACCGGTGTTGGTCACCGGCTCCTTCTATCTGCTCGGGGCCGTGCGACGCCGCCTATCGGAATCCGTGGACGGGCTCACGGGCTATTTCGTATAGTGAATTCGAGAACAGACAGGAGGAATGCCGGCATGACGGAGTTACTGAACGGACGGCTCGTAGTTACCACCGGAGACATAACCCGGCTGGAAGTGGAGGGTGTAGTCAATGCGGCCAACTCTTCCCTTATGGGCGGAGGCGGTGTAGACGGAGCCATCCACCGCGCAGGCGGCCCCGCCATTCTCGATGAATGCAAGCGTATCCGAAAACACGACTATCCCGACGGGCTCCCTACCGGCGCGGCGGTGGTCACTACCGGCGGGGAGCTGCCGGCGGAGTTCGTCATTCACACCGTAGGCCCGGTGTGGCACGGGGGAGCCGACAACGAGGACGAGCAGCTCGAGGCAGCTTATCGCAACAGTCTCGACGCGGCGGGCTTCAAGGCCATGAAGAGCGTCGCCTTTCCGGCGATCTCCACGGGGGTTTACGGGTTCCCCAAGGATCGTGCCGCGCGGATTGCATACCGAGCGGTCGCCGAGTACGCGCGTCGTAACACGGTTCCGCGGACGATCTACTTCGTATTCTTCACTCAGCAAGACGCGGACACGTTCCTCGAGGCGATACGCGACAAGCAAGAGGCAGGCTAAGATACCGTGTCACTGAACTGGCGCGAAATTGATCTCGTTCTCTCGGAGCTGGATCTGCCGGACTGCCATGTTCAACGGATACGACAACCGGACTTCCGCACCTTCGTCTTCGAGCTGTATCGGCCGGGAGAGCGTTTCAATCTGCTCGTGTCGCTCGAGCAGGGAGCCACGCGGATTCACCGGATCTCGCGGCGACCGGGCAAATCCGCCAAGCTTCAACGCTTCGAACAACTGCTGCGCTCACGCGCCGAGGGCGGCCGAATCGTCGAGGCCCGGCAGATCGAGGGCGAGCGAATCGTCAAGCTTAGCGTCGATCGCGCCGGCGAGCGAACGGTGCTCTGGATTCGCCTGTGGGGCGGGGCGGCAAACCTGATCGCCACCGACGATGACGGCACCATCCTCGATGCAGCGTATCGGCGCCCGGCAAGAGGAGAGGTCTCGGGGAATCACTACGACCCGGAACACGAGACCGCCGTCTCATCGCAGGACGCGGAAACCCGCGGACAACGCTTAGCGCGCTTCACGGTGCGCGAGCATCCTGAAGACCGTAGTTTCAACGAGTTCCTCGAGGAAACCTACGGCCGGCGGGAGCATGAGCAGCGTCTCGAGCAGCTCGGCAACACCGCGCGGAAGCGGGTAGAAACCGAGCTGCGCCGAGCCCGGCGCTCGCTCGCGGAGCTCGAGCGAAAGCAGGAAGAGGCCGAGGAGCACGAGCATTATCGCAGCTACGGGGATCTCATCATGTCGAATCTCCATCGCATCGCGCCGGGAGATCGCTGGGTTCAAGTGGAGAACTACTTCAGAGACAACGAGACAACCGGCATCGAGCTGGACCCCGAGCTTGCCCCTCATGAGAACGCAGAGCGCTACTACGCGCGCTACAAGAAGGCAAAACAGACCCTCGAACGCATCACCGACCAGCTGGAGAACCAACGCCGACGCGTGCGGCGGCTGGAGGAGCAGCTTGCCGAAATCGAGCAAACCGATGACCCGGAGGCGCTGAAAGAGCTGGCTCAAAGCCTCAAGCCTGCCCGCAAGGAGGCGGCCGACGACCACATGCCGGGGCTGCAGTTCGAGTCCGACGGATTTCGCATCCTGGTCGGGCGTACGGCAAAGGAGAACGATGAGCTACTCCGTCGACACGTTCGGGGCAACGATTACTGGCTGCACACGCGGGACACCCCGGGTGGTTACGTCTTCATCCGGACGAAGCCGGGAAAATCCGTTCCCCTGGAGGTTCTTCTGGATGCGGGCAATCTGGCGGTGTGGTATAGCAAGGCGAGAAACGCCGGGGAGGCGGACCTTTTCTACACGCAAGTCAAACACCTCAAACGGGCGAAGCACGGCAAGACCGGCCTGGTTATCCCGACGCAGGAGAAAAATCTGGGGGTCCGCATCGAGCAGGAACGCCTCGATCGGCTCTTGGGCCGGCAGGAATCGGA
Organism: Spirochaetaceae bacterium; assembly: GCA_046540795.1. GTDB lineage: Bacteria > Spirochaetota > Spirochaetia > DSM-27196 > PWMO01 > JAAAOH01. Next base: position 2,537 of record JBKHEN010000050.1, on the reverse strand, counting down.
GAACGCCGGCGGCTGACGAGGGCACCCCTTGTCTGAGCTCGAAAAAAGATTCAAATTTGGAGTAGGCGTGACAGAGGATTTTTCACTCACAAACGACGATAAGGGCTTTCTCATTCAGGTTGCCCGGGAGGCGGTGCGTTCGAAGTTCGAGGGACGGGCGCCGAAGTATCCCGAGGTGCCGAGCGAGAGGGTTCGTCAACAGGCGGGAGCTTTCGTGACCCTCCGCATGCCCACCCCGGGAACGGGAGGGCCGGCACTGCGGGGCTGCATAGGTCACGTGGTCGGCTCCGGCCCGCTCACGGAAACGGTCGCCGACAGCGCGGTCTCGGCCGCGTTTCGGGATCCGCGGTTCCCGCCGCTTACCGTCCCCGAGCTCGAGCGGGTGTATTTCGAGGTTTCCGTCCTCTCCCCGTTGCGCCGAGTTTCCTCTGCCGAAGAGGTCATTCCGGGTACGCACGGAGTACTGATCAGCGCAGCCGGCCGCTCCGGACTGTTACTGCCTCAGGTCGCCACCGAGCAGGGATGGGACCGCGAGTCGTTTCTCAGTCACTGTTGCTACAAGGCGCAGCTCCCCGGCACGTGTTTCAGGGACCCGAATGCAGAGATCCAGGTATTCACCGCCATCGTGTTCGATGAGCATGAGGTCAACACGGAGGGGACCGGGCAATAGATGGAACTGTCACAATTGGCCGAAGGGCTGGTACGCATAGACCGTGGGGACGATACGTACCTCGGTATCGCTACCTACGTTCCGACGAATCGGTTTGCCGTAACCAAGCTCACGGGCATGCCGCGTCGCGCCGGGACGATCGTGCGTGACGGGGCGCTGCACAGCTGGCGAGTCAACGGATTCACTCAGCACGGTGATCAGCTGTATATCTACGGTGACTACGTCGAAGGCCTCACGCTTGCGGAGGTGCTGCGTTACTCCGCCGACGGATTCCTGCCTTACCTGAGCCGGCTCACTCGGGCCGTCGAGACCATCCGGTCGCAAGGGGGCGAGCTTCCGGTTATTCACACCAGAAGCATCGTCTTTCTCGACGACGGGGGAATCCTCTTCCTGCCCGCGGAGATGGTTCGGGAGGTGGCGGGGTTTCAATCTCACGAGGATCATCGTCATTTCTATCGGATCTACCGCCATCCGGATCTCGCCGAGTCGGGAAACCTCTCCTATGCGCTCGCCGTCCTCGCCTACCGGTCACTCACCGGAGAGATCCCTTTCGACGAGGACGATGAGGACCAGCTGAATCAGCGTATGCGCTCCGGGCTGGTAACGAACCCTCGCCACATTGTGCCCGAGATTCGCCCGGAGGTGGCCGACGTTGTGCAGCGTGCTCTGGCCGACCCGGAGGGTCGTCTGCCTCGGTGCGCAGAGTGGGAAGAGCTGTTTCAGAGCTGGATCCAAGAAGGCACGCACCGCGAGATCAGCGACGAGGAGCGGAACACGCTCCTCGAGGAGGCCGAGGCCGAGCGCCGCGGCATGGAACGCACCTACCGGCGGCGAGAGCGTCTTCGGAAAAACTGGCACCGCTACGTCGGCATCACCCTCATTGCGGTACTGATCGGCACGATCCCCGCGACCGTGGTGTATCGGTCCTTCGAGCCGCCTGAGACAGCCGGGCTCGAGCCGGAGGAAGTCGTTGAAGCCTTCTACTACGGCATGAACAGCCTCGACCATGAGCTCATGGACGACGCCACGATCGAGGGCGCCGGACGCTCCGAGATCCGTGAGGTGACCACCATGTTCGTGGTCTCCCGCATGCGTACCGCGGTAGAGCAAGCGTCGGGAATCATCGACGCCCGGGAGTGGGTCGCCGAGGGAAAGCCGTCCGTCCCGGAGGGAAGAAGCGTCTACGGCGTGACAAACCTTCGCCTCGAGGCCATGCGGCCGCCGGCGGAAGGCGAACAGGCTTACCGGGCGCGCTACGAGAAGTGGTATCCCACGGACTCGGACCGGGAGTCGGAAACGCAAAGCGTCACCGGGGAGACCGACGAGAATATGCTCATCGGTTTCGAGCGCGTGGACGAGGTGTACCTGCGCGAGCATCGGGGAGAGTGGGCCATTTACGACATCGAGCGGGTGGAGGAGCACATCAGCGAGCGTCGTCGTCCCGACGGGAGCCCGATCGAGTCAGAACAATGATACGATAAGCGACACGAGCCCGCCGGCGAAGAACGCCCCGCCGCTGTACATGAGCACCTCCCCCGGAGACACCCCGCCGGCAGGCGGCCCGGCGCTCGGGAAGCTCTCTGCCGCGTAATCAACGCCGAATCCCGCTGCGGCAAAGAAAACACCCATGCCCATGAGCCCGATACCGCCGTTTCTAAGCTCGGCACGATCGGATTCCGCCTCTTCCTCGGGCACCTCCGCTGCCGTCCGTCCCACCTCCTCCGGATCGGGCTCTTCGTCGGGCTCGACCTCCGCTTCCCGCGGCTCCTCCGGCTCCCGCGGCTCCTCCGCTTCCCGCTGCTCCTCCGGCTCCGGCTCCTCCGGCTCCTCATAATACCCGAAGACGTAGCCGAAGGCCCCGGGATAA
>JBKHEN010000049.1:0-17674 GCA_046540795.1 Spirochaetaceae bacterium | reverse complement strand
CCTCGGCAGGAACCTCCTCGGCAGGAACCTCCTCGGATGGTCCCTCCGGTGGGCCCTCCGGTTCCGCGCCGCCCTCCGCACCGCCCCCGGCGGGCTCCTCGCCGAGAAGCTCGCTCAGGTCCTCGTCCTCGAGGCCTTCGGTGGGCGGGACCACCTCCTCGATCTCCTCGCCGCGGCGTGCGCGCACGGCGGGCTCGTTGCCGAAGGTGACGAGGGTGCGATTGAATTCATCTATGGCGTCACGGGTCGGCATCTTAGTGAGATTTTCGGAGAGTCAGAGGCAAACGTAAGATGATTCTCAACGCGTCCACCTATTGCTCCGACAAACTATATCAGATGCCGGGACAACGGAAAAGAGCGCTACCCCCTCACCGCGCGGCAGTTGCCGGCGCGCCGCCCCCTCGCCTGCTGCTTCTGCTTGAGCTTGCGCTGGTACTGTGGGTGCTGGCCGCGGGGCCTGGGGCGGGCACGGCGGCCGCGCAGCAGGAACAGTTCAACACGAGCGTTCACCGGCGCCTCAGCGGTCTCACCGAGGCACGGGCCCCGGAGGTAATAGACGGCCGGGTGCTTTTGACCTACGACGGCTCCGACGGCACCCGGTACGTCGCCGCGGCATTTGCCCACGAGGGCTATTCGCAGCTGCACCCCTTCAGCCTGGTCGAGAATCCCGTGCGGGACCCGGACGATCCCTCCGAGCAGAGGGTGGCCCGGATCTTCGCGCTTTCCTACCCGATCCCCGAGGACGTGGAAGAGCTCGAGTACCGGATCATCGTCGACGGGCTATGGCAGACCGACCCCACGAACCCGGAGACCGTCCGCGATCCGAACGGCGTACCGGTTTCCAGCTTCTCCCTTCCCGAACGGCCCGCCGCCCCGGAGGAGACACCCCGGGTGAGCCGCGAGGAGCGCGGTCGGGTGGAGTTCGTCTTCGAGGCCGAGCCCGGTCGGGAGATCGAGACCGTCGACGGAGAGAGAGCGCGCCTCGACCGTCGTGAGGACCTCGACGTGCGGGTGGCGGGGAGCTTCAACAACTGGGATCCCTTCTCCCATCGCCTTCGGGAGAGCGAGCCCGGCGTCTACCGCCTGAATCTGCGCGTGCCCGAGGGGCGCAACGAGTACTACCTGGTCGTCGAAGGCCATCGCGTGCTCGACCCGGAGAACGACCGCCGCATTCGGCACCGTGACGGTTTTCGCGTCTGCACGTTTTCCGTACCATAACAGGGGGAGGATCGCCGATGCTGGTTCCGCTTGGCGACGATAACAGAGACCGCCGCACCACGCCCTACGTGACGTGGCTGTTCATCGCGATAAACGTGCTCGTGTTCGTGTTTCTCCAGGGCTTCGGTGGGGACGCGGAGTTCACCTACGCTTTCTCCACGGTCCCGGAGGAGATCGTAACCGGCCGGGACGTGGTCACCCAGGACGAGGTCGTAATGGATTCGGCTACCGGCGCGCGCTATCGCCGACCGGGGCTGCAGCCGACGCCCATTCCGGTCTACCTCACCATCATCACCGCCATGTTCATGCACGGCGGCCTTGCGCACATCCTCGGGAACATGCTGTTCTTGTTCATCTTCGGCGACAACATCGAGGACCGTGTCGGCCACGGGCGGTTCGTCGTGTTTTACCTGCTCTGCGGAGTCATCGCCTCCCTGGTTCACGTCTTCGCAACCGTCGCCGCGGACGGCAACATGCTCATCCCGAGCCTCGGCGCCTCCGGCGCCATTTCGGGCGTCCTCGGCGCGTATCTGCTGTTGTTCCCGCGGAACCGCGTGCTCGTTCTGATGTTCCGGATTCTGATGCGCGTGCCGGCGATCGTGGCGATCGGGATATGGTTTCTCTTCCAGCTGCTGAACGGCCTCGGTGCCCTCGGCTCCCAGACGGGCGGGGTTGCCTACGGCGCGCACATCGGCGGCTTCATCTCCGGGCTCGCGCTTGTCGCTCTCTTCGACCGCGGTCCCCGGGGACGAGGGACCATGTACCGCAGACGACGGCGCTGACGCCTATCGGCGCCGGTCGGGCCTCCAACCGGTCGGGCCTCCAACCGGGCACGGCCCCGGGCGGGCTCGGCAGTGGATCGTTAGTCGAGATCCCACCCCTTCTCGCGAATCTCCCGCCAGCGATGGCAGGCCACGAAATGCCCGCCGCCGGCGTCCTCCAGAGGCGGCTCCTCCTGCCGGCAGATCTCCTTGGCAAAGGGACAGCGCGGATGGAATCGGCAGGCCGGCGGGGGTGAGATGGGGTTGGGCACGTCGCCTGAGAGCACGATACGCTCCCGGCCCGCATCCGGGTCGGGGATGGGAATGGCCGAGAGGAGCGCCTTGCTATAGGGGTGCAGGGGCGCCTCGAAGAGCTCGGCTGTCGGGGAGAGCTCAACAAGTTGTCCGAGATACATGACCGCGATGCGATCGGAGATGTATTTCACCACCAGCAGATGGTGGGTGACAAAGAGATAGGTCAGCTGAAACTCATTCTGAAGCCGCTTGAGCAGGTTGAGGATCTGCGCCTGCACGGAGACGTCCAGGGCGGAGGTGGGCTCGTCCATGAGCACGAAGTCCGGATTGGTCGCCAGCGCCCGGGCCACGGCAATCCGTTGACGCTGCCCACCGGAGAACTCGTGGGGATAGCGCATCATGTGCTCACCGGCAAGCCCCACGGTGCGCAAGAGCTCGAGCACTCGCTTCTCGATCTCCTGCCGGCCGAGCTGGTGCTGCGTCACCAGGGGCTCGGCGATAATGTTCTTCACGAGCATCCGCGGGTTGAGGGAGTTGGAGGGATCCTGAAAGACGATCTGGATCCGCCGGCGGAGCTCCGCCAACCGGCCGCCGGTATAGACGGTCATGTCCCGCTCCCGCCGCATACGCCGGACAGCCGGGGAGGAGGCGTCACCGTCGGCCATGAGCCGCTCGAGCTCCTCCACCTCATCGGGATCCCGGTCGAAGTAGATCCGCCCGGAAGTGGCGTCATGCAGGCGCAACAGCGTTTTGCCGAGGGTGGTCTTCCCGCAGCCGGACTCACCGACCAGCCCGAGGCACTCTCCCCGTCTGATCTGCAGGCTTATCCCGTCGACCGCCCGCACATCGGCGACATGCCGCTTGAATACCCCCGCCTTCACCGGATAGTACTTCACGAGATCACGAATATCGACGAGGTTCTTAGCCATTGTCGTGCTCCTCGGCGGTGGACCCGTCGGTTCCGGAGGCCGGCGTGGGATAGAGATGACAGGAGACCGTGTGCCCCGGGGCGTACTCGGTGACCGGCGGCTTCTGCCGCCGGCAGATCTCCATCGCATGAGGGCAGCGCGGGTGGAACCGGCAGCCCGAGGGCGGATGAACCAGGTTCGGCACCGTGCCGGGGATGGTAGCCAGGCTCTCCTCCTGCTGCTCCTTCGGCACGGAGTTGAGCAGTGCCTGGGTGTAGGGATGCAGCGGGTTTCGGAACAGTTCCTTGACCTCCGCCGTCTCGGCGGTATCGCCGGCATACATCACCGTAACCCGGTCACAGAGCTCCGCCACCACACCGAGGTCGTGGGTGATAAACAGCACGCTTGCAATGCTTGTTTCCTTCAAACGCCGGATCAGGTCGAGAATCTGCGCCTGGATGGTCACATCCAGGTTGGACGTGGGCTCATCGGCGATGAGAAGCCGCGGGTGACAGGCAAGGGCGATGGCGATGACGATGCGCTGCTGCATGCCGCCGGAGAGCTCATGGGGATATCGCTCTACGACGTTCTGCGGGTTGGGCACTCCGAGGGACTCGAGCAGAGCCACCACTTCTCCCCGAATCGTACGGTGAAGCCGCCCTGTGTAGTGCTTGAGGAACGGCACCCGGCTCACCAGGGACACCAGGAAATCCTGCCTCCAGGCCCGTTCCCGTCGGGCCTGAAGCCGGGCCCTGCGCTTCCGCGTGTCGGGGTCCTCGGCGCCTTCGAGCTCGTCGATCCGGCGATCGATCTCCGCCACGCTACGCTGAAACCGCCGAAGCCGTTCGGCTTCCCGACGATAGAGCGCCCGCTGCAGCCGCCGCCACCACGCGCGGAGGAGGAACGGCCGCCCGCCGAGCTCCTCGTCTATCTCGGCAATGCTCTTTTCCAGCATCTCCGCTTTGCGGTGGAAGAGAAAGCTCTCCCGTACCTGGTAGCCGATGGTAAGCACGGGATTCAAGGAGGTGCTTGCCTCCTGAAAGATCATCGAGATCTCGTTGCCCCGAATGGAGCGCATGTAGGCTTCGCTGCGCTCGAGGATGTTCACCGCCTTGCGCCGATTGCCCTCGTCGAAGAACAGCACGATGTCGCCGTCCTCGATATAGCCCGGCGCCTGCACGATGCGCATCATCGAGCGTACCGTCACGCTCTTGCCGCAGCCCGACTCCCCTACCAGGGCGTAGGTCTCTCCCCGCTTCACGTGCACCGAAACACCGTTCAGCGCGCGCACCACGCCCTCGAAGGTGTAGAAATTGGTATGGATGTCCGTGGTCTCTATAATCGTATCGGTCTCCGCCGACATTACTTCCTCCGCATCTTGGGATCGAACACGTCACGCGCCGCATCGCCGAGGAGGTTCCACCCCAGAACGAACAGCGATATTGCCGCACCGGGAATGATCACCACGTGCCAGTAGGCCAGGCGGTTGCCCGGCGGTCCGACGATCCAGTTCCGCGCCGTGTTCGCCATCTGGCCCCAGTCGGCGTACCCGACCTCCGCGCCGAGGCCCAGGAAGGACAGCGTTGCCGCGGCAAGCACCGTCACGCCGATGTTCATGGATGCTACGATGAGCACCGAATAGATGCTGTTCGGCAGGATATGGGTGAGAATGATCCGGAGGTGCGAGGCTCCGCTTGCACGGGCGGCCTGCACGTAGTCGTTTTCCCGCACCTGCAGGATCTCCCCTCTGAGCACGCGGACATACGTGGTCCATTGGATGATGATGAGCGTCAGGACGATCGAATTGAGCCCCCGCCCGATAGCCACCACCAACGCCATTGCCATGACCAGAAACGGGATGGAGTAGAACATGTCGGTGATGCGCATGATGATCTCATCGATCATCCCGCCGAAGTACCCGGCGATGGAGCCGAGTATCAACCCCATGACCAGATTGGCCAGCACCACGAGAAACCCGATTCGAAATGCGCTGCGGGCTCCCCAAATGATCCCGTAGTACACGTCATACTGCTGCTCCATTGTCCCGAGGATGTTCTCCTCCGACGGCGGCTGCGGATCAACGTGCCACCCGGTATGGGGGATCTTGTAGGGGTCGTCCACGTTCTCAGGCGGCGCAAGCACCGGCGCGAGCAAGGCGATTACGGCAAAACCGAGGATGATCACGAGCCCGGTGATGCTCAAGGGATTGCTGAGAAAGCGCTTGGTGGAGAACAGGAACTCCTTGAGCCTGGGATGGCGCGCGACCTCCCGCTCTCCGTCGGTGGTGAGAGCTTCGTGTGGCGTGTTCTGCGATTCAGACATCGTCTTTTCCGTATCTCCTGCTACAGAGAGATCTAATACAATCGAATACGCGGATCGATGTAGGCGTAGATGATGTCGACAATCAGATTGATCGTCACGAACACCACCCCGAGAAACAGCACGTTGAACATGATTGCCGGCACGTCGAGTTGCAGCGCCGCCCGCACGATCCATTGTCCCAGGCCGGGCCTATTGAAGATGGCCTCGGTGACCACCAGCCCGGCTATCATCTGCGCAAAGAGCAGACCCGCTACCGTCACCACCGGAATCAGCGCGTTTCGTCGCGCATGTACCTTGTTGATCGTGCGCCGGTCGGCGCCCTTTGCCAGGGCGGTACGGATGTAGTCCTGCCCCAGGGACTCCAACATGCTCGACCGTGTCAGCCGGAGGATCAGCGCGGAGGCAAGAATGACGAAGTTGACCGCCGGTAACACCAGGTGATAGAGGTCGTCGAGGACGAGTCCCCATTCCCTGTTGAGAATCCCGTCAAAGAGAATAACTCCCGTATAACGGGTGAACTCCTCGGAGAACAGGATGTTCTTTCCCGCATCCGAGAGGTAGCCCGGTGGGAAAAGCCCGAGATACCCGTAGACGAGCATCAGAAGCAGGAGCCCCAACCAGAAGGTGGGCAGCGAATACCCGACAATGGCGAACACACGGGTGAGGTGGTCCGCCGGCTTGTCTTTGTGAACGGCGCCGATGGTCCCTAAGAAGATGCCCATCATTATGGTTAACGGCGCCCCGATGAGGGCGAGCTCGAAGGTGATGGGGAAATAGCTCCTGAAGCCCTGGATCACCGGTCCCGAGGCCGTGACCGAGTACCCGAAGTCTCCGCGCAGCAGGTTCCCCATCCACCGGAAATACTGAATCGGCGCCGGATCGTCCAGGCCGTAGCGCTCTATCAGCTGCTCCATCTGTGCCGGGGTTATCTTCTCCGTCTGTACGTAGACGGCCACGCGCATCCCCGGGGGCATCAACATCATGATGGTGAACACGATGATCGACACACCGATGAGCACAACCACCATCAACAGTAAACGTCTGAGAATGTAGTTGAACAGGTTCACGTAGATCGGCTCCGCAGGAGTTCGAGTGGCCGCATTGTAGCCCACTTCCGGCCTGCCGTCAACGACAACCCGATCGTCAGGCCCAGCAACTCCTACGGACGCAACACACTATACGGAAAGGCCCCGGCGCATGGCCGGGGCCCGTCGATTCTCATACCCGCTGCGTGCGGCTATTCCTTGGAGATATAGGGAAGCAGCTCGAACTCGCTCGAGTACATGGGGTTGAAGTGCACGCCCTGCACGTAGTCCTGGAAGAACCAGGTGAGAAGCGGCTGGTTGATCATGATGCTCGTCACGTCCTCGAGGTAGATGTCCTGAAGCTCGTAGTACATCTCTCGCCGCTCTTCCTCATCGAGGGTCTTTCCGGCGGCGTCGATGAGCTCATCCACGCGCTCGTTCTCGTAGTGCGCCCAGGCGGAGAAGGTGCCCTTCTTCGAGTGCATGAACGGCGTGACGAAGTTGTCGGCGTCCGGATAATCCGGCAGCCAGCCGATGACAAACATCGGCATGCTCGAGTTCCGGATCTGGTCGAGGAACTCGGCCCACGGCACGGCCCGGGTCTCGATCTCGAAGTTCTCATTCAGAGAGCCGATGTTCTCCGCCATGATGTTCGAGGCGATCTGGCGCGTGTCGTTGCCCTCGTTGTAGAGGATCTCGAACTCGAAGCCGTTCTCCCACAGCTCCCCGTCGTGAGCCTGTCTCAGGTGCTCCTCGGCAAGCTCCATGTCGTGCTCCGGCGACTCCAGATCCTCGTTCTTGAAGGGCAGCCCATAGGGAATGGGCGTCACCGGATCCCGCGCATTGCCGTCGAGAGCCTCGTCGATCAGCGCGTCAACGTCGAAGGCGTACCGGAAGCCCTCACGCACGTCCTTGTCCTGGAAGAAGTCCGAGGGGATACCCTCTCCGTCGAGCTCTCCAGAGCCGACGAGCGGATTGTCTCCCGAGGTGTCGATCTCGTAGTTGAAGTGAATGCCGGTCACCTGCAACGTCGGCAGGTCCTCATAGGCGGTGAGCCCTTCTTCCTCGAGCATTGCGCCGTAGTGAGTCTCCGGCACATAGGCAGCGTCCAGATCACCCTGGGTCAACTGAAGCCGGCGAGTGGACCACTCCTTGACCACGCGCACGATCCCGCGCTCCATCTCGGGGAGCTCATCCCAGTAGTCCTCATAGCGATCGAGGACGACCTCGGTGTCCTTTTCCCAGCGGGTAAGCTCATAGGGACCGGTGCCGTTGGCAATCTCGTAAAGCGTCTCCTTGCCCTCTTCCGGCTTGTTGTAGTCTTCCCAGGTCTCCGCGGTACCGTCCCAGCCGTCGTTCTCGATGACCCATTCCTTGTTCACGATGGATGCCCAGGTGGAGGCGATGACGCTCAAAAACGGCGGGAAGGGTTCCTGTAGGTTGAATACGACGTAGTCGCCGTCCACCTCCACGGCCTCGTCGATCTGATCGAAGCTCTCAACATCGGCGGAGCTGTCCATTCCGAGCAGGTAGGTGTACCACACCCAGTTCGGTCCGCCGTCGGCGTCTACGACCATGTTGCGCTCGAAGGTGTACTCCACGTCCTCCGGCGTGAGCTCGTTACCATTGTGGAAAGTTACGTCGTCCCGGATCTCGAAGCGGTACGTCCTACCGTCCTCGCTGATGCCGCCGTTCTCCCGGCTGGGAACCTCGGTTGCCAGCACGGGGACATACTCATCGGTTGCCTCACGGTCGAAGTCGATGAGCGTCTCATAGACGTTCGTCATGACCTCCCATGAGGCCGAATCATAGGCCTTGGCGGGGTCGAGGCTGTCGGGGTCCCCGATACCGCCATAGACATATGTGTTGGGGTTCTGAATCTCGGTGGCTTCCTCTTCTTCCGCCTCTTCCTCGGCTTCCTCTTCACCTGGACCACAAGCCGCCAGAAGCGCAAGAATGAGTAGCACCGAAAACAGCAGTAGTGCTCGTTTCATCCGTCTATCCTCCTTTTAAGACGCTGCAAACATACCCTCCACCCTACAGCAAAACCGCCCGGTTGCCAAGGAAAAATGCGTTGACACGGCCGGGAAAGGCGCCGTAGGGTAACACGCGCCGGCGGAGGTAGCATGCGCACCATAAGAGAGATCTACGGCGACATCGCCTACAAAATGCTAGAGCACTCCCAGCAACCCCACCGCGTCGACGAGACGGCCATATACCAGGAGAGCAATCTGGAGAACCGCCGTCTCGTGGAGTCCGTGCTGGAAGAGCTGTTGCTCCCCGGGAGCGACCTGCACCATTTCGAGCATCTGAAGACGCTCTACGATGCCGCGCAGTCAGGCAAGTCCGGCCTCATCCTGATGGAGCACTACAGCAATTTCGATGTTCCCTGTCTGTATTACTTCCTCGAACAGCGCGGGGAGGTGGGCCGCCGTATTGCCGATTCCATCGTCTCGATGGCGGCAATGAAGCTCAATGAGGAGAGCCGTTTCGTCCTTGCTTTTACGGAGGCCTATTCGCGCATCGTGATCTACCCTCAACGCAGCCTCGACAAGCTCCAGGACCCCGAGGATGAGCGCCGGGCGCGCGCCTTCAATCACCGTGCCGTGCGGGAGTTGATCCGCTGTAAGAACGAAGGCAACCTGGTGCTGATGTTTCCCACCGGAACCCGTTACCGACCCCACGATCCCGACAGCGCCCGCGTGCTGAACTCCGTAGATTCCTACATGAAAGCCTTCGACTACGTGGTATTCGTGGGGATTGCCGGAAACGTACTCCTCGTAAATCCCACCAGTGAAATGAGCGAGGACTTCCCCGTACGGGACGTCGTCACCTTTTCGGTCAGCCCGCCGGTCGACTCTCGCCGGTTCCGCAGCGAGCACCGTGCGGCGGCCGGAACGGAGGATCCCAAGCGCGCGGTGGCTCAGGCGGTAGAGCGAGAGCTTAACCGGATGCACGAGGAAGCGGTAGCCTACCGAAGTCGATTGCCCGGCGTGCCGGAGCAGCCCACGCAGCCCGAGTGAAGAATCAGCGACCGTCTTGTCTTGCAGCCGGCCGGCACGGTGTCACCCGCCGAATGCGTCAGTCGAGGTCCACGCGCACCCGTTTCGCCACCGTCCGGAATCCAATGGCGGTCGCGGTCCCCTCGAGGACCAGTCCGTCGCCGGCAAGCTCGATCTCCAGCGCGCCGCGCCCCGCGGCCCCGGCTTCCTCTACGAGCCGCTCCAGCAACAATCTCCCGAGCCCCAGCCCCCGGAAGACCGGGCGTACGTAGAGGGCCTCCACGTTCAGCAGGCCCCGCTCGGTCGTCCCCGCCGGTGCCGCCGCCGCGACCGCCGCCACCTCACCGTCCGGCGCCTCGAGGAGCAGCCGCAACTCCGCACGTCGGGCACGGTCGCGCGCCGCATGTGCCGTACCGGCCGCCTCTTCGAGGGCTTCGACGAACCCGCCCTCCTCCGGCTCAGGGCGCCTGAGGGCGAAGTCGCTCAGCACGAGATCTTCGATTTCCGGCAGCTCAACCGCCACCCGTTCCAGCCCCCAGGTGTCGCGCAACTCATTGTACCACTCGGTCACCGCCTCCCGCATCGCCCGTTCCTTGAACCGGTACCACCGCTGCTCGATCTCCGGACGCTCCTTCACGGTGTCCTTGAACCGTCGGAACACGCCTCGGCCGCCTTTCAGAGCGTCCGAGAGGCGGCGTGCATACACGGGATTCCGGAGCGTCTCAACGAACTGCTCCATCAGCCGAAAGCCGTCACTCGGCGTCCACTCCGGCGGCGGGAGATAACGCGCGGTCCCGTCCGTGCTACGCACTTCCAGATCGCCCTCGTCGAGGTCCGCATCCTCGAGCTCGTCCGCCGAGAACAGCTCTCCCGTTTCGGTATCGAGCAGATACTCCTCGTGCTGGTTTTCCATGGCAAAGATGATGAGCCCGGTGAGCTCGTCGGTCAGCTCGAAGCGCATCAGCCCTCCTGTTCGGCCTTTGCTTGCACCGCGGCCCGCAGCGCCTCCGCTTCGGCAGCCGCGACCGGGTCCCGCAGTGACTCCACCTCTCGCGTAGGCATCCGCCAGGTTTCGCCGGTGTGACGGCTGTGCACCTCCACCGTATCGTCGGCGAGGGTGTCGGGGCTGACCACGATGCGGTAGGGAATGCCCATGAGATCGGCGTCGGTGAACTTCGAGCTGACCGACTCCTTGCGGTCGTCGAAGAGCACGTCGTCGCCGAGCTCTTCGTAGACCTCCTGGCTTCGGCGTCTGACCTCCAGCGACCGGCCGATGGACATAAGAAAGAAGCGGTACGGGGCCAGGGCTTCGGGCCACACGATGCCGTGCTCGTCGTGGTTGCTCTCCACTACGGCGGCCAGCAGCCGTCCCAGACCGATGCCGTAGGAGCCCATGAACGGGCGCATCTCCTCGTCCTCGTCTCCTCGGAACGTAAGGTTCAGGGTATCCGAGTACAACGTGCCGAGGCGGAAGATATGCCCGAGCTCCATCACCTGTATCTCCTCCAGCGCGGCCCCGCAATTGCGGCAGGTGCTGCCCGGCGGAATCCGAGCGATATCGCCGACCCGATCGGCGTCGTAGTCGCGACCGAAATTGGCGTTGCGCAGGTAGACGTTCTCCTCGTTCGCGCCGATGATGAGGTTCGACGCTTCGGCAACCGCGGCGTCCACCACGACTTCTACCGGCCGGTCACCGAGCTTTCCGTCTGCGAGCCCCACCGGTGACACGAACCCCGGATGCACCCCGGCCGCAGTGAACACCGAGCGATCGGCAAGCCCGTAGATGGGCCCGCCCGCCACGCCGGCGAGCTTCTCCTCGCTCACGCTGTGATCACCGCGAACCACCGCCATGACCAGCCCGTGACCGGTACGAAACACCAGGGACTTCGCAAGACGCCGTTGCGGCACGTTGAGATATGAGGCGGCTTTGGTCATGTTGGTGCAACCGGGCGCCTCCACGCGCTCCGCCTCCTCCGGCGGTGAGCCGTCCACCTCCCGGGCGGCCACGGCGATCTCGGCGTTGGCGCTGTAGCCACAGCTCGGACAGGTCGTCAGGTGATCGTCTCCCCACTCGCTCGGCAAGACGAACTCGAAGGATCGGTCGCCTCCCATGTAACCTACCCCCGCTTCCGCGGCACGGACACCCGAAATACCGCAGCGCTCGAAGATGCGCCGATACGCGGTGAACACCTGAGGAAAAAAGTTGTTGAGGTCGGTGAAGGAGCGATGAAAGGAGTAGGCGTCCTTCATGACGAACTCCTTGGTCCGCACGAGACCGAAGCCGATCTTCTCTTCATCACGAAACTTCGTCTGGAACTGGTAGAGGAACACCGGCAGGTCACGATAGGAGTTGATGCAGGTGCGCACCAGCTCCACCATCGCCTCCTCATGGGTGGGCGAGAGGACCAGTCTGCGTCCGGCGCGATCGGTAAACCCTACCAGGTCTTTGCCCGCGAGCTCCGCGCGCCCGCTGCGCTCCCACAGGTCGTAGGGGTTGACGAGCGTTACGCTCACCTCCTGCCCGCCGAGCCGCTCCATCTCCTCCGCGATGACACGCCTGATGTTGCGGATGACCCGGTAGCCGAGGGGGAGGAAGGAAAACAACCCCGCCCCGATGGGTCGGATGTAACCGCCGCGCAGCAACAACCGATAACCGGCCGAGCGAACGTCGGTCGGAACTTCACGAAGCGTTGTGCCGAGAAGACGGGAAAATCGCATGCCGATCCAATTGTAGGCCCCCCACCGCCCGCGGTCAACGTCCTTGACAGGCCATCCCGAAGCTTCCACTATGCAGATGCAGACCCATTCCAGACCCAGGAGTAGTACATGAGCGTCATTGAATATGTAGAGGCACGAGAAATTCTCGACTCGCGAGGGAATCCGACCGTCGAAGTCGACGTCGTGCTGCAGGACGGCGTACTCGGCCGCGCCGCGGTGCCATCCGGCGCCTCCACCGGTGAGCACGAGGCCATCGAGCTACGCGACGGCGACAAGAAACGGTTTATGGGCAAGGGCGTGCTCAAGGCCGTGGAGAACGTAAACAACATCATCGCTCCGGAAATCGAGGGACTCGATGCAACCGATCAGGTCGACATCGACCGCACCATGATCGAGCTCGACGGCACGGACAACAAGGAGAAGCTCGGCGCCAACGCCATTCTCGGCGTGTCGCTTGCCACCGCCAGGGCGGCGGCGGAGTTTCTCGAGATACCGCTGTTCAAGTATCTCGGCACCTATCACGCCACCCTGCTGCCCGTTCCGATGGCGAACATCCTCAACGGCGGTGAGCACGCGGACAACAACGTCGATTTCCAGGAGTTCATGGTCATGCCCGTCGGGGCGGAGAGCTTCCGCGGCGCGGTGCGGATGACCGCCGAGATCTTTCACAACCTCAAAGGCATCCTGAAAGATCAGAGCTACAGTACCTCTGTCGGCGATGAGGGCGGCTTTGCCCCCAGCCTCAAATCGAACGAGGAGGCGGTGGAGGTTATCCTCAAGGCTGTCGAGAAGGCGGGCTACAAGGTCGGCGACGAAGTGATGCTGGCCCTCGATCCGGCGGCAAGTGAGTTCTACGACCCGCAGAAGGGCAAGTACGTGTTCAAGAAGTCCGACGGCCGCGAGCTGTCCTCCGAGGAAATGGCCTCCTACTGGGCTGATTGGGCCGAGAAGTACCCCATCATCTCCATCGAGGACGGCATGGCCGAGGACGACTGGGAGGGCTGGAAGTCCCTCACCGAGAAGATCGGCGACCGCGTTCAGCTCGTCGGCGACGATCTGTTCGTCACCAACACCCGCCGCCTCTCCCGGGGCATCAAAGAGGGCATTGCCAACTCCATACTCATCAAGGTCAATCAGATCGGCTCGCTCACCGAGACGTACGAGGCGGTGGAAATGGCAAAGCGCGCCGGCTACACCGCCATCGTCAGCCACCGAAGCGGCGAGACCGAGGATGCCTTCATCTCGGACCTGGTCGTCGCTCTGGAAACCGGGCAGATCAAGACCGGCTCCATGTCACGCTCGGACAGGCTGGCAAAGTACAACCAGCTCATGCGGATCGAGGATCTTCTCGACGCAACGGCGAAGTACGCCGGGGCCGAGGCGTTCTATTCGATTAAGCGCTGAGATCGAAAAGGCGGCCCCGCGGGGCCGCCTCTTCTCAAAAACGAGAGTTAGAATTCCACGGTAAATGAGGCATAGCCCCGGGGCGGACCCTCGGTGGCGTCAACCTTGGTAACGCGAGCGCCGGGCGGACCTTTCTCCAGCCAGCGGTGAAACTGTTCCACCTTTTCCCGCGGCCCTTCGGCCTCCACTTCAACGGAACCGTCGAAGCTATTACGCACGTAGCCGCCCACATCGAGTCGGCGGGCCACCGACCGAGCCTGATAACGAAAGCCGACGCCCTGAACCCGACCGTGTACGCGTGCGGAAAGACGAACGATACTCGTATCCGCCATAGCCGTTACCCCTGCGCTGAGATCTCCGTTCGAATCCGTTCCTCCAGGTCCGAATAGTCGAAAGGCTTGTGCAGCACCGGATACGGCACGTCCGCCTCCGCCTTGAGGAATCCCGTAACCAGGATCACCGTGATGTCCGGGCAGAATCGCCTGAGGAACCGCATCCAGTACTCGCCCCCGAGAACGTCCATGCGATAATCGCTCACGATCACGTCTACCCGGTGATCGAGCAGCTGCTTGATCGCGCTGACACCATCCGAGGCCACGAGCACGGCATACCCCTTGCGCTCGAGGTAATCGCGAAGGCTCAACCGGAACGCGTCGTCATCGTCTACGAGCAGGACCGTCACGCCTTCCTCACCCATGCCGAAACTCCCCCGCTAGCTACGTTGTAGGGCAAGACGCTCGATCAACTCCACCAGATTGTTCAGATCGAGCGGCTTGGCAAGGAACGCGTCGGCCCCTTCACGGAGAATCTGCTCTCGCTCCGCGGGATCGTCCAAACCCGAAATGGCGACGACGATGGGATTACCAAGCCCACTGTCCTGCTTGATCTCCGAGCACAATTGGTGCCCGTCCACGCCCGGCAGGTCGATGTCGAGCAGAACGAACCCCGGATGATGCTCCGCAATCATCCGTCCCGCTTTGAACCCGTCGAATGCCTGGTGAATCTCGTGGTCGGGATACTGTTTTCCTAGGTACTGCGCGATGAGGTCGTTCAGATCCCGGTCATCGTCCACGATGAGAATAGTGCGCAACCCCCGCTGTTCCTGGAGGATGCGCTCGAGCTCCTCGGGCATACGCATTCCCCGGGACTGCAGAAAATCTACGAGATCCTCGGCGTACACGCGATACTGCCCGCCGGGAGTCGTAAACGCCTTCAAGTACCCGTTCTTGATCCAATTGATTGCCGTTTGATTCACCACACCGCAGATGTTCGCCACTTCCAGGGCGGAAAATATGCGGATCTTCTTGTCGGTTTTGGCCATCCTTTTCCCCCTTCCTCTCTTCCCAACCCTACAAGCATATATTCATTATATCCAGAATGTCAACCCAATTCCACAAGAATCGTCTATTTCGGCTCATCCGCCGAAATCCTTTCAACATAGCGATCTATCTCATCCCTGCGAAAGCCGCGTCGATGCAGTTTCTCCCGTACGATCCCCGAATCACCCCCGAATTGCCGGCAAATTCGCCCGCCCGCCCGCTCGAGAGCCCGGTCCATCTCCTCCGGATACTCCCGGCGGAACGCCTCCACAACCTCCCGAGCGGTGTCCCCATGCACGCCCCGGGCCTGAAGCCCCGCGACGAGAGCGTGCTCGCCTTCCGGGCGCCGCCTCACCCGCGAGATAACCCACTGCTCGGCAAAACGCCGGTCGTCGAGTAACCCTTCGGCGCTGAGACGGTCCAGGCACCGCTCCACCACGTCGTCGCCGAATTGTCTCAGAAGAAGCTTTCGGGCAAGCAGGAATCGGCTGTGCTCGCGTCGAGCAAGCAGCTCCAGCGCCTTTTCCCGCGCTTCCAACAGCAGGTGAGCGTGACGCAGCTGCTCGATCGTCTCTTCCGAGCACTCCACGCCCGGCGCGAGCTCGAGGCCGGCAACGAGCTCAGCGGACACAAAAAAAGAGGAACCGTCGGCAAACGAAACGCACGCTCGCCCGCCGGTGGTTCCTCTTTGATCGATGGAATCGACCTGCACGTGTTAGCGCTTGGAGAACTGGAATTTCCGCCGCGCGCCCGGCCGGCCGTATTTCTTACGCTCGACCATACGCGGATCCCTGGTAAGGAAGCCGTTTTCGCGCATGACGGGCTTGTTCGTCTCATCGAACGCCACGAGGGCGCGGGCAAGACCGTGGCGGATGGCCCCCGCCTGTCCTTTCTTACCGCCGCCCTTGACAGTGACGGTAACGTCGAACTTTTCCTCACCGGCGAGCGCCGCGAGAGGCTGATGCACCATATAGGCATGCTCGCCGAAGCCGAAATAGCTTTCGACGTCCTTCCCGTTAATGGAGATGGTTCCGTTACCCGGTGCTACGTATACCCGGGCAACCGATCTCTTGCGTCGTCCGGTTCCTATCGATTTCTCCACGTTCCTCGTCTCCTTGTATCCCGATTCAGACCTCGAGGGGCTCCGGTTTCTGCGCGGCGTGCGGATGCTCGGGGCCCGCGTACACCTTCATGTTCTTGAACAGCTTCCGACCGAGACGGTTTTTCGGAAGCATCCCTTTTACGGCGTGCTCCACGGGATAGATAGGGTTCTTGCCGAGCATGGTGCGGAAATTGTAGCTCTTCAATCCCCCCAGGTAACCGCTGTGCCGGTAGTACATCTTCCGATCGGCTTTCCGCCCGGTGAGATCCACCTTGCCGGCGTTGACCACGATCACGTAGTCACCGATCTCCCTGTCCGGGGAGTACTGCGGTTTGTGCTTACCGCGGAGCACGCGCGCCACGTTCGTTGCGACCTTACCGAGGGTTTTGCCCTCGGCGTCGACTACGTACCATTTGCGCTCTACTGTTCTGGAATCCGGAAATATCGTCTTCATAATGTTCCTGTATCCTTAACGGAGAACCCGTGAGGTGGAGCAGAAGATTCTCACGCCCGGCACGAAAAGTCAACCCCGCCGGAAATCAGGACGGACATCAAGATTGTTCTTCCGCGCCGGCCTTTTCCTCTTCGGCCTCTTCCTTCTTCGCCTCGATCTTGTCCTTTATGTCGGCAATACCGATGAACACCGCGATCAGTCCGATGAACACAGCTATGATCGGAATACCACCCTGAAGGAACACGATGACTTCCGGGCCCCACTGCAGCGACCAGTCCACCGGCAACACCGAATAGACGGCAAACAACACGAATACGAGCCCAACCAGCAATGCTACCATGCCTATCCTCCAAACTCCCTGGCTCTAGAGTTAGTCGCGTAAAATGACGTACGAGGAAGGATTATGTATTTGCGCCGTTCTGTCAACGGGCCGTTCCGTCAGGCGGGCCTACCTGCGCACGATCATGACCGCGAACGCCAAAATGAAGAAGACCGTCGGCAGGTTGGTCACCAGCAACCGGAACACCGAGATCCCGTAGACGGTGACCGCCGACATATCTACCATCCCGAATCTCTCGAGAGTGGTGAACAGTACCTCCCCGTAGGCCACGATGATCCCGATGACGATGAGCATCCATGCCGGATCCCTGGTGCGTGACCACAGGATGATCGCCAGAAAGGTGGCAACTGCTCCTAAAACGAGTCTGCTGAGGATGAGCACGACGGCCTCGGTTCCCATATACTACCTTTCGGCCATCCTACCGGCTTTGACGAACTTGGAAAACTCCCCGGCTGAGCACCACTGCGGAAGGATGCTCGGCCCCGGATAGACGGGATTGATGAGGATCCCCTCTGAGAGAAATAGGCTGAAAACCTCGGCAAACCGCTCCGCAGGACAGAGCAGCTCCAGATAAGGGCCCCTGCGGCGCCATCCTCGCGGCCGGTGCTTCTCGAACAGCGCAACCGGGTCCACCACGGCGTTACCCTGCCGGCGAACGGAGGGTCGATTGCCGTCTCCACGCCGCAGCACGCCCTCGAGCAGGTGCGCCGCATGCACGAGCCCCGCAAGCAGCACCGGAGAAATCATCTCCGACGGGGGCAACGCCGCGCCTACATGCGAGTCCGCGCAGACGACCTGCGGAGCAAAGGCCGCCGGAAAGGGAAGGACCGGCAGAATCACCGCCGG
>JBKHEN010000048.1:0-18323 GCA_046540795.1 Spirochaetaceae bacterium | reverse complement strand
ATTGCGCGGCAGGCCGCCTCGTGCCGCGCGGTGACAGTCATTCGTATCGTATTGACCAGGCGGGAACTATCGACCTATACTGCTCGGCAGTCTTTTAGGTAAAGGAGGGCATATGGGTCATCGTCTAAACGATTGGCGGAAACGAAAGCCCTTTCTCCTCGTGATTCTGGTGTTGGCAGCTCTGATACTCGTTATCGGCTGCGCGCCTGAGGAGGAAGCGGAGGAGGAAGAGGAAGAGGAAAAGGAGGCAGCGGTCGACCGTGACACGCTCACTATCGCTATCAGTGCGGAGCCGGAGTCGCTCGATCCGGTAAACATGACCTCCGCGCCCGCGGCGACGGTCGGTGAGCACGTGGTCGAGCGGCTTATCTACATGGAAGAGGACGGCTCTCTCACCCCCATGCTCGCCACCGATTGGGAATCCAACGATGAGGGCACGGTGTGGACCTTCGATATTCGAGAAGACGTGGAGTTCCACGACGGTGAGCCGCTGAATGCCGAGGCGGTCAAAGCCAACCTCGATCGCTTCGTGGACCCGGACGTCGGCGCGGCTTATGCATTCCTGCTCGGGACCGTGGAGGAGATCGAGGCGGTAGAGGAGTACACACTTGAGCTCACCCTGTCCGAGCCGTTTGCGCCGATCCTCTCGCATCTCTCGCACAGCTTCATCGGCATCGTCAGCCCCGCGCAGATCGAGGGGTTGGAACCGGACGAATCTTTTGAGGTGCCTGTGGGCACCGGCCCGTACGAGATGACGGATTGGAGCCGTGGAGAGAGCATCTCCCTCGAGGTCAACGAGGACTATTGGGGCGACGTCCCGAAGATTCCTAACCTCGATTTCGATTTCATCCCTGAGTCCTCGGCGCTCATTGTAGCGCTCGAGACCGGCGAAGCGGATGCCATCATGCGCGTTCCGCCGCAGGAGGTAGATCGCCTCGAGGATGAGTCCGGTATCGAAGTCGTCACCGAGGATAGCGTGCGAACCATCTACATCGGTTTCAATAATCAGAAGGAGCCGTTCGACGATGCTCGCGTCCGCAAGGCACTGAATTACGCGGTGGACAAGCAGGAGATCGTGGACGGCCTGTTCGGCGGCCTGTTCAGCGTGGCGGACGCACCGATCGTCCCCGCGGTTTTCGGCCATACCTCGGTCGGACCGTATGAGTACGATCCCGAGCGTGCCGAAGAACTGCTGGCCGAAGCCGGATATCCCGACGGGTTCGAGATGACCCTGCATCACCCGGACGGCCGTTACATGCTCGACGCCACAGTCGCGGAGGCGGTGCAGGACATGCTGGCAGACGTGGGTGTCGACGTCACCCTGGAGACCCGGGAGTGGTCGAGCTATCTCGACTTCACCTCCCAGCCTCCCGATGAAGCGGAATACGATGCCTTTATGATGGGCTGGGGTGCCGTGACTCTGGACGCGGACTACGGGATTTACGCACTGCTCCACTCCAAGCAGTGGAACCCGGACGGCAACAACCGCGGCTTCTACAGCAACGAAGAGGTAGACGACCTGCTCGACGAGGCGCGCGTGGAAACTGATCAGGATCGACGGGAGGAGCTTTATGCCGAGGCCATCGAGATCATCTGGGACGATGCTCCGTGGCTCTTCCTCCACAATGAGGGTCAGATCAACGCAAATCGCACCTACGTGGAAGGCCTGATTCACCATCCGCTTGAGAATCTCAGCGCCTGGGACGCCTACTTCGAGGAGGAGTAAAAGGCCAAACGGGCGGCGTCAAACGAGCCGCCCAATACCCCGCCGCCGCGGCCCTGCAGGGCCGCAGCGTGCGGCGTCGACGGAGCCGCCGGCCCCCGGGCCGGCGGTCCCGTTCGATTTCCGCAAGATAGGGCGTTGCGGAAATCGCACATTCTCTTAGGAGGCCCTGACTCTTGTATCAGTACATTCTCAGACGTCTTTTGCTTACTATCCCGGTGGTGATCGGTGTTTCGATCATCGTGTTCTCCATCATCCGCCTGCTACCGGGTGATCCGGCACGGGCCCTTGCGGGCGTGCAGGCGACCCCGGAATACGTGCAGCAGGTTCGGGAGCGATACGGACTCGATGAGCCGATTCCCGTGCAGTACTGGAACTTCATTTCGAGCGCAGCCCGAGGCGATCTGGGGGTCTCCACGTTCAGCCGACGGCCGGTAACCACGGAGCTCGGCGAGCGATTTCCGCGAACCTTAGTGCTTGCCGGCCTATCATTGTTCCTGGCCACGGTTGTGGGGGTTTCGGCGGGAATTGTTTCGGCAACCAAGAGGAACTCGATCTTCGACAACGCGAGCATGCTGGCCGCCCTCGTGGGGGTGGCTGCTCCGGTATTCTGGCTGGCCCTCATGCTCCAGCTTCTGTTTTCCGTTCAGTTACGGTGGTTTCCGGCCACCGGCATGGGGAGCATGCGTCACTTGGTACTCCCGGCCATCACCCTCGGGATGGCAAGCGCCGCTCTCATGGCCCGTATTACTCGTTCGAGCATGCTGGACGTGCTCAAGCAGGATTATATAACCACGGCACGAGCCAAGGGACTCGCCGAGAAGGTGGTCATCTACAAACACGCATTGAAAAATGCGCTTATTCCCGTGGTCACCGTACTTGGTTTGCAGTTCGGAATCTTACTCGGTGGAGCGGTACTGACCGAAACAGTGTTTGCCTGGCCCGGGGTCGGGCGACTATTGGTGGATGCGATCCTGCGCCGTGACTATCCGGTGGTGCAGGGAACCGTCATGATGCTGGCGTTTCTTTTTGTGATCATTAACCTGGTGGTGGATATCATCTACGCCTTTATAGACCCCCGCATACATTACCAGGGACAGGAGTCGACGTGATGAGCGAAGCACATTCGCCCGGAGACGGCGCTATTGCCACGCCTGCTGCGGTCTCCTCGGCATCCCTTGCCGCGGAGAAACAACGTCGAAAACGACAGAGCGAGCTTCGGGCAATCGGGCGGCACCTCCTACGGAACCGTGGGGCACTCATCGGACTTGTAATTATCGGAACTTTTGTCGTCGTTTCAGTGTTTGCGCCGTTTCTGGCGACACACAGCCCGACGGAGACGTCGGTGACCATGCGGTTACAACCCGCAGGCTCCGACCATTGGCTCGGCACTGACGAGCTCGGCCGGGACTTGTTCAGCCGTCTCCTCTACGGAGGACGGATATCGTTGAATATCGGCCTCATTTCGGTTTTGATCGGACTGGCGGTGGGCGTGCCCGTGGGCGCGATAAGCGGATACTACGGCGGACGTCTGGACATCATCACGCAGCGGTTCATCGACATAATGATCGCCTTCCCCGGCATCCTGCTTGCCATCGTTGTCGTGACCGTTCTCGGGGTGGGCGTCGAGAACGTGATGATCGCCACCGGCGTGGCGAGTATCCCGATATACGCGCGTCTGGTTCGGGGCTCCGTGCTGGCGGCAAAGGAACAGGACTACGTGACCGCCGCCCGGGCCGCCGGCATCGGCGATTTCAGTATCGTCTTCCGCCATATCCTTCCCAACTGCCTGGCACCGATCATCGTGCAGAGCACGTTTCAGATTGCCACCTCCATCCTCTGGGCCGCGGGCCTCGGCTTCCTGGGGCTGGGAGCACAGGCACCTACACCCGAGTGGGGTGCGATTCTCTCCAACGGCCGTGATTACATCCGTACGGCTCACCATCTAACTACCTATCCCGGGTTGGCGATCCTTTTCATGGTACTCGGCTTCAACCTGGTTGGTGACGGCCTTAGAGACGCCCTCGATCCCAAGACGCGGTAATAACGAAGAATGAGACGGAAAAGGAACGGCGTTCGGCATGAACAAGCTTCTTGAAATACGGAATCTAAAAACCAGCTTCAAGACCGAAGGTGGCAGAGTCCGGGCGGTGGACGACGTCTCGCTGCATATCGCTCCGGGCGAGGTTCTCGGCCTCGTCGGCGAGAGCGGCTGCGGGAAGACGGTGACCTCTTTGAGCATTTTGAGGCTGCTCGCCACGCCTCCTGCTTCCATCGACGACGGGCGGATCCTTTTCGAAGGCAAGGATCTCTTGCAGGTCTCCCGCGAACAGCTGCGCCGGATCCGGGGAAATGACATCGCCATGATCTTTCAGGAGCCCATGACAAGCCTGAATCCGGTGTTCACCATCGGTGAGCAGCTCATGGAGGCCATCGAGCTCCATCAGAAACTCACGGGAAAGGCTCTGCGGGATCGGGCAATCGAGATGTTACGACTGGTCGGGATTCCCCGGGCCGACGAAGTGCTTGTGGAATACCCGCACGCGTTCTCCGGCGGTATGCGGCAACGGGCGATGATCGCCATGGCTCTCAGCTGCAATCCCAAATTGCTCATCGCCGATGAGCCGACCACGGCGCTCGACGTGACAATTCAGGCGCAGATCCTCGAGCTGATGCGGGATCTCAAAGACCGCATACAAACCGCCGTACTGTTCATCACGCACGACCTCAGCGTCATCGCCGAGATGTCCGACCGCGTGGCCGTGATGTATGCCGGGAAGCTTGTCGAAGAGGCGGACGTAACAACCCTGTTTCACGAGCCGAAACATCCCTACACCCAGGGACTCATCGGAAGCCGTCCGTCGGTAGACACCGAGCACGAGCGCTTGGACTTCATACCGGGAAACGTGCCGAATCCCCTGGAGATGCCGGGAGGCTGCCCGTTCCATCCGCGCTGCAGGCACGCCATGGAAATCTGTACCGCCGAGATGCCCGCGGAACGCAACCTGAAGACCGGACACCGGGTGGCATGCTGGCTCCACGAGCACGTGCCGACGCAACGGGCGCGGAAGATTCATGAGCCTGCGGGCAGTCGAGGAGGAGCGTAATGGGGGAGGCAGCTACCCTCGATGGCGGCTCACGCGCCGCCGAAACGCAACCGGTGATTTCGCTCAATAATCTGAAGAAGCACTTCCCGATCAAGACCGGGGTGTTCAGCCGTGTCTCCGGATATGTGAAGGCCGTCGACGGCGTAAGCTTCGACATCTATCCGGGAGAGACCTTCGGCCTAGTCGGAGAAAGCGGATGTGGAAAGAGCACTACCGGCCAGGTCATCTTGCGGCTGCTTCGGGCCACGGGCGGATCGGTTCATTACCGCGGTGAAGACGTGTACGCGGCCTCCGGCGAGCGCATGAGGCGGCTTCGGAAGGAGATGCAGATCGTCTTCCAGGATCCCTACAGCGCGCTCAACCCCCGGATGACCGTGGGAGCAGCCATACGGGAGATCCTGAACGTCCACAATATCGCCCGTGGAGCAGCGGCACAACAAAAGGTGGAGGAAGTCCTCAGCCGATGCGGCCTGCAGCCGTATCACGCGGACCGCTATCCCCATGAGTTTTCGGGCGGTCAGCGCCAGCGGGTAGTCATCGCCAGAGCCCTCGCCCTGGATCCGAATTTCATCGTTGCCGATGAGCCCATATCGGCGCTGGATGTGAGTATCCAGAGCCAGATCATCAATCTCCTCGAGGATCTGCAGGATGAGTTTGCACTGACCTATCTCTTTGTCAGTCACGACCTCAGCGTGGTAAGACACATTGCGGATCGGGTCGGCGTCATGTACCTCGGCAAGCTGGTGGAGGTCGCCGATAAGGGTGAGTTCTACCGGCAGCCGCTGCATCCCTACAGCGAGGCCTTGCTTTCCGCGGTGCCGGTGAGTGACCCGACCCAGAAGAAGAACCGCATAGTGCTCAAGGGTGATGTGCCGAGCCCGGCCAATCCGCCCTCCGGGTGTCCCTTCCATACCCGGTGCCCCTATGCGATGGAGGTGTGCAAGAACGTGGTGCCGCAACTTCTTCCCAACGAATCCGGGCACTACGTGGCCTGCCATCTCATACATTCCCCGGAGAAGAGCATGGCAGCGGCCGAAGAGGCGGCAAAAGAGGCGGACGATGGCGGGCTCTTACGGTCCTGACGGCTTTAACGGTCCTAACCGCCCGAGGGACGCTCGGCACGCCGGCACTCGCCGCCGACCTCTGCGCGGGCGGCAACGGGGGCCGTCACGTGCCCACGGCCCGCTGCTCCGACGCCCTGAGGTGATAATACCCTTTCGGAATCGGCGGGACGAGCGGTTATCGTCCGGCGGTCAGGACCCGAACCATCACTTCAGCGGACTCGACGTGCTGGCCATGATCGTCGCGGCCCTGCAGATCGTCCTGCCGCTTGCCCTGGTGATCCTTGCCGCTACGGCCGCCGCCTATGGAATTTTCATGCTATTCTTCGGCAACTGAGTTACAATGCGCGATACGGACGCGATGCGGAAAGGAGCATTTTTATGAGTGGAAACAAGAACGTTCACTACAAGAGCGATGAATACATGAGCCGCAGTCAGCTGGCGTCGTTCCTCAGAACCCTCGCGGATCGGATCGAGTCGGGAACGGTCGTACTCACCCGCAACGACGACGAAACCCGGGTAGAAATCGGCGAGCAGGTCGAGCTCGAGGTACAATACGAGACCAAGCACAAACCGAAGGGGGCACGGCACCAGCTCGAGCTCGAGATCGAGTGGGGCGAGGGAGCCGGCGGCGTGGGGCTTGCCTGAGGGGCCGCTACAACAGGTGGATCCCCGCGTCGCGACATCGCCGGATCATCTCGTCAGGCCAGATGCTCGATTGGATCTCCCCGATATGGGCTTTGCGCAAATAGAGCATGCACAGCCGTGACTGTCCGATCCCGCCGCCGATGGAGGCGGGAAACTCACCGGCGAGAAGTCGCCGGTGGAAGTAGAGCCGCTCCCGGTCTTCCAGCCCTTTCTCCGCAAGCTGGCGGCGCAACGCCGGGGGATCGACCCTGATTCCCATGGAAGACAACTCGAACGCGGTCTCCAGCACCGGGTTATGGACCAGGATGTCACCGTTGAGCCCACGCCTTCCACCGAAGGTCTCGGTGGACCAATCGTCATAATCCGGCGCCCGTCCGTCATGCGGAGCGCCTTCCGCGAGCTCCGCACCGATTCCGATGAGGAAGACCGCGCCGTGCTCTTGACACACGGCGTTCTCGCGCTCCCGCGGGGTAAGCCGGGGGTATCGCTCCGCAAGATCCTCGGTGTGGATGAACGTGATCTCCTCGGGTAAGGAGAGGGGCCGCAACACGTCGTACTCGTGGCGGACGAATCTCTCGACGCGGCGTATCACGTCGTAGATCTTACCCACGATCCGCTTGAGAAACTCCAGATTGCGGTCGGCGGGATCGATGGCCAGCTCCCAGTCCCACTGATCGACGTACAGAGAGTGGGTGTTGTCCATCTTATCGTCCGGCCGCACCGCGTTCATGTCGGCATAGAGCCCGGTGCCGTGCTCGAAGCCGAGATCCGCCAGCGCCAGCCGCTTCCATTTGGCGAGGGACTGAACGATCTCGGCCTGCTCGTCGTTCATCTCGCCGATGTGGAAACGCACCGGCCGCTCCACACCGTTCAGGTCGTCGTTTATGCCCGTACCCGAGCGAACGAACACCGGTGCGGTGACGCGGATGAGGTCGAGCTCGAAGGCCAAATTGGTCTGAAAGGCGTCCTTGATTCGGAGAATCGCTTTCTCGGTCTCCTTGGGACTCAGAAGCTCCCGATAGTTTTGCGGGATGATAAGGTTTTCCATCTTAAGGTTTCCTATGCTCGGCACCAACGGTAGCACAGTCGGCCCCTCGCGGGAAGCAGGTCGACCTCTACATTGACCCCCACGTGTTCGGCATGGATGATTGGCGCATGATCAACAACAAGGTCGGAGAGCTCACGGAGGGAGCCCGACTCGGGGTTCCTATCGTCTTCGGCTACATCCCGGTGGCAATTGCATTCGGGCTTGTGTGCCGGGACGCCGGAATCGCTCCTCACGTCGCGCTTCTGTTTTCGGCGCTTGTTTTCGCGGGCGCCAGTCAGTTCATGGCGGTGGAGATGATAAGCCTCGGCGCCGGCCCCGTGCAGATCGTCGCGGCCACGCTGGCTTTGAACTCGCGGCACTTGCTGATGAGCTCTTCCATCGCATCCCGGGTCGCCTCACCGGTGGTAGCCTTCGGAATCACTGATGAAGTCTTCGCGGTGGCGGCGGCCCGTCCCGGCACGCTCACCCCGCGCACCGTGCTGGGAATAGAGGCGATGGCTTACGCCGCCTGGTGCGGGGGAACGCTGCTCGGGGCGCTCGCCGGGGACGTGTTGCCTCCACTTATCCAGCAGGCCCTCGGCGTTACCCTGTACGCTCTGTTCGTGAGCCTCCTCACACCGCAACTTGCTCGAAACGCCGGGGTCGTGGTTGCGGCGGCCGTTGCCGTCGCGCTGCGGCTTCTCTTGGGCGCCGGCGGTCTGCCCGCAGGCGTCACCCTGTTGCTTGCCATTGCCGGGGGAGCAAGTGCCGGCGGGGTGATTACGCTGCGGCAGGAGCGGGTGCAGGCATGAACGAGATCCCGATAATTCTCGGCATGCTGGCGGTCACGTTCATCCCGCGGGTCGTCCCCTTCGTTCTGCCGGCGGTGCGCCGGCCACCGCCGTGGCTTGCGAGAATCCTCGACTACGTGCCCGCGGCCGCACTTGCGGCACTCATCGTTCCCGGCGGATTCACTGCCGCCGGCGGACATGCTCTTCCCTCGGTAGCTGCGCTTCTCGTCGCTGCGGGGCTCTCGCTCCTACGGCTCAACGCGGGCGTCACGCTCGCGGCGGCGGTCGGCGTGGCGGCAGTCATCCTCGGACTCGGCGTGTAGTGGTATTCCCGGGCCTTCCGCCCGGTCCGTACGCGCGGGCCTTGCAACCGGCGCCGCGCCCGGTTAGGCTGTTGTCTATGGAACCGGTCAAGTGGGGCGTCCTCGGCGTCGCGGATCATTTCGTTAAGAAGATGTCTCTTCCGGCCGGAGACTCGCACATGGTTGATGTGGTTGCCGTCGCCTCAAGGCGGGCGGAATCGGCCCGGCGCGCGGCAGCGGAGCTCGGCATTCCCCGCTCCTACGGGTCCTACGAGGAGCTCCTCGGGGATTCGGAGGTGGAGGCGGTCTACATCCCCCTCCCCAATCACCTCCACGTGGAATGGACGAAAAAGGCGGCCGACGCGGGAAAGCACGTGCTGTGTGAGAAGCCCCTCGGGCTCAATGCCGCGGAGGTCCAAGAGGCGGTCGATCACTGTGAGCGCCGCGGCGTGCTGCTCATGGAAGCGTTCATGTATCGTTTTCATCCCCAGTGGCGCTATGCCCGAGACCTTATCCGTACCGGGAACATCGGTCCCGTGCGAGCAGTCCAGTCGACGTTTTCCTACAACAATCCCGATCCCAACAACATCCGCAACATCTACGACGCCGGCGGCGGTGGGCTCTACGACATCGGCTGTTACGCCGTCTCCAGTGCCCGGTTCCTGATGGGACGTGAGCCCTCGCGGGTCGTATCGTTGATAGAGCGTCATGCAGAATGGAAGACCGACATCCTCGCCTCGGCGGTGCTCGACTTCGACGGTGCCCATGCAACCTTTAGCGTCGGCACGCAGACCTTTCAGGATCAGCATGTCACGGCTCTCGGCGGAAGCGGCGCGGTGACCGTGGAGTTACCCTTCAACATCTACTCGGATGTTCCCGTCTACGTAACCGTCCGTGACGGCATCGGGAGCCGACGTGTAGCCTTCGGTCCATACGACCAGTACCAGGGCGAGCTCGACGCTTTCTCCGAAGCGGTGCGCTCCGGCGCGTCGGTGGCACCTACGCCGCCGTCGGATGCTTTGGCCAACCAGCGGGTTCTCGACGCGCTGTTTGCCTCCGAAAAGTCGGGCACCTGGGAGACCCTCTAGAGACCGCACGCCTCAACGCTCCCAGAGCCCTCAGGGTCCGGCAAGCCTCCCCGAGAAGCCCCATAACCCCGCGGGGGAGCTTGACTGTCGACCGGTTATTTGCCATCTTATTAGTAATAATTCTGATTATTCTTAAGGAGGCGCTATGCAGACGCTTGAAGGACAGAGAACACGAACCGATGTGGGGCTTAGCTCGGAAGCAACTACCGCAATCGCCGCCGGCCTCAACCGGTACCTCAGCGAGCTTCACGTACTCTACACCAAGCTTCATAACTACCACTGGAACATCGAAGGCAACAGCTTCTACACCCTTCACGAGGAGCTGCAGAAGCTCTATGAGGCCGTCGCCGAAGAAATCGACGAGGTAGCAGAGCGCGCGCTGAAGATCGGACATCGACCTCTTGCCCGTATGTCGGACTACCTCGAGAGCGCGGAGCTGTCCGAAAGCGAGAGTCGGGGCTATGAGGGAGGTGAAGTCGCCTCGACGCTGATCGGCGACTATCGTTTCTTGACCGATAACCTCCGTGAGCTCATTCGCCGCGCCCAGGAGCACGGCGACGAGGGAACGGCGGATGATGCGATCGGTTGGCTCAAGGACAAAGAGAAGGCAATCTGGATGCTCAGCGCCTACAGCGGCTACAGCGGCTGACCCCCGGCTCGCCGCATTAGGCCCCGGGGAAGGCCACAGGTTACCGCGGGGTACTACCGGGAGCACCCGCTTCGCCGTCCCGCGCCCGGGAGCCTCGGCTCCCGGTGCGCCGCGGCGCTCCGTTCAGCGTGCCGCACGAGGAACGCGCTGCTTTCCGGAATAACGCGATAACGCGGGAACCGCTTTTCAGCGTCGTAGCCGTCGACCGAGACCTTTGAGAGTCACCGCCGCGAGGTACGCGGCGCCGGCAAACACAATGATCGTGGGGCCGCTGGGCAAGTCATAGCGATAACTCAATCCGAGCCCCGCTGTGGTAAACACCATCGTAAGGAGTGTGGCGAGCAGCATCACCTGCCACATTCGACCGGCCATCATCGTTCCCACCGCAGCCGGCAGGGTGAACAGGGCGATCACCATGATCAACCCCACGATGGTTGTCAGCAGGACGATGGAAAGCGCCGTCATGAGGATGAGGACAATAAAATAAACGGACGTCTTGAGCCCCCGAACCCGTGCGAACTCCTCATCGAAGGTAACGGCCTGAAACTGGTTGTACCCGAGCACGCCTACGGCAATCACCACCACATCGAGCGCTCCTATGAGGATGAGCTCCCGGCCGGATAGAATCAGGATGTTCCCGAACAGGTAGCTCATGGGGTCCACGTAGCCGGGCGTGCGTGCAAGGAAGAGAATGCCCACGGCCATGCCGATGGACCACACTGCCCCGATGACCGTATCCTCTCGTTCCCTGGCGTACATACTGACGAAACCGATGATGAGCCCCGCCACGATCGCCGCTACCATGGCCCCCATGAGGGGAGAGAGCCACGCCACGTCGTGGGCTTCTAATAGGTACACCGACACCCCGATGCCGGCAAGCACCGAATGGGCGATAGCTCCGGCAAGATAGGTGATGCGCCTGGCGGTAATATAGGTTCCCACGATCCCGAACGCCGCGCTTGCCAGCAGCCCCGCAATGAGGGCGTAACGCAGAAACGGTACCGCCGGATTGGAAAGCGCCGCTACGAACTCACCCATGGGCTTCCTCCGTTCTGTCGTGGCGTACCATACGGACGGTTCCCCCGTAGAGACCGCTGATCATGTCAGGAGTGACCTCCTCGGTGGGATGGACCCTTACGCGACGGTTCACGCACACCACGTGCCGCACGGACTCGGCAACGAAACCGAGATCGTGAGTAATTAGCACTATGGTCATGCGCTCATTGAGCTCCGACAGTAGCGTACTCAGCCGGGACTCCACGGCGGCATCAACGTTGGCTGTAGGCTCATCGAGAATAAGCATCCGGGGATTCCCCGCAAGCGCCCGCGCGATGAGCACCCGTTGCCGCTGTCCTCCGGACAGCGCCGAAAACGGGCGCGTCGCAAGATCCGCGGTTCTCACTTCCGCAAGAGCCTCCCGGGCAGCCTCCCGGTCCTGCCGTCTGTAGGGACCGATACCCGGCCGCAGTCTCCCCATGAGCGCTACGTCCATGACCGTCACCGGAAATGCAGGGTCGAACCGAGCGTATTGAGGAACGTAGCCCAACTCCGAACGCGCCGCCTGGGGAGAGCGGCCGTACACACGAATCCGTCCTGCCTGCGGCTTGAGAAGACCCAGCAGGAGTTTTGCGAGGGTTGTCTTGCCCGCGCCGTTCGGCCCGATCACCGAGATGAAGTCACCCTCTCCAATGGCGAACTCGGCGTCCTCGATCACCGGGGCCTGATCATAGGCGAACCATACGCCGTTGAAACTGGCTACCTCTTCCATGCCCCTACTCCAGTCCTTCACGTATCCGCTCTGCAATGCGCTCCATGTTCGCAAGCCAGTCTTCCGCCAGGGGGTCGATCGACACCACCGCGCCGTCGATTGCCTCCGCCGCCCGATCGGCGGCGCTTCGGGCAAACTGCGGCTGCACGAAGATCACGCGGACCTCTTCCTCCTGAGCCCGCTCGATGATGCGCTCCAGCTCCGCGGCGCTCGGCTCCCGGCCTCCGGTCTCAATCGCTTCCTGGCGAAGACCGTAGGTACGTGCGAAATACCCAAAGGCAGGGTGAAACACGAACAGTGTCCGGCCTTCGATCGGGGCGAGCTCTTTTGCCAACCGGGCGTCCAGCTCGTCGATTTCGGCCATGAGCTCGCGGTAGTTCTCCTCATAGAACGCAGCACGCTCGGGGCGGAGCTCGGAAAGCGTATCCCGGATGGTGGCGGCCATGGTTCGCGCTTCCCGCGGCCCGAGCCACACATGGGGATCGAGCTCACCCTCCTCGTCATGCCCGGGGTCGTGCTCCTGTTCTCCGTGCTCGTCGAGGTGGCGGAACTCAATATTCCGCGTAGTGTCGACGATCGGCAGCCCTTCCATGCCTCGCTCAACGCGCGGCAAAAAACCGTCCTCGAAAGGCACCCGAACGCGGAAATACACGTCCGCCTCGCTCAACCGAGCTACCTCCCGGGTGGTCGGTTCATACGTGGACGGTGAGCGCCCCGGCGGGACCACGACCGAAACCTGGGCCTCACCTCCGGCGATGCGATCCACAAAAAACTTCTGCGGCTGCACACTCACGAATACACGAAGAGGTCGCTCCGCGCTCGCCTGATCGTCCGTCGGCGTCGGCTGTTCCGCCTCACCCCCGCCATGGACCGAAACCACCGTTACCGGCGCCATTACGGCAATCAGGAGCGCCACCGCCGTTCTTCGTACCGCCGTTCTTCTCATCGCAGTTCCTCTCATAGTGCCTCCCCTGCCTTCCCTGCCTTTGCCTTTCCCGCTAATGTTCTCACGCATTGCCGCCGGGCACGACATCACACACCAGGTGAGTCTCATGGCAGGTGTCACATTGCTCTACGTGATGATGCTCGGCAAACTCCCGCCAGTGGCCCCGTTGGCTCGGCGTGAGAATCCCGGTTCCCTGGCAGAGCGGACAGGTACTGTCCAATGCGGCAAGGATAGCGCGCCGGATGAACTCACTCCTATTGCGAATCCCCCCCATCGCTTCGGCCAGCGAGTCATCCACCTTGAACGTGATGACCTCTTCCTTTTTCGTGCCCTTCATGCAGCGGTTCCTCCGAGGGCATAGTATTACTTTGTAATATATGCGGAAGCGTAGGCCGCGTCAAGGGCGAAGGGTGTCTTTAGGCGAACGGCCTCCTCGAAACGGTTCTTTTCGAGGAGAGGACGATTCTCGCGGAACGGTTCTTCCTCTCAGCCAGGTGAGACGGCGATGTGATCGAAGGTGTTGGAGACGGTATCGTAGATGCCGTAACTCGGTTTTCCGAAACGGCCCATAACCTCACCGGGATTTCCCCACAAGGTCCGGCCTTCCTGCCGCACGGCCGGCGTGTGGTCGTGGCCGCTGAACACTGCATCGTATGCGGCACTTTCATACAGCCGTTCCGCAATCTCGGGATAATGGCACAGAGCCACGTGCCGCCCCCCTATCTCGATCTCCGCGAGGTACGCGTAGAGTGCAATGTGGTCGAAGCCGTCCGCTACGCGAGACAGGAGATACTGGTCACCGTCGTTGTTCCCGAAAACCGCGTAAACCGGCCCGGAGAATCCGTCTCCGATCTGCTTGAGGGTGAACGGAGCACAGAAATCCCCGAGGAATAACAGAGCCTCGAGCCCTCTCTCGTTGACGTCCGTCAACGCCCGCTCGAGATTCCAGATGTTGTCATGGATGTCACTCAGCACCGCGACCTTCATACCTCGACTCCTCCGGTCCGAGAGATTACTCTGCAGGTCACCCTAGGCGAGTCAGGGGGACGCAGTCAAGAAGCGGTGCGCCGGGCAACATTGCAGGATTCCGACCGCGTAACTCTATGGTTTTTTGCTCGATTGTTGCTACATTGAACACAGACATGAGCAGTGAGCAACACGGGCGGCGCAACGACGACCTCTACAAACGACTTCTCGCCGAAGGGACCTCGGCCGAGGAAATCGACCAGGTCTACCGCAAGCTCAGGGACAAGGGTTACGGGGACGAGGCGGCTAAGGCGCGAATGGAGCGCGAGATGCGGCGCATGCGCACGCAGAACGCCTTGCGGGAACGGCGTGCCGGCCGCGGCCGGCACGAAACCTCTCGTAAGAAAGCGTCCGCCTCCCCGAAGCAGGCGCCCCCGACCGGTCCGGATAAGGAACATGAGCCCCGGGAGGGCTCGCACAAACGCCGCAGCCAGGACTGGTTTCCACCGGTCTCCCCCGTTCTCAGGCGCACCGTCAACGCCTGGGCGTTCCGAAACAGCCTGCTGGCAGTGGGGCTTCGGGAGCGATGGTATGATTTTCTCTCGTTGTTCCGCCGAGACGTCCCTGACTATGTCAACGTTCGCCTATTGCGGTATATTGCCCAATCACAGAAAACGCCCTCCGGCAATCCCTACGAATACAGCCTGCGGGAATCGCTCGAGGCGCTACGTACCGCCGCCGGAACGTTTCTCGCACGCCCGGGTAACGAGGACACCGCAAAGACGGTGGCCGAGGCCCTGCACCGCAGGGACTCCTTGGCCGCGGCGCTGCTCGAAACGTTTTTCGACATCAGCAAGGAGACCCGTACCGCCCTGCGCTATCTCGAGCTGACGGTTCAAAAGGCTCGGCGCGTGACGACCGCAGAGCTTGCCCGCATTGCACGGGAAGTCTATCGTCTTGTCCTGCAAATACACCGCATTTCGCCGGGTAAGTTCACAGAGCTCTTAGCCCTTGCCAAAGACGTCGCACTGGCGTATCGCGCGGCCCCGGCAAGCCGACTGGAAGACGCTGAAGCGGTGCTCCGCATCGCCGTCGACAATTTCGGACGCTTCCAGCGAGAGCTGTATCCGATCGTGTTGAAAGGAATCGGAAGCTTCTACGAGCCCAGGGACACGTCGGCTCAGAAGCACAACGCAATTCTACGGTTTGCCGGACTTCAGGAAGAGGACATCCTGGACCCGGGCACCTTCTACGAAACCGAGACGAAGCGGCATGAACAGGAGATAGCCGCAAAACAGAAGCGGGAGATCGAGTGGCTCGAGAAGGAGAAGACGGAGGAGTTTTCCCGCCGCTTCGCGGGTATCCTCGGCGTCCTCGGGGTACTGTTTCCCAACTCCGATATCGAGAACCTGGAACGGATGCCGTATTTGCTACCGTATTTCGACAGGTACGTCTATTCGAACCGGTTGCCGTTTTCCCATAATCTGCAGGATATCCGCGCGGTTGCGGCGCAGGATCCCGGCCAGCCCCTTCTGGTACTACACCGGATCATCGACGACCTCCTCGGCTCTCTCCGACCGGGCTCCGTGGAACAAGCCACAAATCGGGACGGCATTGCCGAACGCCTTCACGAGGTGAACGAGGGGTGGCATGCCGTCTACCTGGAGCTCTTCGACCGCTATCTGCGGGCCTTGACCAACTACCAAAAGAGTATGGAGGACGCGGATTACGCGCGGACCTTCAGGAACAGCGCGGCGGCGCGAGGCCTGGTGGAGGAGATAAACCGACTCCGGAACCTGCTCATTCGGGATTACGGACATACCCTCGGCGGGCGGGCGGGGCTTCGCGGTCCTAAGCTCTTCGAGGAGGCGGAGCGCCTTCAGGCGATCCTCGGCGAGATTGCGGAGGACATCAATCAGGATCTACTCGACCGCACCGACCCATTAGGAAAGCGAATCCACGAGGAGATCGGCAGGGACCATGTGGTAGAGCTCGCCATCCCCGCGCCGGGCAACCCGGGTTACCGGCCTGCCTCGAGACAGGTCAAGCGGTACATCGAGGCGAAGTACGGCGCGGAGGCTATGCGGCTCCCGCGGCTCTCGCAGCTGTTCTTTCTCGACGTACTTCGGGGGATGGCCGACATGTATTCGTACCTGACCAACGAGCCGGAGAGTTTTCTGCGCACGGTCGGTGGCGAGGTGGTGCTCCCCGGGGACAACGAGAAGCAAGCGTGGGACCGAGAGAACGAGCGCACCGGTCGCACGGCGGAACAACAGCTCCAGATCAGACTCTCGGATCAGCTTGCCGCAGCGCAGACCGACGGATTGACCGGACTGAAGAACAAGGCGTATCTCATGCAGGAGCTCCCCAAGACCTTCGCGGAGCTGAAAAACAACGGCGGTGAGGCCGCACTTCTCATCGTCGACGTCGATCACTTCAAGTGGATCAACGATAACCTCGGTCATCAAAAGGGAGACACGATCCTCCAGGACACCGCCCGGACGCTGAGCGAGAACAGCCGAGGAACTCACGATCGGACCATCCGCTATGGGGGGGAGGAGTTCGTCCTGTTCGTTCAGGGATCCCTTCACTCCGCCGTCCTGCTCGCCGAGCGTCTGCGTCATCTCCAGGAACGAAGGGTTGCGGAGAGCGAGTTGTACAAGCCCGTCCGCGGTGTACAGGATCAGAAAGGCGGCGTCTGCGGGACGTTCTCAATCGGCGTGGCGGCCGCTCACGGGTACTCAGCAATCGACGAGGCAATAGAGTACGCCGACAAAGCGCTGTACCGGGCCAAGGAAACGCGAAACGCCGTTTTTCTCGAGGCGGACTCCTCCACGCACGAGCTTCTGAGTTACGAACAGTACCTCCGCGTCATGCGCACGAAACGCTGACCGGCGGGCCGGACGCGCGGCTCACGTCTCCGGAATGAAATCCTCTCGCATCGGGGAAAACACGTCCACGACCAGGGTGTCCTCGAGGGCATTGACCTCGTGCTCCGCGTTTCCCGGGACATAGGCGGAGTCGCCCTCTGCGAGCTCCCCGGTTTCCCCTTCGATACGGTATGACACTCTACCTCTGATGACGTAGGTGATCTGCTCGTTCTCATGGCGATGTGCGGGCGCCACCGACCCCGCAGGCAGGTGCACCTGTACGGCCATCAGGTTGCCTCCGTAGGCACCGAGTCGCTTGGTGAGCGTGCCGAAAAGCGTTTCAGGAGCGCTGTCTGCGATGCGAAAAAAAGCCATCTCGATCCTCCTTGCTATATCCCGCACGGTGCCCGGCTTTGGCGATTTCGTCAACGACGGCTGCCACACCCTTGGACGAGGTGGAGGTAGTCGGGTACACTACTCCTAATGGCACTCGGCGTGATCATGACCGTGCTCGGGTCGGTAGCGGTAATCGCGGGACTCATCGGATGTGTCGTCCCGGTGCTCCCGGGGCCGATCGTGAGCTACGTCTCGCTTCTGTTGATTTCCGTGGCCGGTGGATGGGACGTGTTCGCCGTGCCCACGCTACTCATCATGGCGGCGCTCGCCGTCGCAACCACCGTGCTCGACTCCGTGCTGCCGGCACTGAGCTCCCGCAAAGCGGGGGCCGGCCGGGCCGGGGTATGGGGAAGCATCGTCGGCATGCTCATCGGTACGGTTTTCTTCCCCCCATTCGGCATGATCGTCGGCGCCTTCGTCGGGGCTCTGGTGGCGGAGATCATCTGGAATCCGGAGAATCGGCAGCCCTTAAAGGCTGCTGTCGGGGTCTTCCGGGGGACGATCCTCGCGACCCTGCTGAAGGTACTCGCTGCGGGGGTGATCGGGTTCTATTTCGTCCGCGGAACTATTCGTCTATTCGAGACGTTGTAACTCAAACAAGAAC
The DNA here is from genome assembly GCA_046540795.1 of Spirochaetaceae bacterium. Taxonomy (GTDB): domain Bacteria; phylum Spirochaetota; class Spirochaetia; order DSM-27196; family PWMO01; genus JAAAOH01. Next base: position 377 of record JBKHEN010000048.1, on the reverse strand, counting down.
ATGGGGACGACTGCGGTGAACGACACCAAGCTTCTGTCCGAGTTTCGTCTAGGCAGGGAACGGCTCGCCAATCGTATCGTGATGCCTCCCATGGTGACCTGGAAGGCGGGAAAGGACGGCACGGTCACAGACGACCACCTGGAGCACTATCGCGAATGCGGCGGCGCCGGCCTCACGGTGGTGGAGGCCACCGCCGTTTCTCCGGAAGGTCGCCTCGCCGCTACTCAGCTCGGTCTCTTTGACGACGGGCAGATACCCGGAATGCGTCGCCTGGCGGCGGACATCGAGCGCATCTTGTCGGATTTTGCCGAGGCCGCTTCGCGTGCCGTGACCGCCGGCTTTCGGTCCGACTGGGCGTCGCAGAAGCCGCCCCCGAC
>JBKHEN010000047.1:0-18476 GCA_046540795.1 Spirochaetaceae bacterium | reverse complement strand
AGCCGACGACGTGTTTGTCCAGGTGTCGCTTCAACCGTACGTAGAGAGCGAATAGCGGGAGATCCACCTTCTTCCCTGCGGCCCACCGCCTGAGGTTCTGTTGATCCCGGGAGCTCATCGCTCCACGGTCCTTCGCCACCAGGCGCTTTTCCTGTCGTCGATAATTGCCGGTATTGAGCTTCTTCCGCAGATAGGCCACGAATTCCTTGGCTGTCTCCCGATGCCGGGGATCGATCTCCACCTCCCACCGGTCCGACAGCCGCTCCACGATGCTGTCGGCCGAAGCGCCTTCCTCATCGTGCAGCAGAGCTTCTATCTCCTTCACGAAATCCGATTCGCTGAATACAATGCCGTCCACTTTGCTGCGAAGCTTCGACCGCTTCGACAGTGCGATCTCGGAGCTCATCTCCCGCTTGCGGCGCACCAGGAAGGCTGCAACCGCGGCCCCGAGAGCAATACCGAGCTCATCGACCATGGGTACGGGGTCCCGCACCGCCAGCGACATACCGACGTAGACGACCAGAAAGACGCCGGCCGCAATGAGGAACCGGGGAATGAAACGTGCCTCTCCGATCCAGTCACGGATTTCTTCCTCGATAAGACGATACAGCTCGTTGCGCAGTCCGGTGATGGCCTCCACACGGGGTTCTCGTCCGTAGAGCCCGTGCAAAGGATAGCCCTCCATGCGCTCCATCACCCGCTGGCGTTCGAGGAAAGGATGCAGGAACAGAGACGTGCCATCGCTGCGGGCGATGTGAAAAATATGGAGTGGCTCCCGCTCGCCCATCGCCGACAACGATACTGCCCCGCCCCGACGGAGTCAAGCTTGTCGAAGTGGCGACGAACCGCTTAGAATGAGGTTAAAGGATAGGTGTAATGATACTCGGTCTCGACGTGGGCTCCTTGACCGTCTCCGCGGTTCTAGCCGATCGCGACGGGTCGGTGTGGCGAACCTACTATGAGGAACACGGCGGCCATCCGCGCGCATGTCTTTCTCGCATTCTACAGAGTCTTCCCCCCGCCGAAATAGAAGCGGTCGCGGCGGGAGCCGGTACCCCGCGATTTGTGCGGACCGACAACCGCTACAACGAAACCGTAGCAACCATCCGCGCCGGGCGCAGCCTTCATCCCGAAGCCCGCAGTCTTCTCAGCGTGGGTGCCGAGCGTTTCTTTCTGGCCCTCTTCGACGAGGACGGTAGCTACCGGGGTGTGCGGGGAAACACCTCCTGTGCCGCCGGCACCGGAAGTTTTCTCGACGAGCAGGCACGGCGTCTCGGTCTCGAGGACGGCGCCGAGCTCAGCTCACGCGCCCGCGCCGCTACCGGACCGAGCCCCGCGATCGCCTCCCGATGCTCCGTCTTCGCGCGCACCGATCTCATCCACGCGCAGCAGGAAGGATACGACATCGAGAGCATTTGCGACGGACTGTGCCACGGTCTGGCGCGGAATCTCGTCGACACACTCACCGACGGCGGCACCGTACCGGGACCGGTGCTCTTCGCCGGCGGTGTATCCCGGAACGCGACGGTCGTCGACTACGTCGGCTCACTACTTCGACGGCGCGTGATCGCCGACGAGCTCGGAAGCGTCTACGTTGCCCTCGGTGCCGTGCTCGAGCATACGGACCGGATCGAAGGAAACCATGAGCCGACCCCGTCGGGACCCGTCGCCCCGGAGGCGCTCCTTGACGAGGAGCAACCGGCTCGAACATATCACTTTCCGGAGCTTCCCGTTGAACCGCCGCCTGAGAACACGGACAGCCCGCGACACGAGGACGTTCGCGTTCCCGGTGCCGAAGACAATCCCGTGGAGACGGACATCTACAGCGACCTCCCGCAGTCCGTCTCGGCGTACCTCGGCATCGACATCGGCTCCACGAGCACCAAAGCGGCATTGCTGCAGCCCGACGGCGAGGTACTCGCGGCGTTCTATACCCGAACCGCCGGCCGACCGCTCGACGCGTGCCGGTCGTTATTCCGCGCCGTCCGGGAGGTAGAGCGGCGTGAGAACGTCCACATCGGTATTCTCGCCGTCGGCACCACCGGTTCGGGGCGCTCCTTCGTAGGAAGGGTCATCGGTGCGGACCTGATTCTCGACGAGATTACCGCCCACGCGCGGGCAGCGGTCACTCTTGATCCTGAAGTCGACACCATTATTGAGATCGGTGGACAGGACGCCAAGTTTACGAGACTGCGCGAGGGGCACGTCGTTTTCTCACACATGAATACCGTCTGTGCCGCCGGGACAGGGAGCTTCATCGAGGAACAGGCGGCTAAGCTGGGCGTTCCACTCACCGAGTACGGTCGCCGTGTGAAGGGAGCGGCGTCTCCGTTGGTGAGCGATCGATGCACGGTATTCATGGAGCGAGACATCAACCACTATCAGAACCAGGAGTACGACACGGCCGAAATTCTGGCTGCGGTGGTGCATTCGGTACGAGAGAACTACCTGCAGAAGGTCGCCGGGGCCGGTAACATCGGAGAGCGCATCTGTTTCCAAGGGGCGACGGCAAAGAATCACGCCCTGGTTGCGGCGTTCAGGCAGAAACTCCAACGCCCCATCTTCGTCTCCCGTTATTGTCACGTCACCGGCGCGATGGGCGTGGCCTTAGAACTGGCCGAAGGGCACCGGGGTTCGACGGCCTTCCGCGGTCTGGATCTGTACAAGGAGGAGATCCCCGTCCGCACCGAACGCTGCAACCTCTGTGCGAACCGGTGTCACCTGCGCGTCGCCGAAGTCGCCGGAGAGTCCGTCGCCTACGGGTTTCTCTGCGGTAGGGATTACAGGACCGATCACTACGTTCCGCCCGCCGGACGGGGTGTGGACCTGCTTGGGCTGCGACGCAGGGTCGAGCGGGACGCCGCCGCGGCAGCCGAGGTACAAACCGATGCCGCCGGCCGTGCGGACCGCGGCACCATCGGCCTTCCGCGGGCCCTCCACCTTACGGCGGATCTCCCTTTCTGGCGCACCTTCTTCCGGCACCTCGGAGTAGAGGTCGTCGAAAACGACACGACTGAAGACGCCCTCGCTCGGGGCAAAGCCCTCGAGCGGGCGGAATTCTGCGCGCCGATGGCCAATCTCCACGGCAGGGTGGCAGAGCTCGCGGACACCGTGGACTATGTGTTCTGTCCGGCCTACATGGGCCCCGCGGATGCACAGGGATACTGCTACTACACGCAATTTGCCGGTCCGGTTCTCGAAAGCGGAGTCTTCGAAGGTGCCGAGAGCCGACTGATAACCCCGGCCCTTGGGCCGGTAGGGCCGACGGAGCGTATACGCAATGGGCGTCTCGACTTGTCACGTCGGGAAGCCGCGGAATTGGCCGCATCTCTTGACCCCGTGGCACCCGGGATAAGCGCAGAGGAGGTTCGCGAAGCGTACGCGGCCTCCCGTGACTACGTAAGCATCATGCGTGCCATGCTGCGCTCGCAGTTCGAGAAGCGGCGAGTTCCACCGGAAGAGGACATAACGGTAATCCTCACCGGGCGCCCCTACACCATTCTCGACCCCGCGATGAACAAAGGAATTCCCGAGGTCATGAGCCGTCAGGGTGTGGCGGCGTTCTATCACGACATGGTGCCCGAGTATCAGGGAGAGGAGTACGGTACGCTCATCGGGGAAACCGCCTGGAGTTACGCCCGGGATATCCTGGAGACGGCCCGCCGCTGTGCCTTCACCGAGGGGCTCTATCCGGTACTGGTGACGTCTTTCAAGTGCTCGCCCGATTCCATGATCATCGATTTCTTCACGCGGATCATGGAGCGACACGGTAAACCGTATCTCATCCTGCAGGTCGACGAGCATGACTCGAGCGTCGGATACGAGACTCGTATCGAGGCCGGTATCCGGGCTTTCCGCAATCACCATCGGGAGAGACGACGACTCGCCGAAGAGCCCGGAATGATCTCCTCCACCGAGGAAAACCACGACACAGACCCGGCACGCACCACAACCCGCATAGGGGATCGCACGCTCCTTTTGCCGACGTGGGATCCCGTTACGGCTCCATTCCTCGCCGCAAACCTGGTGCGTCACGGGGTCGATGCGCGGGTGCTTCCCGAGACGCCGGAGGCCATACGTCGCAGCACGCGGCTCAACACCGGGCAGTGCATTCCGCTGTCGGTCATTGCGCAGGAGACTCTCGAGGCTATCCGGACGTATGAGCTCGATCCCGCACGAACCGCGTTGTGGATGCCGGAATCTCGGTGGCCCTGCAACATCGCCATGTACCCGCAGTTTCTCAAGCAACAGCTCTCCCGGGAAGGTGCCGGGGAGGTAGCGATTTTCGCCGGTGACTTTTCATACGTGGATATCTCCCCGCAGGCCACCCTCGGCGCCTATTTCGCCTATCTCTTCGGAGGACTGCTGAGACGCATCGGGTGTATGATACGCCCCTACGAGATGCTTCCCGGCTGCACCGATCGTGCGATCTCGGAAGGGGTCACCCTGCTCGAGGAGGCCTTTCTCGGACGCGCGCGCCGAAATGAACGGCTGGACCAGGCCCTGGCGCTCCTCGACGCGGTACCGCGCGCGGGAGACAGGAAGCCTAAGGTTGCCGTCTTCGGAGACCTCTACGTGCGGGACAACGAAGTCTTCAATCAAGGCCTCATTCGGACCATCGAGGAAGCGGGCGGCGAGGTGGTGACCACCCCCTATAGCGACTACGCAAAAATCATTGCCGCCGCACACTTCAAGCGCCTGATTCGCCACGGGAAGTATGCCGACTGGGCGCTCTACCGCACGCTTCTGTCGGTTATCGAATTGGTGGAGCGGCGGTACTACGAACGGGTCGAGAAGTGGGTGGGACCGCGAACGAGCTCACGGGAGACCGAATTGCAGCGAAAGCTGGAGACCTTCGGCCTCCACATCGAGCATTCCGGTGAATCTTTCGACAACATTCTCAAGATCTATCGGCTACTGGAAGAACACCCCGATATCGCACTCTTCGTCCAGGCAAGTCCCGCGTTCTGCTGTCCGTCGTTGGTTACCGAGGCGATGAGCGAGAAGATCCGTGCCGTAACCGGTGTGCCCGTGGTACCCATCACCTATGACGGCACCGGGACTCCCAAGAACGACATGCTCGTGCCCTACTTGCGCTTTGCAGCCGCCCGGAGTTCCCGCGCGGTTTCCTCGTGATGAAACAGCTCGGCGTATTTCAACGCGGTCATCCCGAGGTGATCCACCAGATCGGTCCGGGCGCCCCGCTCCAGGAGAAGTCGTACCGTACCCGCGTGTCCTTCGCTGGCCGCCAGGATCACCCCGCTTTGCCCGTAGCTGTTCGTCAGATCGGGGGCCGCCCCGGCATCGAGAAGCATCCGGGTAGCTTCGACCTGCCCCGTGCCCGCCGCCTCCATGAGTGGACTCGTCCCGTGGTCACCGGCCTGCTCATCCACCAGCGCACCGTATTCCACCAGTAGCCGTACCAACGCGGCGTTGCCGCTTCGCACCGCCAAAAAGAGGGCCGGCAGGCCCGCCTCATCGCGAAGGTTCGGTGAGTAACCGAGAAGCAGGAAATTGTCGACCGCGTGCTCGTCACCGCAACGCACCGTTTCGAGAAAGGTGCGCTGTGTCAGGGCCATACCACCGGCGATGAGCTCCTCCCGTGCGTGCTTGCTGCGCTTACCCTGCTCGTAGGCCTGCATACCTCCGGCAAGCCGACTGACAAGGAGGCTCACGTCGTGGAGCCGTACAAAGTCGCCGAGATACGCCGGCACTTCCAATCGCTCGGGAGCAAGCACGTAACAGGGGCTGTCCGAAGCGAAGATGTAACCCGCGATCAGCGCACACCACCCGTCCGGCGGAAGTCGGCTATCACCCCACAGCACCACGTGCGAGACGGAGGCGAAATTGGCACGAATGGCCTGCTCCGAGAGAAGCGGCCAGCTCTCCCGTATCCGATAAACCGACGCCGAGATGCCGTGAGTACTCAAGGCGCGCAACACGGGCGTCACCGACAGCGATTCGGACGCGTGGACGTACAGGCCGACTTTCACTGTCTAATGATCGGTCCCGGCCCGCGGTGTCTTTATCGGCAATCGGCGCCAACGTCCCCCCGTGGAAAACGTGCGACCCTTGACACCGGTCACCCTAAGTGCTCACGGAGCGAGTCATCGAGAGCACAGTTGAGACGATCTTTCATGTCACGGTACATGGAGGTCACGGTTTCCACGCGGTCGCGTACCTCCCAGTCACCCTCGTCGAACAACAGCTGATACGGACGAATCTCGAGTGCCTCGGCCAGTCGCTCGAGCACCTCCGCCGACGGATACTTGCGTGCTGCCTCGACCTCGCTCACAAAGCTTGCCGAGATTCCACAGCGCTCGGCAAGACCCGCCTGCGTGATTCCGCACGCTTTCCGCGCGCTCCGGAGGTTGCGCGCGATGAGCTGCTGAACCCGCGCCATCTCTACACCTTCCTTCCGTCGACATTGCCGCCCGTGCAATGCCGTGTGGATGTCCGGAGCCTATCCGGAGCCCTTCCATGCTCGCCCGGAAGAACTCTTTTTCATCCGCGCCTCTCCCTGCAATCCACCGAGGGCGAGGAGACTACTATGCCGAAAGCAAGGGCCGAAAGCGAGGGCGCCCCTAGACGTTGACAAACCCCACGGGACCGTGTTCCCTGAGGGAACCCATGAGACTAGCACGCATTCCCCGAGAAACGACGGTAAATCCCTACGGTCGCCCACTGTTCTTCGACGGCGGTGAAGAAGCAATTCTGATTCTGCACGGTTTCACCGGACGCACCGGTGAGATGTCCTATATGGCAACGCGGCTGAACGAGCGAGGTTACACGGTCTCGGTTCCGAGACTGCCGGGCCACGGCACAAACGGCCGAGACTTCCTCCAGAGCGATGCCGATCAATGGCTGAGACATACGATCGACGCATACCTCGAACTGCGGCGCCGTTACCGCCGGGTATACGTTGCCGGGCTTTCGATGGGCGGTCTGCTCGCCATACTGATCGCCTCACGCTTCGACCCCGACGGGGTTGCCCTCTGCGCACCGGCCCTTCGCGTAACCCGTCGCAGTATCGTGTTCTCACCCGTAGTCGGGCGTTTCGTGACCCGGTGGTCGACCCCCTACGAACCGGACGCGGAAGATCCGCTCGAGCGCGAGCTCCAGCTCGAATACTACGCGTATGAGTGGGTGCGGCCCGCGGGAGAGCTCTACCGCTTGATGCGTCGGGCCCGGCGCGCCGTGCGGTCGGTCGCCGCTCCCACCCTCACGATCGTTTCCGCCGCGGATGAGCTCGTGCCTCCGGAAGTAGCCGACTTCGTCGCACGGCGCGTACCCCCAACCACCCGGACCCACCGTGTGCTCCTTACCGAGAGCGACCATGTAATCGTCAACGGTACCGAGCGCGAACATGTGGCAGCGGAGGTGGCTTCGTGGTTCGAAACTACCACCGCTGATGGACGTAATCCTTGATGTAACGTTCATAGACGTCGTTCACCGCCGCGAGCTGCTCGCCGGTTAGATCCGTCGTCCGTGATGCTTCGACGTTCTGTTCCACCTGGCTCGGCCGCGAGGCCCCGGGAATCACGGTGCCGATCTCCTCGTGCATCAGGATCCACCGCAGGGCCAGCAGCGGCAACGGCCGGTCGTCCTCGAGGCGCATCTTCAACGCTTCCGACGCGTCGACGCCGACCTCGTACGGCACGCCGGCGAAGGTCTCTCCCTTATCGAACGCCGTGCCGTCCCGGTTGAAATAGCGATGGTCTTCTTCGTCGAAGGTGCTGCTGCGGGACAGCTTGCCCGTGAGCAGCCCGCTCGCAAGGGGGACGCGCACGATGATGCCGACGTCTCGACGCTGCGCCTGTTCGAAGAAGAGCTCCGCCGGCCGGTGCCGAAACATGTTGAAGATGATCTGTACCGTCGCTACGTTGGGATACTCGATTGCCTTGAGCCCTTCCTCCACCTTTTCCACTGAGACGCCGAGGTTACGGATCTTCCCTTCCTGCTTCATCCGGTCGAAAACCTCGAAGATTTCCGGCCGGTAGTAGACCTCGGTCGGTGGGCAGTGCAATTGAATCAGGTCGAGGGTCTCCAATCCGGTGTTCTGCAGGCTCTCTTCCACGAACCCCCGCATTGCCTCGGGCGTATAACCCTCGGAAACATGAGGAGAGATGCGCCTACCGCACTTGGTGGCCACGTAGATGCGCTCCGACCGGGATCGCGCCACCCTCCCGACCGCAGCCTCGCTGGCTCCGGCGTCATAGACGTCCGCGGTATCGAGAAAGTTCACTCCGCGGTCTATTGCGGTGTTGATGATCTCCTCGGCGGTGGCGTCATCGAACTCACCGCCCCAACCGCCACCGACCTGCCAGGTACCGAGAGAGACCTCCGAAACCTCAAAATCCGTCTTTCCTAGTCGTCGGTAGTTCATGATGTTCGCTCCTTATTCCGGACTTTCCCCCATGCTACCACGAACACCGCTCAGAGGCGACCGGAGGCGAACATCGCCCTTGCGGAACTATGCCGCTTCGCGCTACAAAAGCTCCGTGGCTCTATTCTGGATAAAGAAAGCGTTCTTCGACTTTTGGGATAACTTCCTCGCGATCATTTTGCTGAACTTGGGTTTCATTGCGGTCGGCACCGTACCCTTCGTCATCGCCCCGCAATTCCAGGCCGCCGGCCCCCTGCTGGCCATATTCGCGCTACTTGCGGGGATCGCGCTGGTGTTCGTCTACGCTACCGCCGTCGCCATGATCGCCCGCGACATATCCAACTACGAGGGTCTCGCCTGGGGGCTCATTCTCGAGTACCTGCGTGAGACCTGGGCCACGGGCGTTCTCTACGCTGCGCTGACGGTGGGCTCCTTTTTTCTTCTCACCATCGCCTTTCCGACCTACGCCTCGATGGACAACTTCATCGGCGCAGTGGCACTTGCCCTTCTGTTCTGGGCCGCCGTCATCTGGTATCTCGGACTGCAATTCTACCTCCCCGTCCGATCCCGGTTGGACACCAACGTAAAGAAGATCCTCAAGAAGTGCTTCATCGTCTTCTTCGATAATCCACTGTACGCGGTGGGTAGTGCCGTCGGGTTTGCCTTCGTTCTCGGCATCTCCGTGTTCACGGCGTTTCTCGTTCCGGGCCCCGCGGGCGCGTTCGTCTGGCTGCAGTCCGGGTTCAAGCTTCGGCTTCTGAAATACGATTACCTGGAGGAAAATCCGGAAGCGGATCGTCGGCGAATTCCCTGGGACCGGCTCCTCGTGGAGGATCGTGAGCGGGTCGGCAAGCGCACGCTCCGGGGCATGATTTTCCCCTGGAAAGAGTAATCACTGAAAGTCCCCGGCCTCCGCGAACCGAGTACCGACGTTGAGTGGTCGGAGCCCGGAGGCGCGAGCCGACGGTCAACCTTCCCGTACGACCTCTTTCCTCGTCCACCAGGTAGCAAGATACACGAAAGGCGTGTCCGCCGCCGCAACGAGAACCTTCAAGAGGTACGTCGTCAATACGATCTCCGAGAAGGTCGGCCACCTGAACACGCCGGCAAAGGCCACCGTGGTGAATACCACCGAGTCGATCAGTTGGCTCACCATCGTGCTCAGGTTATTCCGAATCCAGATGCGCCGGATACCGTCGAACCGCCGTTTCCAAAACGCATAGGCCCATACGTCGTGAAGTTGTGATACGAGATATGCCGCTACGCTGGCAAGGGCAACCCGCGGAAGAAAGCCGAAAATGACCGCCATGCTCTCATGAGCAAAATCCTCCGGCCCCGGTTCGAAGAGCACGGCCAGATTCATGAGCAAGGTGAACCCGATGATCACCGCCAACCCGTAATAGACCACCCGTCGCGCGATCGCTTTGCCGTAGTTCTCAGAGAGGATATCCGTGATCAAAAAAGAGCTCGCATAGACGATGTTCCCGAGGGTGGCGGTGACTCCGAAGAGCTCAACGGTCTTCGTGACCTGAATATTCGCCGCAATGACGGACAGGGCCATCCAGACCGCAAGCCCCTCCCGGCCGAAGATGCGGAACATCAGCAGAATCGTGGCGAAGTTCACCAGCAGGAGAATGAGCCAGAGGAGCTCGTTCACGCCTGTCCCTTTTCGTACGGCTTGCCTTCGGCCGCCGGCGGTCGTGCGCGCCCGACGAAGCCCGCCAACACGACTACCGCAAGGACATAGGGCAGCATCTGTACGAACTGTCCCGGGATCGGTATCTGCTGCTCGAACATGATCCGGAACGATTCCGCCATGCCGAACAGGAGCGCGGCGAGCACGGCTCCGATGGGATGGAAGCGGCCGAATATCATCGCCGCCAGCGCGATGAAACCACGCCCCCCGGTCATCCCGCTCACCCACTGCGCCGGATACAGAGTGGCAGCGGAGAAACCGACCATTACCCCCGACAACAGCACGCCGGCATAACGCATCATATACACGTCGATTCCCACGGTATCCGCGGATTCCGGATTCTCACCGACCGCACGCAGTCGTAACCCGAAGGTGGTCTTGAACAACACGTACCACGCAATGATCGCTATCGGAATGAGCGCAACGGCCACGGCGTTGGCGCCCAAAATCCGCGGCGGCAAGAACGGATTACCGGGGCTCTGCGTTTCCTGGCCGAAGATTCGCTGCGACATAAATCGCGCGATTCCCACCGCCAGTATGTTGATCGCGACACCCGAAACGATCTGGTTGACCCGGTAGGTCACCGTAGCGACGGCATGGATGAGGGCCATGAGAACCCCCGACAGAATGGCCACGAGGAGCCCCATGAAAAAGCTCTGAAACACCAAAGCTCCCCATATGATGGCGAAGGTCGTCACGATCATTATGCCTTCGAGAGCGATATTGATGATCCCGCTTCTCTCGGAGAAGACACCACCGATGGAGGCAAAGGCGATCGGCGCCGACACCTGAAGTCCGCGAATGAGGAACTCGGCCAATGTATCCATCTAGCCCGCCTCCTTCTGCCGCACGCGCTTTATGTAACGCGCGATGATCTCATTGGTGACCACGATGATGATAATCATTACCCCGGTTATCACGTCCGTTACGGAGTTCGGCACCGACGTATACAGCTGCAGCCCGTAGCCCGCCTGTTTAAGGAAGCTGAACAGCAAGGCCCCGAAAACCACCCCCACGGGATTGTTGCGGCCGATCAACGCTATGGCGATCCCGTCGAAACCCAGGTTACGGGCGATCTCGTAGCTATAGAAGCCGCGAATGGCGAAGATCTCCTGCAAACCGATCAGCCCCGCAAGCCCGCCGCTGAGAAGAAATGCACCGACCTGAACCCGCTCGATTCTCATGCCGGCGTAGCGCGACGCGTCGGGCGCGGTTCCCACCGCGCGGATCTCGAACCCGTAGCGGGTCTTGAAAATCAGAAACCACAGCAAGAATCCCATGACGATGGCGACTACCAGGCTGTAGTCGAGGTACACATGATCACCGACTTTCCATCCGAGCGCACGAAACAACGGATTCAGCCGCCCGAAAAGTGCCGTCTCCTGGATGGCCGCGGTCTGTGGCTCGAGACTCTCGCCGCCTTCGATACCCGAAAACGGGCGGTTAACCAGGAAGTTTACCAGGAGCACGGCAATGCTGTTGAACATGATGGTGGTGATGACCTCGTGGACGCCCCGCGTCACTTTCAAGAGGGCGGGTATGGCCGCATACATCGCCCCGCCGAGCATGCTTGCCAGCACCACCACCGGAATGTGTAAGAACGCCGGGAGTTGGAGGTAAATCCCGGCGAGGGCACCCACGAAGCCCCCGAAGAAATACTGGCCTTCGGCGCCGATGTTGAACACGCTCGCCCGAAAGGCAATGGCCACGGCAATACCGGCAAGGAACAGGGGAATGGCCTGCGAGAGCACCGTAGCAAGCCGTGACGGATTGCCCGTGGTCATACGGAGGATCGCCTCCACCGCTTTCGACGGCCGTTCACCAACCGCCAGCACGATAAGGAGGAGAATGACCAGCGCCGCAAGGAAACCGATAAAGGGCGCGGCGACTGAGAGCACCTCGATTCGACTGATACGACGCCTCATGCCCGTTCCCCACTTTCGCCCATCATGTAGAAGCCTACCGTTTCCTTTTCGGCTTCCGAGCGTTCGAAGCTCTTGATGATTTGGCCCTTATAGATGACCCCGATACGATCCGACATCGCCAGAACCTCGTCCAGATCGGCGGAAATCAGAAGCACGGCCTTCTTTCGCTTCTTTGCCGCGACGAGCTGTCGGAAGATGAACTCCATCGCCCCGACGTCGACTCCACGTGTAGGTTGGCTGGCCACGAGAAGCCCCGGATCCATACTGAACTCTCGGGCAATTACAACCTTCTGCTGATTGCCTCCGGAGAGCGCATGCGCAGGCACCACCTCCGACGGTGTGCGTATGTCGAAATCCTGTACCGCCGTCCGGGCAAATCGCCGGATTTCATCCGTGCGGATCACCTGAAACTTGTTCACGAACGGTTCCTTGTGGTGACTGCCGAGCACCATGTTGTCGGCAAGGCTGAAGGGAAGGATCAACCCGAACCGGCCACGGTCGTCGGGGATGAATCCGACCCCTCGATCCCGGCGTCGACGGATGTCGAGCGGTCCGATGTCTTCTCCGTAGAGCCGAATGGCACCGGATTCCATCCGCATGCGCTCCATGAGAACCCGGGCAAGCTCGTTCTGGCCGTTGCCCTCTACACCGGCGATCCCGTATATCTCTCCCTCGCGGATATCGAAGGTGATATCCCGTAGGACTTCTACTCCATCCTCGTTGCGATAGGTAACGTGGTCCACCTCGAGGACCACTTCTCCCGGCTCGGCGGGGGGATTGTCCACGCGCAGCAACACCGGCTTGCCGACCATGAGCTCGGCAAGCGTCTGCTTGGTCGCTTCGGGCCGGGGCATCGTCTCCACCACCTGCCCGCGACGAATCACCGTGATCCGGTCAGCAACCTCGAGGACTTCGTCGAGTTTGTGCGTAATGAAAACGACCCCTTTTCCCTGCTCCCGTAGCCGCCGGAACGTGTTGAACAACTCCTCCGATTCCTGCGGAGTAAGAACCGCAGTCGGCTCATCGAAAACCAGAATTTCAGCGCCTCGGTACAGAACCTTGAGTATCTCGACGCGTTGCTGGAGGCCAACCGGAAGGTCCTCGATCCGCGCAGACTTGTCTACGTAGATGCGGTTCTCCTCCATCAACCCGTCGATCCGCTTGTCGGGGCGCTCCGTATCCAGGGCAAATAGTCGGCGAAACGCGTTGAGTACCCGCCGAAAAAGAGGCGCTCCCTCCGCTTCCCGGGCAACCTCGGTATTCTCCTCACCGAGAATGATGTTTTCCGTGACGGTGAAAGGACGCACCAACATGAAATGCTGATGCACCATGCCGATGCCTTTCTTGATGGCGTCTCGGGGGCTGCTGATCTCCTCCTTCCGATCCCGGATATGGATCTCCCCATTGTCGGGGCGATACAAGCCGTAGAGGATCTTCATGAGGGTCGTCTTTCCCGCCCCGTTTTCTCCCACCAGGGCGTGGATCTCTCCTTCTTGCAGATCGAAGGAGATTGAGTCGTTTGCCACCACTCCCGGGAACACCTTTGTGATCCCGTCCATTCGAAGCAGAGCCATTGGCGTCCTCTCTTCCGACTGCATCCATGTGCAGCAGCATCCGAGAATCAAGCGGGGTCCTCCTCGAAGGGCCCCGCTCTTTCGCTAAGCTGCGTCGTTCGTTTAGAGGTTCTCCTCCGCCCACTCTTCAACGTCGTCTTCGTGGTCCGGTACGTCGATCTCACCGTCGATGATCTGCTGCTTGATCTCGTCGACCTCATCGGTGTAGGGATCGACGAGATCCTCGTTGTACTCGTTTACCGCATAACCGACGCCGTCGTCGTCGAGACCGTAGGTCTCATAGCCACCGTCGATGTCACCCTGATTCTCGATGTACTCCTCGGTGAGCAGATATACGGAGTTGTCCACCTGTTTCAGCATGGAGGTCAAAATGTGCTCCGCCGTTGCGCGGTCTTCGGCGGAATCCGACTCCGCAAGGATGAGGCCTTGATCGGAATCGACGCCGATGGCCCATTTGTCCTCCTCTCGGGCTGCGGCAAATACCCCCGCGCCGGATGCGCCGGCGGCGTGGTAGATCATCTCCGCACCGTCGTCATACATATCCAGGGCGATGCTGTTGGCTGTCTGCGGATCGCTGAAGGCGGTGGGGTCCTGGCCGATGTACTGCACCATGATCATGTCCTCGTCCCGCAGCGACTCGTTCGTGTAGATCGCCCCGGCGAGGTAGCCGCCACCGAACCGGTGAATGAGCGGACTGTCCATGCCGCCCACGTAACCGAGCTTCGGCTCATCAACATCCATGTCCTCTAAGAACATCCCCGCCAACGCGCCGACGAGGAACGAGCCTTCCTGCTCGGCGAACATGATGGAGGTGATGTTGGAGTCCGCATCGAGATCCGGCAACTCGCCGTCGATGAGGCCGAAGTGCGTCTCCGGGAACTCGGAGGCGACCTTCTCGATCACATCGGTAAACGCAAAGCCCACGCCGAAGATCAGGTCGTAGCCGTCTTCCGCCATGACGCGCATCAGTTGCTCTCGGTCCTGGCCGCCCTCACGGGGCTCGAGATACTTCAGCTCGATCCGGTTTCCGAAGTCGACGTCGTCGGGATCGTCCGCTATATACCCCTCGTACTCTTCGGCAATCATGCGGAGTCCTCGGTAGGCCGAATCGTTGAAAGAGTTATCACCGCGGCCACCGACATCGAACACGATGCCGACACGGAACTCCGGCTCTCCTTCTGCGGCCTCCTCTTCACCTTGCCCACCGGCATACGCAAGTGAAGCGGCAAAAAGAGTCACGACCAGCGCAATCAACAACCTTTTCATAGAACTCTTCCTCCTTTGGTAATACCGCGGCGCCCACGCGAGAGTGGGTCGCCCTACGGCGCTCCGGAAAGTTTTCTCCCTCGATGGTAGCCCGTGACCCGCAGTTCGTCAATTGATAGTGTCGTCGCTTCACCGCCGGCCGGCTACGACCGGCCGAAACGGATGGGACGGTGATTGTCCGCGAGCCGAGTACCCAGATACTCCTCGTCGAGCCCGATCCTGTTGCTGAACCGTCGGACTTGATCGGCGCTGAGGAGATTTTGTTCCGCATAGAGAAAGACCAGCGCCCGCTCGGCAATGCAGGGAACCCGAAGCGCGTTCATGTAGACGGTGTCCCCCGAGCCGTAATGCTCGCGAAAGCTCGCATGCAGGCGTGAGGTTTCCGGCGCCCGCGAAAGGGCATGGAGCTCCCGTTCGAGCGGCTCGGTGTGTCCCCTGGAGGCCTCCACTCCCAGCGGTTTCAGCACCAGAAAGGTATACTCCTTCCCGGGTAGATAGTGATGCTCATCACAGCGGGTACAGTAGTTGGGCTCGGTGGGGCTCGTGCGCTCAGCGTCTCCCCCCACGATGATGAGGGGATCGAAGTACAGGGCCGGACACTCGACGCCGTCAACGAGGTAGTACCGATAGGTATAATAGGAATCCTTGAGACACTGCTCGTGCTCGCAATAGGCGGTCAGTGGGAAGACGTCGGTGGCTACCTCAAGCAGCATCGCCGCGGTTGCGTTGAAGATGCTGCGACGGAAGTTCAAAATGAGCGTGGGAAAAATGAATATCAGTCCCCGCTCCTCTGATTCCCGTCGTACCACGTAGGCCAGCCGTTCATCGTAGAACGAGGCCTCGTCTATGATCCACGTTCCGACCTCGGGATTGTCACGGATGACCTCTTCGAGCCCGAAGGAATCCTGGATTTCCGCAATCTGCTCTCCACAACGCTCGTAGCCGCCGCGATGGGCAAGGGCGTCCTCCGGATAATCCGGAAACCGTTTCTTGTCGAGGGCCGAGCGGATGAAGAACACCCGCCGTCGCTCCGCCCCGGCGGTACTGGTGACCTCCTGGAGGGTTTCGGACTTTCCCAGCACGATACGGGAGTCGCGCCACACCCGCGAGGAGTACTCCGTCTTCCCCGAGCCCATCGGCCCGATCACAAGGATTCGGCGGGAGGGTCGGGCAAAATCGAAATGATTGAACGCATGATGGATGGTTACCGCCGGGAACCCCAGACTCTTTAGGAAATCGCGCGTGTCGTCGCCATGCTCGTCGATCATCGCTCCCTTATACCGTAGCGGGGCACGCCGGCGCAACCGCGCACCGTCCTGCGGCCGGTCGCTGCCGCCCGGCCCCTGCCGGCCCGTCACCTTTACCCGGCTGCGGGCGGAGGCCTATAATAGAGGTGTATGGCAAATATGGCAAAAACGATTCTCGTTTCCAACCGCATGTCCACGTCCGCTGCGAAAAGGCCGGACGGTATCTCTTTTCAGCAGAGCATGGGAGGACTTGCCACCGGGCTCAAGTCCCTGCATGAAACCGAGGGAAGCCTCTGGGTCGGATGGAGCGGCGTCGCCGACGAAGAGCTCGACGCCGAAGAGCGCACGCACATTGCCGAAACGCTACGGCGCGATTACAAGAGCATCGTTGTCCAGCTCAGCAGCGAGGAGCTCGACCAGTTCTATTACGGCTTCTGTAATCGCACCATATGGCCGCTGTTCCACTACTTCCCCACCTACACGGAGTACGACACCGAAACCTGGGAAACCTACGAGCGGGTAAATCAAAAGTTCGCGGAGCGTGTCATCGAGGTGGCCGACGACACCGACTACATCTGGGTTCACGACTATCATCTGATGCTGCTCCCGAAGATGCTCAAGGACAAGCTGCCGGAGTCACGGATCGGATTCTTCCTGCACATCCCCTTCCCCTCCTACGAAGTATTCCGTCTGCTTCCCTGGCGAACGAAACTGCTCACCGGACTTCTCGGCGCCGATCTGGTGGGCTTTCACACTTACGACTACGCCCGGCACTTCCTCTCGAGCGTTAGGCGCATTCTCGGCGCCGAGCACCATATGGCTCAGGTTCGCTTCGACAATCGCATGATTAAAGTGGATGCCTTTCCGATGGGGATCGACTACGAGAAATACTCGAACGCGGTGGATCTCCCGGAGGTACAAGAGGAACAGAAGCGGGTGCAGCAGGAGGTAACCACCCCGAAGCTGATACTTTCCGTAGACCGCCTGGATTACTCCAAGGGAATCCCCCTGCGGCTGAGGGCCTTCCACCGTTTCCTCGAGCTCTACCCGGAGTACCGCGAGCACGTCACGCTCATGCTGATCGTCGCCCCGTCACGGACCGAGGTCCCCCAGTACCGTGAGCTAAAACGCGAAATCGACGAACTGGTGAGTGTCATAAACGGCGACTTCGGTACTATCGGCTGGAATCCGGTGTGGTACTATTACCGGCCTGCACCGTTCCACCAGCTCTCGGCCATTTATTCCAAGGCGGATCTCCTGCTTGTAACCCCGCTACGGGACGGGATGAACCTCATCTCCAAAGAGTACCTTGCCGCACGCAGCGACCGCCTCGGGGCGGTAGTGTTGAGCGAGACCGCCGGCTCCGCCAGGGAGTTGGGTGAAGCCCTCACGGTCAACCCCAACAACGTCGAGCAGATCGCCGAAACTATCAAACGCGGGATCGAGCTTCCGCGACACGTGCAAGTGGAGAAGAACGAGCGCATGCACATGCGTCTGCAGCGCTATGACATCCATTACTGGGCACGTGACTTTATGCACAAACTCGAGGGCATGGCGGAGCTTCAGAACTCGCTTCGGGTGCGGAAACTCAGCGCGCAGACCCGCGGCGCCATCCAGGATCATTACCTACGCTCGCAGAAGCGTCTGATTTTTCTCGACTACGACGGCACGCTCATTGCGTACGGCGAGACGCCCGGCGTTCTTGATAACCAGACCCGGGCCGCTCTGAAACGCCTCGCGTCCGACTCACGGAATCACATCGTCATCGTCAGCGGGCGACAGCGTGAGTTTCTGAAGAACACGCTCACCGATATCCCGGTGAGCATCATCGCGGGCCACGGCGTGTGGGTGAAGGACCGTGACGGGGACTGGGAGCTCATGGAACAGGTTACTCCCGGCTGGAAGGACGAAATTCGTCCGATCTTCGAGCTCTACCGGGATCGCACGCCGGGTTCGGTTGTCGAGGAGAACGATTACTCGCTGGTCTGGCACTATCGCCGGGCGGAACCGGAGCTGGCGGCCGTTCGGTTGAGCGAGCTCAAGGACGCGTTGCTCAGCTTGATCTCCAACCTTGACCTGTCCCTCCTCGAGGGAAACAACATGATTGAGATCAAGAATACCGACGTCAGCAAGGGCCGCGCCGCGGCTCGGTGGCTCGAAAGCAGTGACTGGGATTTCGTGCTTGCCGTCGGCGACGATTGGACGGATGAGGACATTTTTACTATGCTCCCCGAGCACGCCTATTCCATCAAGGTGAGTGTCGACATTTCGAGCGCCAAGTATTTCCTCGAGTCACCGGACGCCGTACGTAAGATGGTACAAGAGCTTGCCGGTCTGATCGATACCTCGGGTACGCGCGGCTGATCCGCTCTGAGCGCCGCG
>JBKHEN010000046.1:0-18569 GCA_046540795.1 Spirochaetaceae bacterium | reverse complement strand
CGTGGTCCGGCGGGGAAACCGACTTCACCCTGATTGTCACGGTAAAGCGATAGTGCTACGTTAAGCTGGTCTATGCTCCTTTATCTTGTGCTTTCCGCGCCACTAGTCGCAATAGCGACATGTCTCTACTATCGGGTGACCGGATTCCGGGTTTCGACCATAGTTTTCCTCCGTGCGGTCCCTGTGACGCTGCCTCTCCTACTGCTGTGGTGGCTGCTCACCAATGCATGGCAGCCGGGGTACACGCCGGAATCGCTCTATCTGTATTACCTCGTGCGGCAGTTTCTGTATCCCCTGCTACCCGGTTTAGCGCTGTTCTTTCTTCTGGAACGAAGGGTGGTGCGGGAGAGCGGCTACGTTGTGGTAGTGGCAATGTCGGTTTTTCTCGGCGGGGTCTACTTCGTACAATCGATTGTCGATGTGCTCCGTATCACCAACTACTATAGTCCTTACGTGGTCTTTCTCTTGCCGACGCTGCGCATGGCGCTGATGTTGGCGGTTCCCGTGTTCGTCGGCGCGTTTTCGCGGGAATCTCGGCCTGTCCGGGTGCTGTGGCTGATCGCGGTTGTGCTGTTGCCCGCCGTGTTTGCCGGAATCCCCCTCCTGTATCACCTGCGATACGTGCTGCTCAGCCATGTACTAACGCCGGCGGCGGCCGCGTTGGGGATCGCCCTCCATCTTGTGGTCATGCAGCAGTACTATCCGCAGCGGTCGCGCGCATGGACCTTCCGGGGGGAAAAGAAGCCGAAAACCGTCGGCACCGGCGACGAAGATGAGGTGGAGACCCCGGGCGCACCCGATACGGCGACGGTGTTGTGGGACGACACGAACTCCTGAGCCGCCCCGGAGTATGGTCCCGGCACGCGCCGATCAAAGCGCTGCGGCGTGTGGCGCTCCTGGTTGCGGTGGTTACTCTCTTGCTCTCCTGTTCAAGGACGGTCACCATGCTCGCCGACCCGGTCTTTGCGGAGCTCTACCTGCAGGAAGACGACGCGCGGAACCGCTTCGAGGTGGCCGCACGAGAACACGGGTACCGACTGCGCACGCAGGTTATCGATTCTCTTTCTGCGGAGAGTGAAGAGCTCGCGGCGGCACTCCGTTCGGCAACTTCCGGGGGGCCGGCGGTGCTCACTCCGCTTGCGGCGCGGATGGTGAGCGAAGCGGACCTTTTCCCGCCGGAACCCTCCTCGGAGCATGAAGGGCCGTCGGACGATAATGGGGTGGTGGACCCGCGGGAAATCCTGTTGCTGGCGGCTCCGCCGACGGCCGAAACCGGTCACGTTTCGACTGCGAGCTACGATCGCATCACGGCCTTTCGTCGCCTCGGGGAGCTGCTTGCGAGAGAGCAGGACGCGGAAGGCGAGAGGCCGGTGGTGCTCGGGTACTTCCGCACGGACACGCCGGCACGCAGGGCGGAGCTCGAGGCATTCGAGCGGGCTCTCGGTGGACGTGAGACGGCGGAAGGAGATGCGGAGAGGGGCCGGAGGGTTACCTTCGACGATCCACCGTCGGAGGAGGCGGTGCGGGAAGAGCTTTTTCGTGTGCGTTCTTCAGAAGCGGACGCTCTGGCGGTATTTCTCGGGGCCCGGAATTCGCTCGTCCTCTCCGAAGCCGCCGGGACGGATAGTTTCGGCTCACGTGCGGTGGTCACCGAGAACCTCGGGCCTCCTGGGGGATGGCCCGAGGTGGTGGATTATTCCGTGGAGCGGGACTACGCCGATGCGCTGGGACGGTTTCTCTCGGGGGAGCGGGGCGAAATTCGAGTAGAGGCCCGACCGGCGGTTGCCCCTGACTAAGGTTTGCGGCCCGGGCTGTCGATGGTGTGAGAAGGGGTAGCCTTTGTCCTCGCGAAATTGGAGAGCTTCAAACTGTTTGACAAAGGGTATGCGCGGAAATATAATCGGTAATGCTTAACGCATCGTTCAGCGATGATGAGGAAAAGGAGCTGAGAATGAAAAGAGGCAGCCTTGGGTACGTGCTGGTACTGCTGTCACTGATGTGTCTTCTAGCTGTCCCTGCCTTCACTCAGAGTAGGAACGTAACGAACGTCGTTTCCGAGGTCCTTGACGACTTCGACGATCCCCAGGAAAGCCGGTATATCGTTCGCGGAAGCAAGTTTATCGCCGACGCGTTCGTGGACGATCAGGGGATGGTGCAGAGTCAGCACGTTCGCACTTTCCCTACCGCGCTCTACCGTGAAGAGCCTGAGGACAAAGAGTTGCGGGCGCTCGGCATCAATGCGGCCTTCGATCGAAAGGGTTATAATTATCTGGAGATCATTCCCGCTTCCGAGGACGAGGACGGCAACCTTGCTCCGGACGGTATAGACATTCCCGGCAAAGTCCGGGACATCAGCCTGTGGGCGTGGGGTAGTAACCGAGATTACTCGCTCGAGGTGCAGCTCCGGGATCACCGTGGAATAGTGCATACCCTCGATTTCGGTAGTATCTCCTACCGGGGATGGGACAACCTCAAGGTGGACGTTCCCTCCTACATACCGCAGGAGGTCGTCTACGTGCCCCAGCGTCGGGGGTTGGAAATCGTGAAGTTCGTGCTCTGGACCTCGCCACGTGAGCGCGTAGATGAGTTCTATGTATACTTCGATGAGTTGCGCGTCACGACGGATACTTTCGAAGAGCCGTTTGACGGCGAGCAACTCGCCGACCCTGAACATGTCGAGCAACTCTGGAACCAAGCGGGGGGTGAGTAATGAGACGCGCAGTTCTGTTCATCATCGTCGCCGTGGCGGTTACCGGCATTGTATTTGCTCAGAATAATGACACGCAACCGGAGGATCTCGGTGCGGATACCGCGCAGCAGGCACTGCAGGAAGTGTCGATAAGCCGCTTCGAGGACCCCGGATTCTGGAAAGTATATGTCCCCGCCGACCAGGGTGTTACGACGCATCAACGTATGGAAGGAGCCCCTGCCGACAAAGAACCCATATCGGAGGAAGAAGAGGCCGACCTTGTCATTCAGGACGAGTTTGTTCTCGGCGTGAAAACGGAGTTCTTCCCCCCGCGGCAGTCAAGCAGCATTTACATCCAGGCGTCGCGGCCTCTTGCGGTCCCAGGGATTGCGAAGACGCTTTCCGTCTGGGTGGTGGGTCGAAACTTCAACCATCGCCTTTCGGTGGTCATACGTGACTTCCAGGGCCGTATGAGTGTGCTAAACATGGGGCGCCTCAACTTCTCCGGGTGGCGTCAGCTCAGCGCGCCCATTCCGCCCGATATCGAGCAGCGTGACATCCACTACTCCGATCAGGGCGGTATCGAGGTCATCGGCTTCGTCATAGAGCCGGATCTTCTCGAGACCTACGGCTCCTACTACGTCTACTTTGATGATCTGCGGGCCCAGACGGATCTCTTCACCGAGGAGTCCCGGGATCCCGACGACATGGTAGATTCCTGGTAACAGCCTCCACAGAATCACGGCCACGATGCGGTGGTCGTGGGAGTGAAAGCACCCGCCCGGCTGTGAACGCAGCCGGGCTTTTTTAGCTCTTTAGGAAGATCCGCTCGAAGTTTCCCGCTACCGTGCGCGCGAGCTCTTCTACGCTCGACTCCCCGCGGAGCTCGGCGAGGAACTCGTAGGTGTATCCCACGAATCCGGGGTGGTTGGGCCGACCCCGCACGGGCTGCGGAGCGAGAAACGGTGCGTCCGTCTCCACGAGGAGGCGATCCGCCGGGGTTATGCGTGCGGCCTCGCGAATGTGCTGTGAACGCTTGTAGGTGACGTTCCCGCCGAAGGACAGGGTAAAGCCGAGCTCGAGGTACTGAGCCGCGTAGCCTGCATCGGCTGAGAAACAGTGCATGACGCTTTCTCGTGTCGGCGGATGGGTACGGAAGATATCGAGTATGTGCCGGTCGGCGTCGCGATTGTGTACGACCACCGGTAGATCGAGTTCCCGCGCAAGCTCCACCTGCGCGACAAAGAGCTCGGTTTGCCGCGCCGGATCTCCGTAATCCCGGTACTGATCCAGGCCGATTTCGCCAAGCGCAACCACCCCTTCTTCATGCAACCGGGCGCGCAGCTCCGTCTCTACCGCCTCGTAGGTGTGCGTATCGGTCGCGGAAGGGTGATAGCCGGCAGTGAGGAACACGCGGTCGAAGGCCGCGAGGCGACGTCTGCGCTCGGAGAAGTCGTCGAGGGAGACCGAAATATCGAGACCGTAGGCAAGCCCTGCCTCGAAGCAGTCGCTGAGAATGTGTGCTGCGTCGAGACCACGAGAATCCATCACGAGGGAGTGAAAATGGGAATCCACGCTGCCCGGCACGATGTGGTAGGGGGCGGGGCGCTGCCTGGAGCCGTTCATACGGGTGCCTCCTCGGCGGGGGTTGCCGGTGAGTTGCGTTCGAGTACCGGCTTGAGAAACCGTCCGGTATGGGATTCCCGGGATGCGGCAATGTCCGTCGGCGGTCCCTCCGCCACGAGTCGTCCGCCGCCGTCTCCGCCCTCGGGACCGAGGTCGATGATCCAATCCGCCTCCGCTAGGAGCTCGAGATTGTGCTCTATGACGATGACGGAATTCCCGGCGTCCACCAGACGGTGCAGCACAGACACGAGTCGTTCCACGTCGGTCATGTGCAGGCCGATGGTCGGCTCGTCCAGTATGTAGAGCGCGTGCCCGGCGCCCGCGCCCCGTGCCTTGGCGAGCTCGGTCACGAGCTTGATACGCTGTGCCTCGCCGCCACTGAGGGTGGGGCTCTGCTGGCCGAGCTTCAGATACCCGAGGCCGACGTCCTCGAGCATTTCGATCCCCCGGTGGATAGCCGGATGGGCCTCGAAGAATACGGCCGCTTCGGCTACGCTCATGTCGAGGACGTCTGCGATGTTCTTTCCCCGAAACTCGACCTCCAGGGTGTCTTCGGTGAAACGTCTGCCGGCGCAACGGTCACACACGACGGTGACGTCCGGAAGGAAATTCATCTCGATGCGTTTCAGCCCCTGTCCCCCGCATTCGGGACACCGGCCGTCTGCGGTGTTGAACGAGAAGCGGCTTGCGGTGTAGCCACGCATCCGGGATTCCGGAAGCGCCGCGAACAGCCGTCGCACGTCGTCCCAGAAGCCGACGTACGTGGCGGGACAGCTCCGCGGCGTCTTTCCGATCGGGGTCTGGTCAACCTCCCGGACGTAGTCCAGGTGCTTTGCGCCCTCGAGCCCGCGGCAGCCGTTGAGGGCCGGGCGAGCCCTCTTCTTTCCCACACGGGGTCGGAGATTTCGATAGAGCACGTCCCGGACCAAGGAGCTCTTGCCGCTGCCGCTCACACCGGTTACGCAGACCAGACGCCCGAGGGGTATCGACACATCGAGATCGGCCAAGTTGTGCCGGTGCGCCCCCCGGAGCACAACCCGTTTCGTCGACTGATTGCAGGGGCGCGGGTCATGCGCCGGATGTACCGGGGGTCGGCGCAGCGCCCGGGCGGTGACGGATTGTCGGGAGGAGAGAACGCCGGGGAGCGGACCGGCGGCGATGACGCTGCCTCCCTCGACGCCGCCGCCCGGCCCGAGATCGATCAGATGATCGGCGCTGCGTATCGTGTCTTCGTCGTGTTCCACCACGACGATGGAGTTTCCCTTATGTTTGAGCTCGTGCAACGTGTCGAGGAGCATTCGGTTGTCCCGGGCATGCAGGCCGATAGTCGGTTCATCGAGGATGTAACAGACACCTCGGAGGTTCGAGCCGAGCTGGGCGGCCAGTCGGATCCGCTGTGCCTCACCGCCGGAGAGAGTGGGGGCGGCTCGGTCGAGGGGGAGATAGCCGAGCCCCACGCGCCGGAGAAAGGACAGGCGGGTGCGCACCTCGGCAAGGACGTCACGAGCGATCTCCGCATCGCGCCCGCGGAATTCGTAGGCCCCGATGCGTTCCTCCATGGCCTCAACGGACAGGCGCGTGACCTCGTGAATCGCCTCTCCGTCGAGGTATACGTTTCGGGCCTCCGGTCGCAGCCGGGCCCCGCGACACACCGGGCAGATCCCAGCCTCCTCCGGTGACTCCGGGGTATCGCCGTTCTCCCCCTCGGTGGTTCGGTCGAGCCCGGTGCCTCGGCAATGGTCACAGTAGCCGTGCTTGGAATTAAAGGAGAACAGCCGTGGGTCGAGCTCTTCGAAGCCTCGGCCGCAGACCGGGCATGAACGCTCGGTGGAGTACGTCGTCTCGCTCCCCGTTTCGAGGTCCACCACGTGGATAATTCCCTTGCCGAGCGCCGCGGCCCGCTCGAGGAGGGTGAGGAGCGCGTCCCGTCGGCCGGGGCTCGCCTCGATATCCCCGACAGGCGCCTCGATGGTATGTTCCTGAAACCGCGCAAGGCGTGGCCACCGGGCGGTTTCCAGGTACTCTCCGTCCACGCGTAGGTGTGTGAACCCTTTCCCGGCCGCCCAGCGCGCGAGGTCGGTGTAGTACCCTTTGCGGGAAGTCACCAGCGGAGCCAGTATCCGTAGTCGCCGTCCGTCGGCGGCCTCGAGGAGCGTGGCCGTCACGGACTCCGTGCTCTCCGGTCGGATGGGAACGGCGCAATCCGGGCAGTATTGGGTTCCCAGCTTCACGTAGAGCAGCCTGAGGAAGTGGTAGATTTCCGTCACCGTGGCGACCGTGCTCTTGTAGGCTCCGCGGCTGGTGCGTTGCTCGATGGCCACCGTGGGGGGCACCCCGGTGACCGACTCCACCTCCGGCCGGCTGCTCGGTTGGACGAACTGCCGGGCATAGGCGTTGAGGGACTCCAGATACCGACGCTGTCCCTCGGCGAATAGAATGTCGAAGGCGACCGTACTCTTGCCGCTGCCGCTCACTCCGGTGATTACGGTAAGCTCGTCCCGGGGGATGGCAACGTCGACACCCTTGAGGTTGTGCTCTCGGGCGCCGCGGATAGCGATTTCGGCGGCGCCGGTATCGTCGGTTCCGTCCCCGGCGGTCATCGCCGGGGGCGACTCCGCCGCTTGGGGGAGTTCGGGCGTGTCGTTGCCGCGGGTGACGGCCAGGTACCTCCGCAGCGCCTCCGCCGTGTGGCCGGGGGCGTCGGAAAGGAGGTCCGCCGGGGTGCCGGTTGCCACGAGCGTCCCGCCGGCTTCTCCTCCCTCGGGGCCGAGGTCCACGATCCAGTCGGAGCCGGCAATCACGTCGAGATTGTGCTCGATGACGATTACCGAGTGACCCGCGGCTATGAGCCGTCGAAACGCACGCAAGAGAACGTCGATGTCCCGGAAATGCAAGCCCGTAGTCGGCTCATCGAAGAGGAACAGAAGGGACCGCGGCGCCTTCGATCGCCCGCGCTCTGTTTCCGCAATGCGACCGGCGAGCTTCAAACGCTGCGCCTCACCACCGCTCAGTGTCGGCACCGGTCGGCCGAGGGTCACGTAACCGAGCCCCACGTCCCGCAACGGGGCAAGGCGGCGCGTGACCCTTGGCGAGAAGGCGAACACCTCCGTGGCCTCGTCGACCGTGAGATCGAGAACGTCGGCAACGGACAGGCCGATCCGGGCGGACTCTCCCGGGGGAAGCAGTTTCACGTCGAGGACGTCGCTTCGGTAGCGGGTGCCGTTGCAGTCGGGACAGCGGATATAGACATCGCTGAGGAACTGCATTTCCACGTGCTCGAAACCGTTCCCGCCGCAGGTAGGGCATCGGCCGTTTCCGGAGTTGAAGCTGAAGGTGCCGGCCGTGTAGCCGCGCTCAGCGGCAAGGGGCTCTCGGGCAAAGAGCTTGCGAATCTCATCGAATGCTCCGACGTAGCTTGCGGGATTCGACCTCGTGGTCTTCCCGATGGGTGCCTGGTTCACCAAGACCACGTCGTCCAGGTGTTCGAGGCCCGCGAGCGCCTCATAGGCACCGGGTTGTTCCACCGGCGAGCCCGTCTCCATGCGGATCGCGTTGTAGAGCACGTCTACCACCAGCGAGGACTTCCCGGAACCGCTCACCCCGGTAACGCACACCAGTGTGCCGAGGGGGAAATCCACATCGAGGGATTTCAGGTTGTGTGCCGCCGCGCCTCTGATGCCGAGTCGCGGACCGAAGGCTTGCGGTAGTTCGTCCCCGCGACGCGCGGGCAAGGGTGGCCGGCGGCCGAGATAGCGTCCCGTCAGGGATTCAGGCGTTTCATGCAGCCGCTCGGGGGGTCCCATGGTCACGATTTGTCCTCCCCCGGTGCCCGCCTCCGGTCCGAGGTCGACCACGAGGTCGGCAGCCTCGATGACTTCGGGGTCGTGCTCCACCACGATAAGGGTGTTTCCCGCGTCGCGCAGACGATGCAATACACCGATGAGCCGCCCGATGTCTCTCGAGTGCAGACCGATGCTCGGCTCGTCGAGTACAAAGAGTGCGTTCACCAGAGACGTTCCCAGCGCCGTGGTAAGATTGATGCGTTGAACCTCCCCGCCGCTGAGAGTCCGAGACTGCCGATCGAGGGTCAAATAGCCCAAACCTACCTCGAGGAGATAGCGAAGGCGCGTGCGGATTTCGTCCAAGAGCAGGTCGGTCGCCTCGTCGAGCGGTTCGGGTAGCCTTAGCTCGGCGAAGAAGGAGACCGCCCGCTCGATCGGTAGCAACATGACCTCATGGATGTTGAGGCGACTGCCGTCGGCTGCGGTGAGCCGCCACAACAGCGGTTCCGGCTTGAGACGCGCGCCGCCGCAGGAGGGGCAGGGGGTGTAGGTGCGGTACCGGGAGAGGAGCACGCGTATGTGCATCTTGTAGCTCTTGGACTCGAGCCAGTCGAAGAAGCGTCTGACCCCGTACCACTCCTCTTCCTCCCAGTCCCCCTCGCCGTCAATAACCCAGCGGCGCTCACTGTCGTGGAGCTCCTGCCAGGGCACGTCGGTGCGGATACCGCGACGGGCGGCGAAGCGAAGAAGATCCCGCCGACACACGTCGAAGCTCTCCGTCTGCCAGGGCCGTACCGCGCCCTCGGCCAGGCTCTTCGTCTTGTCGGGGATCACCAGATCATAGTCGATGTCGATGACCCGCCCGAATCCACGACACGTCTCACATGCGCCCATGGGGGAATTGAAGGAGAAGAAGTTGGGCGCAGGATCGCGATAATGGATGTCGCAGACGGCACAATGGAGATCGGCGGAGTACCGTAGTACCCGCTCGGCGCCACCGTTATCCCCGATGAGGTAGACCGTAAGCCGCCCTTTTCCGTGGTGCATCGCCGCCTCGAGGTCCTCGATGATGCGCTGCCGGTTGTGGGGGTGCAGCCGGGTACGGTCCTGGACGACCTCGACGGCGTCTTGCGTCTGCGTGCGAAATCGCGTGTAACCTTCCTGCCTGAGGAGCGTGGCAATCTCCTCCGACCGGAAGTCGGGGGGCACCGGTACCGAGAAGGTTATCATGAGCCGCGGCTCAGGCGGCCTGCCGGCGGCCTGCCCTTCGAGATCGTCGAGTATCCCCTCGGGTGTGTCCCGCTTTACCGGGCGCCCGCAGCCCTGACAGTACAACGTAGCTCCCCGGGCGAAAAGAAGCTTGAGGTGGTCGGCCAGCTCGGTCATGGTGCCGACAGTCGAGCGGGAGGTGCGCACGGGGTTCGTCTGATCGATGGCGATTGCCGGCGGTATCCCCCACACGCGGTCAACGCGGGGTTTGTCCATCCGATCGAGGAACTGCCGCGTATAGGCGGAGAAGGTCTCCACGTAGCGCCGTTGCCCCTCCGCGAAGACGGTGTCGAACGCCAGAGAGGACTTTCCGGAGCCGCTCACACCGGTGACGACGGTAAGCTTGCCCAGCGGGAAGTCGACAGTGAGGTCTTTGAGGTTATTCTGTCGGGCACCCTCTATACGGATGAACGCGTTGCGCCGTTCGTCCGCATGTGTCTCGCGCGTCATGTCGACCGGATTTGAAGCAGCCTCGGCGCGACCCGCCTTATTCCTGCCGCTCGGGGGCGTCCTCCGAATCCGTTTCGTCCTCGGCGTTTTCGCTGTTCTCCTCTTCGGACTCTTCCTCGGCGGCTACGTAACGTTCGTCCATCGGACCGCCGGGTGAAAGGTACTCGAGATAGGTTTGATCATCGCCCTCGGATTCCGACGGTGACTTGTTCTGTTTCTTTTGTCGTTTCTCCTGCTGCTTCTTTTGTTTCTGCAGCTGGCGACGTCGTTTATCCGCCTTGAATGAGCGTCGAGCCATAGAAGGCCTCCTTGCGAGTAATGAGATGTGCGGCACCGGATGAGCTGCCGGGCCGCGATGTGCCGGGGAGCAAAAGGATTGGGCTACAAGCGGGACGCGAGATTGCCCCGATTAGGCATTCCGTGGACGCGCTTCGTTCACGCGGAGTCGGCGGCCTTCGAATTCCACGCCGTTCAGCGCCGATTCCGCCGCACGAGCAGTCGCCTCATCGATCATTTCCACGAATCCGAAACCTCTCGACTGACCCGTATCCCGATCCGTGATGATACTCACTGAGGCAACGTCCCCATGTTGTGCGAACAGGGCCCGCAGATCATCCTCACGGGTCTGATAGCTCAGATTGCCAACATAGAGCTTGTTTGCCATGCAACTGTCCTTTCTCCCTGCATGCCGAGGCACGCGTGTTCGTGGCATCGGGATGTGAGGGCTTTACGTACACGAGTGCCGATACGGCGTGGCACAGCAACGAAAAACAAATCACAATCCTCGAAGCCGTGTATACAGTACCACAATGAGCCACATGAGGGAAGTCATTTCACGTGCGCATGAGACCCCGCGTGCGGGTGACATCGGTCCCGCGTTGAGCTACACTGCGACACAAGAAGCCATTCATTTTGGAGATCGACCATGAACAATCTTTTGGAACAGGTACCCGAGGTGCTGCTGATGGGACCCGGGCCCTCTTCCGTCCATCCGGAAACCTACAGAGCCCTTACGGTTGCAACCCTGGGCCACATGGACGGCGAATTCATCGGCATCATGGATCAAACGAGCGCGAAGCTCCGCCGCCTGATGCATACCGACAACGCCCTGACGTTTCCGGTATCCGGCACCGGAAGCGCAGGCATGGAGACATGTTTCGTCAATCTCCTAGAGCCGGGTGATCGGGTGCTGGTGCTGGTAAACGGGGTGTTTGGGACGCGGATGACCGACGTTGCGGGCCGACTCGGAGCAGAGGTCGATACCGTCGAAGCGGAGTGGGGCACCCCCATCGATGTGGAGTCGGTAAAGCGCACGCTTGCGGGAAAGAAGTACAAGATCGTGGCGGTCGTGCACGCGGAGACCTCCACGGGTGTGCGGAATCCGGTGGAGGAAATCGGGAAAGCAGTTCGGGAGACCGAGGCCTTGTACCTTGTCGACGGCGTGACGAGCCTCGGCGGTATTCCGGTGCGGCTCGATGACTGGGGCGTGGATGCGTTTTATAGCGGGACGCAGAAGTGCCTCTCCGTGCCCCCGGGTTTAGCGCCGGCCTCGTTCTCCGATCGTGCCGTCTCGGTGATAGAGAACCGCTCGTCGAAGGTCCCGAACTGGTACCTCGACGTGTCGATGCTCTCGGCGTACTACCAGGGCCGCAGTCGTAAGCGGAGTTACCACCACACCGCACCGATCAATATGATTTACGCCCTGCTCGAAGGCCTCACCCTGATCGAGGAGGAGGGCTACGAAGCGGTCTACGGGCGCCACCGACGGGCCCACGAGCGTCTTGTTTCCGGCATAGAGGAGATGGGATTGTCGTTGCCGGTAGATCCGACGTATCGGTTGCCCAACCTGAACGCAATAACCGTCCCCGACGGCGTCGACGAGGCGGCGGTGCGAGCGGCGTTGCGCGAGAAGCACTTCATCGAGATCGGCGCGGGGCTCGGTCCGCTTGCCGGAAAGATATGGCGCGTGGGTATCATGGGTCACACGGCCCGGGACGAAAACGTCGATCGCTTCCTTGCGGCGTTACGCACGGAGATCGGCGCCTAGACGTGCTTTGTTGACCGCCTCCGGCCCCCATGCTACTCTACGCGAACCGCATATACATGGTCCAGGTAAGCTACGATCGGAAACCGTACCGCCGCGGCCTCATGGAGACTCTCGGAGCGCGGGTCACTCCGAGCCCGAGCAGAGACACCGCCGCCGAACGTGCGGTTCTCGATGAGGACCCGGATTCCGGCGAAAGCAAAGCCATCCTGTTCAATCTCTGCGGGCACGGGCGGTTCGATATGCAGGCATACCTCGATTACAATGCGGGCAACCTGGTCGCCTACGAATACCCTGAAGACGAGGTGGCGATGGCCCTCTCGGGAATACCGAGTGTGAACGGCGGCGTTGACGACGGGCAGAGGGGCGCTAGGTGATTCGTCTCGCGGGCGTGCACATGCACCGGCAGGGGGAGCGGATTCTCGCGCAAATCGACTGGGAAGTCTCTTCCGGGGAACATGCCGTTGTACTCGGGCCGAACGGTTCGGGTAAAACGGCCCTGCTGCAGGTGTTGACCGGATACATGCAGCCGAGCGGCGGCAAAGTCGAGGTGCTCGGACACCGGCGCGGCCGGAGCGACGTACGATCGCTTCGCCGCCGGATCGGTTGGGTGAGCACGGCCCTCGGGGAGCGTCTTCACGGCCGGGATTCGGCCCTTGATGTGGTGACCAGCGGACGTTTCGCGACCATCGGGCTGTGGGAACCCGCCGGCGATGAGGACTACCGGGACGCCCGCGAGGCCCTTGCGTTCATGGGCTGCGAGCATATTGCGCACCGTGCGTATGCCGTGCTGTCCCAAGGCGAGAAGCAGCGGATTCTCATTGCGCGAGCGCTGGTGTCACACCCGGAATTGCTGATTCTGGATGAGCCCTGTGGCGGTCTCGACCCGGCGGCACGGGAGCACGTTCTGAGTTACATCGAGAAGCTTAGCGCGGAGGCCGATGGTCCCACGCTGATCTACGTCACCCATCACGTCGAGGAAATCATACCCGTGTTTTCGCGGGTATCGGTGATGAAAGCCGGTCGGATCCTCGTAGACGGTTCTCCACAGGCGGTGCTCACCGGGGACGTGCTGACGGAGGCGTACGGGATACCTCTCGAGGTCGAGCGGCGTGAGGGCCGCTACTGGGTCCGCACGGCGGGCCTTCTCGGAGCGCCTACGTGAGGTCTGAATCATCGAGTGCTATGAACGGGAGAAGCGTATGAGCTATGAAACGATCGAGGACATGATCGGAAACACGCCGCTCGTTCGGCTGCTGCGACAAGAAACGGGCACGAGCACCGTCCTCGTGAAGCTCGAGGGAAACAATCCCGCGGGTTCGGTAAAGGATCGGCCGGCCTACAACATGATCATCGGAGCGGAGCAGAGGGGCGAGATATCGCCGGGTGATACGCTCATAGAGGCTACAAGTGGTAATACCGGGATAGCTCTCGCGATGGTTGCAGCCATCCGAGGGTATCGGATGGTCCTGGTCATGCCGGAGAGCGCCTCGGAAGAGCGCAAGGCGGTGATGACGGCCTACGGCGCGGAACTGGTACTCGCCTCGAAAGACGGCGGAATGGAAGAGGCGATCGACATCGCCCGAACCATGGAGGCCGACGGACGAGGTCGAATTCTCGATCAGTTCGCAAATCCGGACAATCCGGCCGCCCACTATCAGGGCACCGGACCCGAGATCTTTCGGGACACGAAGGGGAAAATCACTCATTTTGTCGCGTCCATGGGCACCACGGGCACGATCATGGGGACCGGTCGCTTCCTGAAGGAGCAAAACCCCGAGATCGAGCTGATCGGGGTGCAGCCCGCCGAAGGAGCACGGATCCCGGGAAGCCGTGCGTGGCCCGAGGAGTACCGGCCCGCCATCTACGAGCCGGAGCGGGTGGACCGCATCCTGCAGGTGACGCGGGAGGACGCGGAGGACACGACGCGGCGGCTGGCTCGGGAAGAAGGGATATTCACCGGCCTTTCCTCCGGGGGAGCCGTATGCTCCGCCCTCCGAGTCGCCCGGAAGCTCGAGCACGCGCTGGTGGTGACCATTGCCTGTGACCGCGGTGACCGCTATCTCTCTACCGGCGTGTTTTCGGCACGCTGACGTCGGCGGATGCGGTTCTCCGGTTTTTCGATGGTTACCTTGCTCCCCGGTTCGACGTCGTGGGTGAGAAACACGTTCCCGCCGATCGCCGAGCCGCGTCCTATTCGTACCGCCCCCAGGATCGAGGCGTTGGAGTAGATCACCACGTCGTCCTCGATGGTGGGGTGGCGCTTGAAACCGCGTTGGAGATTTCCGTGCTCGTCGGTCGGAAAGCTGAGCGCTCCGAGGGTGACACCCTGGTACAGCTTCACGTGGTCGCCTATCTCGGTCGTCTCACCGATCACCACGCCGGTGCCGTGGTCGATGAAGAAGTTCCGCCCGATGCGTGCTCCCGGATGGATGTCGATACCCGTGGCGCTGTGCGCGTACTCGGTCATGATACGAGGAAGCAGCGGCACGCCTTGTGTGTGAAGGTGATGCGCCACTCGGTAGGTGAGTACGGCCTGAAAGCCGGGATAGGCAATGATGATCTCGTCGTTGCCCGTGGCGGCAGGGTCCCCGAGGTAGGCCGCCTCGACGTCTCCGTCGAGGACCTCGATGATCCGGGGGATGTTCTCGAGCAGGTCCAGTGCGAACCGACGCCCCTCGCTCCGCGCCTCCTCGGGGCCGGGACTATCCCCGGCTCTGCCGCTGCTGTGGAGGACGCATTTGGTGATCTCCGTTTGGAGTAGATCGTATGCGTCGTTCACCGTCTGCCCGAGCTGGAACCGCAAGTTGGCTTTGTCCACGTTCTTACGGCCGAAATACCCCGGAAACAGCAGCCTCTCGATGTGTGTCAACAGTTCCCCGACCGTTTGCCGATGGGGTAACGGGCAGGTACAGACATGGTCCACCGTAGGGCAGCTTTCGAGTTGCTCCAGGATGGACTCGGTCAAACCGGGTAGTCGTGATCGTGCGCTCGTATCTTCCATGTACCTCCCCCTTGCGGCAGCTGTGGCATCTCTGTCAGTATCCCTAAGGTATAACATTGGCCGCTTCCGGTCGAGGAAGCGGTGCCGCAGGCGGCCGAGACCGACGGCAGCTGAAAACCGGCGGCATACGAACAACGAGGATCACTGCCGATGGCGGGTGAGCACATTTTGATAATCGGCGGCGGCGGAACGGGAGCCGCCGTTGCTTACGATCTTACGAGTCGTGGGTACAAAGTGACCCTGGTCGAGCGGGGAGAGCTCACCTCCGGCACTACCGGACGACACCACGGGCAGCTACACTCGGGCGCGCGGTACGCCGTAGGCGATCGCGAGATCGCCCGCGAGTGCATGGAAGAGGTACGCATTCTCCAACGGATAGCGCCTCAGGCGCTGGAGATGAACTACGGCCTCTTCGTGGCTACCGACGAGGAAGAGGCCGCGTTCGGCGACACCTTTATGGATGCTTGTACGGAGGCAACCATACCGGCCCGCGAAATTCCCGTGGAGCAGGCTCTCGAGATGGAACCGCTTCTGAACCCGCGCATCACCCGCGCCGTCCAGGTTCCCGACGGTACTCTCGACGCCTGGCGGTTGCCGCTGCATTTCTTCGCCGCCGCACGGGCCGGGGGAGCCGATATTCGTCATTTCACGGAGGTCACCGCTCTCCACACATCGGGGGGGCGCGTGACCGGTGCGCGGGTTCTCGATCACGTAAGCCGACGGGAATACGATATCGAGGCCGACTTCCTCATAAACGCCGCCGGAGCCTGGGCGGAACAGATCTGCTCCATGGCCGACATCGATCTTCCGCTCACCCCGGCTCCCGGTACGATGGTTGCGGTCGACCGGCGTGTCGGCAATATGGTGGTGAGCCGGCTCCACCCGGCGGGCGACGGCGATATCATCGTGCCCCAGCGAAAGCTCTCCATCATCGGGACAACCCAATGGTACACGGAGGATCCCGACAGCATTCTTGCGCGTCACGAGGACATCGACTTTCTCCTCGAGCGCGCCGCCGAAATGGTTCCCGCCTTCGCCGAGGCCGGTTTCCACGCCGCGTGGTCGGCGGTACGCCCTCTTGCCGGTAGAGCCGAGGACGCCGGTGGCCGGAGCCTCAGCCGGAACTTCATTTGCATCGACCACGAGGCTCACGGAGGGGCTGCGGGCCTTGTGAGCATCACCGGCGGGAAGGCCACCGTGCTCAGGGCAATGGCGCAAAAGACGGTGGATACCGTCTGTGCTCGGTTAGGTGACCACATCCCCTGCAGGACGGCGGAAACGCCGCTGCTCCCCCACCGCGCCTACTACAACATGAACCTCGTCTCACCTAGTGGATCGGGGCAAGGAGGAAACGCGAGATGAGTGACGGCAACGCCGACGGCCCGGACACCGGCCGGACCGCCGAGACCGGCGGGACCTCCGAGAGAACGACGATCACCTTCGCAGTGTTGCGAACAGACGAAAGGGATAGTCCGAAGCCCGGTGCCGGAACGCGGCCGGAGGCCGGTCACGTCGAGTACTTCGACGTCCCCTGCGATGTGTACACCACGGTACTCGACGGTCTGGAGTACATCCGCACCCGTCTGGATTCGACGGTGGTGTACCGGCACTCGTGTCACCACGGCTCCTGCGGGACCTGCGGCATGGTGATAAACGACGAGCCTCGGCTGGCCTGCACGACCAACGTCCTGGCATTGCAGGCGGAGGTCGTGAAGCTCTATCCCTTGCCGATGTTCGACCGCTTAGCGGATCTGGCCGTCGATCCCACGGCGCTGTTTGCCGAGTTCCCCCGGGACGCGGATTATCGCCGGGAAAGCGAGTACAACAAAGGCGCGCGACCGCCGGAGGAGATAGAAGGGTTCGAGCGCTTCGAGAACTGCATTGAGTGCGGGCTGTGTGTTTCGGCGTGTCCCGTCACGTCGAGCTGGCTGGGTCCCGCGGCGCTGGCGGCGTACCATCGGGAGTTGGAGAAACACCCGGGGCGGGAGGTGGAGATTCTCGCCGCCGTGGACGTCGACCGAGGCGTATGGTCCTGCGAGCGTCACCTGCGCTGTAGTGCCGTCTGTCCGACCGGAGTGTATCCGGCCAAGCACATTGCCCTTCTGCAGCGCCGTGCTCAGAGGAACCGGTAATCTCCGAGGCCGAGCTCCGTTCCTACACGGTCGAGAGTGGCGGCAAGGGTGTCGTTTACGGGAATGCCCGATGCACGCCGGCGCTGTTCGGTCTCGTGCTCCTTTTCGCCGGCGACATAGATCCGGTCGTGGCCGGGGGCCTTGGGTGACCGTTGGAGCTCACGGAGGATTCCCGTGGCGATCCGACGGAACGCGGGCGGGTCTATGAAGTGGGCGATGTCTATCGCAAGAAAGAAATGTCCCAGGCGATAGGGCCGCGGATCACCGCGTTCGTCGAGCCCGGTGAGATCCCAGAGGTAAGCGCCTCCCGAGAGAGCGGCGCTCAAAATCTCGACCATCGTTCCGTAGCCGTAACCCTTGTGGCCGCCGAAGGCTTCCCCTATTCCGCCAAGGGGCAGCATGGCCGCGGTTCCGGCCACCAGATCGGATAGAAGCGGACCGGTGTCGGTGCGCGGGCGTCCGTCGTGCCCAATTGCCCAACCCTCCGGGGTCGGCTCATCCCGGCGGTGGAGGTGCTCGAGCTTACCGCGTTGGGTTATGGAGGTGGCCGCGTCGATGAGAAAGGAAAACGGGAGGTCCGTCGGTGCGCCGAAGGTCAGGGGGTTCGTGCCGATCATAGGTCGGACGCCGAAGGTCGGCGCAACTCCCGGGCGGGCGTTGGTGACGGTCAATCCGAGCATGTCCTCCCGGGTCGCCATGAGCGGATAGTATCCGGCAAAGCCGTAGTGGGTGGAGTTTCGCACTGCCACGGCGCCCATTCCGTAGGCAGCGGCCTTTTCCATTGCGGTGCGCATTGCCCGATAGGCGATGACGTGACCCATGCCGTGGTGACCGTCGAGGGTTGCCGTCGTCTCCGTCTCTCGGAGCGTCTCGATCTCGGTGGTGGGCGATTGGATCCCGGCGCGGATCCGATCGTGGTACATGGCCAGTCGGCCGATCCCGTGCGAATCGATCCCCCGGAGGTCTGATTGCAGCAATACGTCGGCGCAGATCCGGGCATCCTCAGGCGGGACACCGAGTCGCAGGAACACGTCGTTGACGAAACGCTCGAGCGTCTCGAAGGGTATGAGTCGTTGCGTGCTCTCCATAGTGGTACCGCTGTAGATTCCCGAAGACCGTCTTCCGTGTCAATGGTGTACGACGGAACGGCGCCTCAGCCGGCGTCGGCCCCCACACCCAGTCGACCGGCGAGCTTTCGAATTGCCCGGGGTAGAGCGGTCTTTACCTCCCTTCCGTCGCCGGCGGTTTTTCGGTAATCATAGCTGCCGGCCGCCGTTTCGAGCGCCGACTGCAACTCCGCCACGGCCGCGTCCTGTACGGCAAAGAGGTCGCTGAGCCACTGCGTGAGCTCGCGGCGACGCCGCAGAACATCGGGCCCGACTTCCAGCATCATCCGCATATGAGGCATGCAGAAGCCCGAAGAGCGGCGGAAGGTGCGGGAGAACTCCTCGTCCGTACGGTAGAGACTGACTATGGTGAACGCAAAATTTCGCATGGCGCGGTCGAGGCGGTCACAGATCATACAGCTTTGCTCCTCTTCGGCAAGCGCGGCAACCAGGCGCTCCATGTGCCC
>JBKHEN010000045.1:0-18666 GCA_046540795.1 Spirochaetaceae bacterium | reverse complement strand
GGCACGCTCTATTTCGACGAGGTGCACTGGGCGCAGACGCGGGTGTCCCTTTCGGGGGCATCGCGGCTCTCTGCGACCTACGAATACCCCGACACGGTCCTGCGGGCGGGAGACGTGGAGATACTGTCCGACGTCCGCGTGGCGCAGGACGCTTCGGTACGCACCGGCGGGCTCTCCACCGAATCGGCCCTCGCCGACGGAGCGGGGAGCTTCTTCACCCGCACCGAGCTCGCCGGCGATCTCCTCTACACGCGCCTCTCAACCGATGTGCAGGTCGCCATGCAGGATGAGCGCACATCCGTTGCCGGCGGGCACAGCCTGCGCATTCCGGCGGCGGACTCCCCGGTGGTCTTCACCGAAGCGTTCAGGCGGAACTACAACGCCGCCACCCCGTCTCTCTACCGGGAAAACGGCCTGCTCCTCTCGCTGCCTGCTGCAACCACCCTCCGCTTCGATACCGACGCCCGCCTGCGGGAGGAGAACCTGGATCAGAGCTGGGACCTGCGCGCCGAAAGCGAGCCCGGCGAACGCCTGGACCTGGGGCTGAGCACCGGACTCGGCCACGACGCCGCGGGCTACGATCCGGGAGAGCCGAGTTACCCCGCGTCGTGGATTCTGGCCTACGAGCTTGCCGCGCCGTATGCCGCAGGCGATTCGCCGACACGCACCGGTGAGGCGGCCGCGGAGCTGAACTACGCGCCCGAGCCGGTCGGCTTCGAGATCGACACCGAGGGAAGCTTCGATAACCGCTCGAGCACGGAGCGGGAACAACGAAACACCGCCGCGTTGCGCATCGCCCTGCCCCTCTCCTTCGCCCCCGATTCGCCGCGCAGCTTCACGCTCACCCCGAGCTACGAGCGGCGCTTCTCCCGCACCATAGCGGCCCCGCAGTCCTCCTCCTACGCCGAGGATCTCCGGCTCTACGGAAACGCCTTCGGCGAGCAGTACTACACCGCCGCCTCCGTCCCCGTGGCGGAGCTCTTCCGCTCGGCGCGGCAGATCGGCTTCACCGAGCATACCGCCGGCGAGCCCTTCACCCGCTATACCCCGAAAGCGGGAATCACGCTCAGCCGCTCCTTCGGTTCGCGCCTGCGGGATCTCTACCTGCCCGCCGATGCGCGCGTGGAGGTCGAGCGCGTTTTTGCGCGTGAAGAGGAGGCGGTAACGGAGAACCAGCGCTACACCGCCCGGTATACCGCGACGGCCGTGAACCTCTTCGGCCGCGTCGGCGCCTATCCGAGCTTCGACATCTATCGCACCGACGAGTTCTCGAACTCCCTCTCCGCCACCATAGACCGCGGTTTCCCCGCCGATGAGACCACGGTGAGCGGAGAGGCGAGCTCCCGGACAATTCTCTTCGGTGAGGGCGACAACGAGTTTCGTATGCGCACGAGCGCCGAGGGAGAGTACGATGAGGAGCAACTCTCCCTCACGGCGGAGAACGAGACGAGTTACGTGTGGCAGCGGCCCACCGAGCGGGTCTTCGGGCTCGAGCGGCTGGTCGAGGACCGTCCGCCGCACTATGAGCACACCGAGCGGCTGCTGCTGCGCTACGACGCCTCCGCGGGGGAGGAGCCCGAGCGCACCTACAGCCTGACCGTGGGCCACGAGACGCGGCTTGTCTTTCCCGAGCAGGGATTCATACGGGTCTATGCCGACCTGGGCACCGGCCTGCAGCCGGTGGTGATAGACGGCGAGGACGTCACCGTGACGCTTCTCGGGCTGCAAGGAGGGATCGAGGGGCGCCTCGAGTTCTGACGCTCGGCTCCCGTCGCTCCGCCGCCGGCGGCTGCTAACGCAACGTGTGCCGGCTCCACAGCCGCTCGGGATACTCTCCCTCGGCGATCATGCGCCGGATCTCCGCCTCCACGTTCGGCTTGTCTTCGCGGTAGGTCATCCCGAACCATCGCCCCGCATGGGGCAGCACCCGCATGGTTGCCCGCCCCTCGGCTATGAGCGTGTTCTGCACGGTGGGGAGGTAGAACTCGGCCTTCGGATCGCCGCCCTGCTCGGCGAGAAACCTGCGGAACTCTTCCCCGAACTGGCCGAACACCACCGGCGTGAACCCGAAGAGGTTCATGGAAACGACCTGGTCTCCCCGCAGGGACGGATCGCTTCCGTCGGGAAGGTGGCTCACGATACCGCCGTCGGCTCGCTCGATCTTCTTGTGCTCCTCGATGTGTCTGAGCATGCCCTGTTCGTCGACCTCGCAGAGCGCTCGAGAGACCGCACCGTGCTCGCTGAGGGTGCGATCGAGGCGAAACCCGACCATGCAGTAGCGCGGTGCGCCCGGATCGACCTCGATGAGGAACCGCGCCACCGATTCGAAGGACTCCCGCCCGTAGAAATCGTCTGCATTGATCGCGGCGAAGGGACCGCGGACCACATCCCGGGCGGCCAGAACGGCGTGCGCCGGCCCCCAGGGCTTCGTGCGCCCCGCGGGGACTGTGAAACCCTCGGGAACGTCTTCGAGGTCCTGCTCGGCGTATACAACCGAGGCCCGGCCCTCGAGCTTGGGATCGAAAAAGCCGCTGACCGCCTCACGGATGTCTCGGCGCACGATGAAGCACACACGGGTGAAACCCGCCCGGAGCGCATCGAATATCGAGTACTCAATGAGCGCCTCTCCGCCGGGCCCCACCGGATCGATCTGCTTGATGCCGCCGTAGCGACTTCCCATGCCCGCTGCGAGGACTACCAGGGTCAGTTCGCGTCCGTCTTGTGTGGCCATGCCTCCGTCCTTTTCGCTCGAGCATAGCGACGGCGCCGGGGCGCTGCAACCCCGCGGGATTTGTCCGGGAGGGGCCGCAACAAGCTTCTCGATACCGGCTGCTCCATCGACGGACGGTTTGGTGCATCTTTTAATTTTGGAGTTTCCTGCGATATACTGGGAAAGCCTTTGAGGAGGTTTGGATGTATTCGGCGCGGCACATCGCACTCGTCTTCACCGTTCTGTTAGTCGCGGCCCATCCCGCAGTGGCACAAGAGGACGTGCAAGAGGACGCGGATGAACCGAAAGATGAACAATCCGCAGCTTCCGAGGACGCCGCTGCCGAGTGGGGCTTTGGCCTCGGCATCGGTCTCGGCACGCAGAGCTTCGACGAGGACGGGGATACGATGGTCTATCAGTCGGCCTCGTTGTACCCCGTGATCCGCTACGGGCTGTTCTCCCTCGGGCTCGACCTGACGCTGAACTACACGTTCACCGGCGGCGACGGCACGGAGGTCGACATCCGCGAAGAGGACTGGGTCCCGGACGAGGACACTAACGCTGCGGAGCTCTATCTTGGGAAGCTGCGGTTTCTGCAGTGGGCACAACCGGAGGCGCCGCTCTACGTGAGACTAGGGTCCTTGGATGATGTAACCCTCGGAAACGGGTTCATCATGGGCGGCTACCGCAACACTCACTTTCTACCCGACCGGCGCATCCTCGGCGGACGGGTCCACCTGGACGGACGGGCGGTGGACTTTCCCTTCTTCGGTCTGGAGACGATGGCCGCCAATCTCGCGGCGTTCGACCTGGTCGGCGGCAGGTTGTACGTAAGGCCGCTTGCGGCAACCGACGTTCCTCTGCTCAGCGATCTGCAGGCGGGGAGCACCCTCGTCGCGGACTTCCGGCCCGACTACCACGCCGACAAGCTCGACGAGGAACGGCGAACGGGTGCCGCGGCGGAAGTATCGGACCCGGAGACGGCTGCGGTATGGGGTGCCGATCTCACCCTGCCGATGCTCACCGAAGGGCCGATCACCCTCGATGCCTTCACCGGGTACGCCCGGCAGGACGAGGCCTCCGGCGCCGTACTCGGCACCGACGGGCGCCTCGTCCGCGTGGTGACCTACGGGGCGCAATTACGCTACAATGGGGAAAACTTT
The DNA here is from genome assembly GCA_046540795.1 of Spirochaetaceae bacterium. Taxonomy (GTDB): domain Bacteria; phylum Spirochaetota; class Spirochaetia; order DSM-27196; family PWMO01; genus JAAAOH01. Next base: position 14,793 of record JBKHEN010000045.1, on the reverse strand, counting down.
ATCCCGGTCTACTTTGATTCCACCTACGATCTCTATCGTCTGGAAAAGTACCGGGTCTTGGATACCGACGAGACCGCGATTGCCGAACACTTCGGATGGCAGGGTTCAGCAGGGTTCTCCCTCTTCGAGGACCTCCTGGTGGCAAAAGCCACGATGGAGGGACCCTTCGGATCGGTGGACGGCGCGGATAACCGGCTTACGGGGTTGCTCAGGCTGGATCAGGGACTCGTTCCCTCCCTCGGGCTCGAAGCACGCTACCACAAAAGCGAGATAGACTCCCCCGCGGAGCTGGTGGAGCCGGAAGACTCCGTCATCGACACGAGGATCACCTACTACACCGCCTCGGCGGCCGTCTCTCTGGTATACAACCTGCGATACGATCCGAGCACCGACGATTACGTGATCACCTCCGGGCTGCAGAGCGAGATCACGCTGAGATAGGAGGACAGAGCGCATGCCGTTCGTGACAATGAAGCGCACCCTGGCCGTTTTCGCCGTTCTTGCCGCCACGGTGACAACCGTGTTCGCCCAAGACCGCCCGGCGGCCATACTGGAATACTTCGACGACGAGCTGGAAATACAGATACTCGACGAGGAGAGCTTCGAATACAACGATGTCTACATGGGAATGGAGCTGATCCCCGGCGACACGGTGCGCACCTTCGCCTCAAGCGCGGAGCTCAGGCTCGAGCCGAACGGCACCATCATCAAGCTGGCGCCGGAAACCGAGTTCACGATAGACGCTCTCGCAGGGCGCGAGCAGGAGGAACGCACGAATTCCTTCGACCTCGCTCGGGGCAAGATGAGGGCGGTCGCCGCGGAAGCAAGCGGTACCGCCTACCGGTTTCGGACCCCCGGCGCCATGGGAGGAATCAGAGGTACCGACTTCGGTATCCATGTCGTCCCGGATGAGCGGGAGGCGCTTTTCGTACGCGAGGGAAGTGTTTCCTTCGAAAACGTCGACACCGGTGAGGAAGTGACGGTACACGCGGGGCAGCTCGCCGATGTCTTCAAGCCGGACTTCACCGCGGAGGAGCTCGACGATGCAGCCCTCTCAAAGCTCTTCGAAGACCTCGAGTTCACCGAGCTGAGTCCTCGGCAAGTGCCGCGCCGCCGAACCGCCGAGACCGAAGAGGAAGACGAGGGGGCTCGCGATGACCGGCCCGCGGCCACACCTGAAGAGGCGGAAGCGACACCCGCCGAGCCGGCACGGGCACCGGCGGAAACCGACGAGGTTCTCTCCGGACTCAGCGACATTATGGGCCTCGAGACCGGAGCGGTCACGCTCGAAGGTGACACCTATGCGAAGATCGTGCTCCAACCGACCGTCTCGGTAGGGCCGATGGAGGCCGCCTTCTACCTCCCCGCGGTCTACCGCAACAATCTCTTCGATCCGGGCACCTACTATCGGCCGAAGGGCAACGATGAGTGGTCCTTCGGCACCGACAAGGATTGGGAAAACGAGCCCGGGGAAGCCGTCCGCGATCTGCTAACCGACCTGGCGCTGAAGCTGCGATATCTCGAGTACGGCGAACGGCGAGACCCGTTCCATCTCAAGCTCGGGAATCTCGACAAGATGACCCTCGGTCACGGACTTCTGATGCGCGACTATGCAAACGACGTGGATTTCCCGGCCGTGCGCCGGATCGGGCTCAATACCGGCCTTGATATCGGAAGCTTCGGCATGGAAGCCGCGGTGAACGACTTGACCGAGCCCGAGATCTACGGGGGGCGGCTGTTCTTCCGGCCGTTGCAGCGCACCACGGCATTCGGTCTGAGCGCGGTAGCGGACATCGGGCCGGCGGGGGATCTGCCCGAGAACAACGGCTTTGCGGATCCCTCCGTCAACGAGCTGCGGCGGGTGGATCCGATCATAACGGGGGTGGGCGCGGACCTCGATGTTTCGATTGTGGAAACCGACCTCTTCTCCCTAGTGGCGTTCACCGACGTGGGCGGCCTGATGCCGTATCTGCGCGACTCCTTCACCGACAGCGACGGAGATAGCGTCTCCGCGGGACTGCACACCGAGACGCTCATCGATTCCCAAGAAGGGCGGCTGCGTAACTACGGCGCGATGACCGGCGTGCTCGGCGATTTCGCGTTCCTCGATTATCGGCTCGACTTCCGAACCTACGACGGCATCTTCAGGCCCTTCTATTTCGACGGCGGCTACGAACGCCGCCGCGGCGAGGCCGCACAAGAGGTCTACCGCTATCTGGAAAACCCCGACGACGAGGCCTTCTCCCGCACCGGAGCCGGGGTCTACGGCGAAGCCGGGTTCACCCTTTTCGGGGATAATCTGCGCTTCTCCGCCGGCTATCTCTGGCCCTGGAACATCGACGCAGCCGGAGAGTGGACTCAGTCGGATGACGACTACCTGAGCCTTCGCGCAGAGCTGCGTGAAGGGCTGCTGCCCCTCGGGATCCATGCCTCCGCCGAGTACGACCGCCGCGGCTTTATGGCCACCGCCGCCAAACGCGGGGATTTCAGCGAGGCAGGCTTCTTCGACGCGGACTCGGTCGTGCGTAGCGAGGTGGTCATTCCCGTCGTACCGACGCTCGATCTGGCCGTGCTCGCGACGACGACGGTCCCCCGCAACGATGACGGTACGATCCGCTATGACGCCGACGGCAAGCCGGAGATCTCCAACTCGGTTTCCATAGAGACCAGAATCGGACTATAGTAGGGGGGCATGGGAGAGCCCGCAGCCCCGGAGCCGCCGAGAATACACGTACTCCCGGAGCAGGTTTCCCGGAAGATCGCCGCCGGGGAGGTCATCGACCGTCCCTACTCGGTGATCCGGGAGCTGCTCGATAACGCCCTCGACGCCGACGCCTCGCATATAGAGGTCCACCTCGAGGAGGGAGGCAGCAAGGCCGTTCGCGTCACCGACGACGGTGCGGGCATGACCAAGGCGGACCTCGAGCTGTGCTATCTCCCGCACGCCACATCCAAGATCGCCAATGAGCGCGACCTTGAGGCGGTAGGCAGCCTCGGTTTTCGCGGCGAGGCGCTGTCCAGCATTGCCACCGTTGCCCGACTGCGAATCACCAGCGCCCCGGACGATTCCGGCAGCGGCCATCGCCTCGTCGCCGACGGCGGCTCCCTACTCTCGCTTGCCCCCGCGCCGGCCAATCGCGGTACCACCGTGGAGGTATCGGACCTCTTTTTCTCGTTCCCCGCCCGTCGCCGCTTTCTCAAGCGGGCGTCGGCGGAGACCACGATGTCTCAGACGGTCCTCCTCGACAAGGCCGTGGCGTTTCCCGGGGTCGGCTTTCGGCTGTTCACCGACGGCAAGATGAAGGTATTCCTTCCGCCGGATGATCCCGCAGGCAGGATACTCGGTGCCTATCCGGACCTCGGCGATCGGCGGCTGCTGCACACGATCGACGGAGAAGGCCCCGGGCTACGTTTTACCGTGATAACGCCCGGGCTGGAGATGGTGCGCCGGGACCGAAAACGGATCCAGGTCTTTGTGAACCGGCGGCGGGTGTGGGAATACGCTCTGGTGCAGGCGGTAGAGTATGCCTTCTCCGACTACCTCCCCGGCGGCCTGTTTCCCAATGCCTTCGTCTTCATAGAGGTCGATCCCGGGAAAGTCGACTTCAACATCCACCCGGCAAAGCGCGAAGTCAGGCTCAGAAACATCCGCGAGATCCACGCTCAGCTCGTGCGAAGGGTAAAGGAATACCTCGGCGCCGAGCACGGCGGTTCAAGCCGCCGCGGTCAGCTACCGGTCACCGAGCCCGAGCTCGAAGCAGCCCGACCTCCAAGCTCGCCGTGGTCGGTGGCCGACTCTCCGCCGTCCCACGAGCCGCCGTCCCACGAGCCCGACAAGAGGTTCGGCACACCGGGCTCCGGCCGGGCCGACGCCGGGCAAGCCGCTCCTGCAGCTTTCGATCTCACGCGGAAGTTCGATGTCCCCCGCCCCGACACGCCCTCGGTACGTTACCTCGGCCAGGCGATGGGCCTATTTCTAGTCGGCGAAAGCGAGCACGGCGTCTACCTGGTCGACCAGCACGCGGGACACGAACGGGTGCTCTACGAGCGGCTACGCTCGAGCCCTCGGGTTCAACACCTCCTCGTGCCGACCACCTTCGAGACGACCGCCTGGGAGGACGAGCTCCTTACCGAGCACCGACAAGAGCTCGCGACGGCCGGGGTCGTGCTCGAACGGGTTCATGCCGGCTCCTGGCGGCTTACCGGGATTCCGGCGGTGGAGGGGCTGGATGCGCAACGGCTTTGCGAGAGCCTGCGCGAGCTCTCGGCGGCGGCGGAGATCGAGCGTGACCTCTTTGCGGATCTGGCCTGTAAAGCCGCGCTGAAAGACGGCGACGTGGTGGACGAGGAAACCGGCAGGCGGCTCATGGGCGAGATCTTCGCCCTCGAGACGCCCCACTGTCCCCACGGGCGTCCCCTGTGGCTCGAGCTCTCGCGGGAGCAGCTCCTCCATCTAATTGGCCGGACGTTGTAGCCGGTAGCCTGCCGATTCAGTCCGAGAGCGAGGTCAGATAGTTCTCGGCGTCGAGGGCGGCCATACATCCGGTGCCGGCCGCGGTCACCGCCTGACGGTACACCCGGTCCTGGACGTCGCCGCACGCGAATACCCCGGGCAGGCTCGTACGGGTGGCGTCCGCCTCAGTTCGGATGTACCCCGTCTCGTCCATGTCGACTTGCCCGCTTAAGAAGCCGGTGTTCGGCGTGTGACCGATGGCGTAGAACAGCCCTCGAGCCCCGAGAGTCTCCTCGTGTCCGATCTGCTTGTTGTGCACCCGTACGCCGGTCAGCGCGTTTCCGTCGCCGATCGCTTCGGTGGCCATGGTATTCCAACGAATGGTGATTTTCTCGTTGTTCATCACCCGCTTCTGCATGGTCTTCGAGGCGCGCATCTCGTCGCGGCGCACGAGAATGGTCACACTGCTTCCGAACTTGGTCAGGAACCCGGCTTCCTCGCAGGCGCTATCTCCACCCCCTATGACTATGAGAGGCTGGTTGCGAAAAATGGGCAGTGCCCCATCACATACGGCACAGGCGGAGATCCCTCGCTGCCAATAGCTCTCCTCTCCCGGCAAGTGCAGTCGTTTGGCAATGGCACCGGTGGCCACGATGAGGGCCTTAGTGCGATAGGGAGCATCGCCTTCGGTGTAGACCGTATAGGGCCACCGGGTCAGATCGGCTTTCGCAATCGTCTCGGTTATGATCCGTGTTCCGTAGGCCACGGACTGCTTGCGCATGCGGTCCATGAGTTCCGGACCGAGGACGGGCTCCGGAAACCCGGGGTAATTCTCTATCTCCGTGGTGGTTGTTAACTGTCCCCCGGCAGCTATCCCGCCGGCCATGAAGCCCTCGAACATCAACGGCTCGAGCTCGGCTCGAGAGGTGTAAATGGCCGCGGCATGCGCCGCGGGTCCCGACCCGACGATAATCACGTTTTCCGTTTCCGCCATGTTGCTGTTATTCCTTTCTCCGGAAGTATCGTAGCTTTCGGCCGACGTTAGAGACTCTCGAGCAACTCTTCAACATCTCCGCGTCGATCGTAGTCGGGGTTTTCCTCAAGAAGTCGCCGCAACACCTCGTCGGCCTCGGAGATCTCCTCCTGTGCAATGAGGACCTCTCCCAGCTTGTGATGAGCCTTCCAATAGGTGGAGTCGATGTCTAAGACCTCCTCGAGCGCCGCCTCGGCGTCGTCGTAGTCCTCGGCCCCGATGTAGGCTCGGGAGAGATTGTAGCGAATCTTCGTGTCCTCCGGTGCCTGGTCGACCGCTACACGGTAGTGCTCGGCCGCGTCCTCGAATCGGTCCTGGGAAAGATAGACGTTTCCGAGGTTGTTGTTGACCTCCCGGGAGTCGGGCTCGATCTCATGAGCCGTGCGCAGGAACTCAAGCGCCTGTTCCTGGTCACCCTCATCATCGAGGATGCTTCCGATCTCTATCATCGCCTTCACATAACCGTCGTCTCGCTCGATCGCCGCGCTGAAGGCCTCTATAGCCTCGTCCACCTCACCCCTGGCGCGCCGAATCTGACCGAGCACGTAATGGTACTGCGGCGGCGACGAGTCGAGCTTGACGGCTTCGCGGGCATAATCGAGACCGGAGTCGTAGTTGCCGAGGGCGTTCTCCACGACGGCCATGTTGTAGTTGTGTATCGCCGCCTCCGGAGAGCGATCCACGGCCTCGAGGTAGGCCTCCCGGGCCCGCTCGAGCCGTTCGCCGCGGTAATGCGCCGTACCGAGCTGCGAGTGGAAGTTGGCCCGTGAAGAATCCGCCTCGATCGCGCGCTCGAAGCGTTCGGCGGCCTCCCTCGTGTCGCCCTCGCGCAAGCGGATGTTGCCGATCTGATAGTGGGCCATGGCGTTGTCCTCGTCGATATCGGTGGCCCGCTCGAAAGCATCGAGGGCGCGGGCGCGGTCGCCGAGACGCAGGTTCGTCGTACCGAGGTTATAATAGGCGTTGCGGTAGGACGGCTCGATGTCGGTTACCTTTCGATAGGACGAACGGGCGTCGCGGAACCGCTCCGCCCGATACTGAGCATTTGCAAGCGCATAAAAGATCGCCGGATTCTGCGAATTGAGGCTTCCCGCCTCCTCGTAGGCAGCGATAGCCTCCGAGAGCTGTCCTTCCTGCCTCAGCACCTCGCCGCGGGTAAAGTGCGGCTCCCACAGGGAGTCGTCCAGGTCGATCGCCTGATCCGCGTAGTCGAGGGCATTCTCCCGATTGCGCTCATCCTCGGGGTCTTCGTCATAGTACGAGCGCGCGGTGCGGGCGAGCGCGACGGCGTCGTAGCGACGGGAGGTTTCCTGATCCTCCAACTCGATATCGAGCACGTCCTCGAGCTTCCGTCGGGCTTTCGCAAAATCCTCCTCTTCGATCGCCGTCTCCCCTTCTTCGAGGAGCTGTCGAATCCGGTCCTCCTTCTCCCGTTCCTCTTCCGCGAGACGCTCGCGACGCTCCTGTTCTTCCCGTTCCCGTCGTTCCTCTTCCTCCCGGCGTTGCTCCTCCTCGGCTTCCTGAGCCCTTTGCCGCTCCTCCAGCTCCCGAGCGATGGCCTCCTGCACGTCTTCGACGTCCAGGTCCTCCGTCTCATCGTCTTCCGCATCCGCCTGTTCGGCACGGTCGTCCGGCGTCTCCTCCTCCCGGGTGGCCGCACGCTCGGCCTCGAGGATGCGTTGCTTCAGCTCCTGCGCCTCCTCGTCGTCGACGTCGGCGATTAGCACCTCGTCCACGAGATCGAGCGCGCGCTGATACTCCTCCTCCTCCAGATACTCCCTGGCAAGGGTGAGCTGGTTTTGCCGGGCCCGCTCGACCTCGGTGGGCTGCGAGTCTCCCGTCGGGCGAAGAAGCAAATATGCTCCGCCGCCTAATAGCAGCAACCCGAGCCCGGCAGCGACGGCGACCTTTATTCGATTATCCACGAGCATTCCTCCGCTCCATCTTACTCCATGATGTCGACATCTTCTTCCAGCTCTCGGATGTCCTCCGAGCCGCCGGGAAGATTCTCGGTTTCTTCCTCGGCCTCCTCGAGCGAGTTCAACACGCTGTCGAGAAGGACACGGCGGCGGCGCTCCTCTTCCTCTCGGCGGCGCTCCTCCTCCTCTTGGCGGCGCTCCTCTTCGCGTCGAGCAAGCTCCTCTCGACGCTCCCGACGCTCCTCCTCTTCCGCAGCGAGCCGTTCCTCCTCTTCCCTCTTATCGCGAAGCAGGGCAATCATCCGCTCTATCTCCTCGCGATGCTCAGAATCGGGGCGCAGTTCGAGAAAGATCTCGTAATCCTCCACGGCGGGATCGTATTTCTCCATTTCCACCCTGAGATTTGCCCGAGCCAGATACGCCGGCGCGAAGAGGCTATCCGTTGCAATTGCCTCCCCGTAGGCACGCTCCGCGGCTTGCCGTTCGTCCACCATGCGCCGGTTGTTTCCCACGGCAAGGAGCATTCGCTCTTTCTCTTCGGACGCAACTCCGATCCCGTCTTCGAGCACCTCGATCGCCTTCTCCCGCTCTCCGAGCTGCTCGTAGGCGATCCCGAGGTAGAGATAGACCTGCTCGTTATCAGGATTCTCGCTCCGCGCCTCTTCGAGATGGGAAACAGCCTCCCGGGGCTTATTGCGAAGGAACAGCTCCTCCCCCTCTTCAAAGGCGGTCTGCGCCGCAACAGTGGTGCCTACCGACGACAGCAGAATGCCGGCAAATACGCCGGTGATGATTGTACGCGTCAACACGTCAGCCTCCCGGTGCCCTCATCGCAGTTTGACACCCGCACGGAAAAACCGTAATCTGATGCGCAAGCGGGACATGTCCCGATGTTGATGAACAGATGGGCATAATTGTACTCATTATCATACTCGGAGTGGTTGTCGGCGCCATTACCGTTTTCGTTGTTCGATCCATAGTGGCGCCGCAACAGATTGCCGGTCTCGCCGAGCAAATTCGCCAGAAACGCTACAGTCAGGCCATAAAGACCGCCAAAAAAATCGTCTCACGAGAGCCTCGTGATCCCGACGCCCATTATCTGCTCGGTTTGGCGTATCTCGGTGACGACAAGCCGGATCTGGCACTGATGGAGCTCAAGACGGTGAACCAGATCGGCTCCTTCGGCGATTACGCCCAGGAAGTCCCATTCAGGAATAAAATAGCAGAGCTGTACCTCGAATTCAATCAAGCGGAGGAAGCGCTCAAAGAATATCTCCTCCTGCTCAAACGGGAGCCCGAAAACCCCTACTACCACTACACGGTAGGAACGTTGTTCGAGCGACGCAATCGTAGCGACCGAGCCGCCGCTTACTACAAGAAGGCAATAGACCTGGACCCGGAATACGGTGCGGCGTACAAGAAGCTCGGCGTCTATCTGTACCGGGCCAAGCAGCTTAAGCGTGCACACGAATACCTGTCCCGCGCGGTCTCGGTAAACCGGGACGACGCGGAGGCCCACTACTATCTCGGCCGCGTTCAGCGAGACGGCAAGGACTTCATGTCCGCCGTCGGCTCTTTTGAGCGCGCCTCGAGGTCGCCCGAGTGGAAGATAAAGGCTATCGTCGAACGCGGCGTCGCCTACCTCAGCATGGGTGACCACAATCGCGCCGCCGCCGACCTCGAGCGCGCGGTGAACCTGGCCGCGCGGGATGAGCAATACCGGCGGGAGCTGCTCTATGCACGGTACTTTCTGGCGGCCGTCTATGAGAAGAACCGCCGCATGGAGGACGCCATTGCTCAGTGGGAAAAGATCTACGAGCAGCGGCGGGACTTCCGCGACGTAGCCGAGAAGCTCAGCAGTTACCAGGACCTGCGTACCGACGATCGGATGAAGGACTTCATGACCGCGGGAGAAGAGGAGTTCCTCGGATTGTGCCGCAAGCTGACCGCTGCAATGGGGCTCACCGTCCGGGATGCCGAGAGCATCGAAGGTGGCGCCCAGGTCGTGGCGGTGGAGGCGCAGTCGAAGTGGCGGAACGCCCGTAAGCTGCCGAAGTTGCTGTGGTTCCTCCGGATAACCGAGATCGTCGATGAAGCAAAGGCGCGAGCGATGCACGAAGTCATGAAGCAGGAGAACATCCACCGGGGCGTCATCGTCTCGAGCACATCGATCTCCCGCAAGGCCGGTGACTTTGCCGAGTCGCGTCCCATCGATCTCTACGACAAAGAGGCGCTGCAAGAACTGCTGGAGCGTGTGGAGCTATAGGCCGAGCCGATCTGAGTAACCGATGAGAATCCTGAGAATCCTCTGTGTTTCCGACCACGCCGACCCTCTCGTGTACAGCCCGGCGGTGAAGGAACGGTTCGGGGATGTGGAGCTGGTCATATCGGCCGGCGATCTGCCCATGAGCTACCTGGGATTTCTGGCAAGCAGCCTCAACAAGCCGATACTCTTTGTCTTCGGCAATCACAATCTGCAGTCCTATCGGCGGTTCCACAAGAGCCCTGCGTTGACCCCGGGAACGATCGGGTTCAGCGCGGAGCACCAACATCGATACGGCGCTACCTACATCGACAAGAAGGTCATAAAGAGAAAGGGTCTTCTTATCGCCGGACTCGGCGGCACACTGCGATATAATGATGGGGAGAATCAGTATACGGAGTTCGAGATGACCGTCCGTATGCTGATGTTGGTGCCGAAGCTCCTGTGGAACCGCCTGATACGGGGACGTTTCCTGGACATCCTTGTCTCACACATTCCCCCGAGCGGTATTCATGATAGAGAGGATCGAGCGCACCGCGGGTTCACGGGGTTCCTATGGTTCATGCGAAGATTCCGGCCGCGCTATTTGTTGCACGGCCACATCCACCTCTACGATCTCAATGAACGCCGGGTCACTCGCTACTTCGAGACGGATGTCATTAACGTCTACGACCACTATCTTCTGGAGATCGAGGCGACTGATGAGTGATTTCGTACACGCAACGGCACGCGAAGACTTCAACAAGGCCCGCACTCAGGAGAAAATCAGCCACATCATCCACGCACTGACCCCCCAGAACCACGAATTGTTGTCCTTTTCCGAAGTGAAGGACGTGCTCCGTCCGAGCGGAGAAACCTACAAGGGCTTACAAACCGTGGCCGTCGACCGCATCATCGGCAGCGAGGGACGCTATCGTGACTTCAACAAGAGCTTTCTGCCGCGACGGGATTCCCTGCGGGGACGATGGCAGAGTATCGATCGCGCTCATCTGCAGGACGTAACGTTGCCCCCTATTCGTCTCTACGAAATCGGCGGCGTGTATTTCGTCCGCGACGGAAACCATCGCGTATCGGTTGCGAAAGCCCAGGGCGTGGAGTACATCGACGCCGAAGTCGTCTCCCTTGCAACCGAACTCACGCTCGACCCGCGGATGACCCGGGCCGACTTGAAGGAGGCGGTTATCTGCTACGAGAAGAACGTTTTCTACCGTCGCACCGACTGGCCGCGGCTCATACCGCGCTATGATCTGATCTTTACCGAAATCGGCCGCTATGATGAAGTCCTGCACCATATCGAGGGCCACAAATACTTTCTGAATCAGCACTTCAGCGAGGAGCTCGCTTTTCAACAGGCGATGGTCAGCTGGTTCAACAACGTGTTCAAACCGATCGTCGACGTGATCAGCTACGAGCGCATACTCAACCGATTTCCGGGACGCACCGCCGCGGACCTCTACATGTGGATCGTCAAGCACTGGGACGAGCTGAAGAAACAGTACGGCCAGGATTATCCGGTGCGGGACGCCGCGCGGGACTTCTCGGCACGCTACGGAACGAGCATATGGCGGAGGATAAAGGCGTTGCTCACCGGAGGCGGCACGGAGGAGCGATAGCGCAGAGACGGAGACGCGCGTAACGCCGATGTGAAGGGTCCGCACCCCGGCACCTCAGGGGAGGTAGGGTCCTCGTCTGAGCTGCGCTCCGGTGTCCGGGTCGGTCGCCTGCACGTACAGGCGGAGATCCCGTGCCGGTCCCTGTAGCCACGACACCCGCTCCGCGTGCCGAGTCTCCCCAGGCGAAAGAGTAATCTCTCCGACGGCCGCGCCGTCACCGGTGTAGCCCTGCACGAGCACCCGCTCGAAGCTCCCATCGACACGCAAGACTCGCTCCCCCTGTTCCTCCTGCATCTCGAGCCGGGGGAAGGCCTCCCGTGCCGGTACAGCGGTGGTCTCTCCCAGGGTAAACGTGGTCTCGTCACTATGTCCGGCGCGATCGACCGCAATGACCCGGTAGCGGCCTCGGGGCATCCGCGTTCCGTCGGGCACCGCAAGGGTGCCGATGACGAATCGCTCTACCCCTTCCCGCCGGAGCTGCCCCCACTCTCCACCCTCGAAACTCCAGTACAGGGCGCTCTCATCGTGTGCTACGTGGAGTGATTCGATGTCGTCGAGGCCGTCCGCGTCCTCGACGTGAACCTCCACCGCAAGCGCTTCATACACCTCGTCGATTTCGAGGTCGTCGATATACACGAGCCGTGGCTCCGCCCGGGTTGCAACCGGCGCCGCTCCCGTACAGGAGGTCGAAAGCAGCGATGCAGCCACCAGGGTCACGGCACCGGCGGCCCCGAGAAACCTATTCACGCAATTCCCCTTCCACCGCAACCACGGTCCGCGGAGAGGTGCGATGCACAAGGCCGTCGCAGATCATCCGGTTCAATAGCTCCCGCCCGGTGTTCCGCGAGACTCCCCACACCGTGGCCGCTCGCCGGTCATCCACCTCACCCGCATCGAAGAGCGCTCCGGCGAGCTCGGCATACGCAGCACGGGAGAATACCCGCCCGTTCGGAAGCTCCACCAGGAGCCCCTGCTCGGCCAGCCGGTGTACGAGCTCTCGGGCCCGTTCGAGGCGAGGCGACTTCACGTGCTCCCCTCCGCGACCCGCCCGCTGCACGGTCCGTAGAATGCTCCGTTCCGCCGGCGACAATCCCCGTGAAGCTTCCGGGGCGGTGTGCGGCGAGCTTCCGCTTCGGGGTGTGCCGGCGGGAGCTACCGCCTCCGGAGGCCCGCCGTCGGCTGCGCGAATCCTCCCTTCTTCACGAATGAGTCCGAGCCGGGCGCAAAGGACGTCGATGAGCTCACGACGCAGCGTTTGCGGTAGATAGCCCCACAGCTCCCGCACCGACTCATAGACCGCAGCCGGCGGTATTTCGGGTGTTTCTCTGAGCACCTCCGCAAGCTCCTCGGTGGATTCCTGCATCCACTCTTCGCTGACGAGGTAGTGTTCGAAGCGCACCCCGTCGGTCACACCGCCGAGTCGGGGGGTAATGCCGTACAGCCCGAGGGACAACCGCTCGAGAGAGCCGGGATCTCCGGGGTCGGCGTACCGCACCAACGATGCCGTCCGGTCGAGAGCGGCCACCTCCGGTCTCGGCCCCGCGGCAAGCACGGTTACCGACCCGCCGTCCTCGAAATGGTATCGGTGCGCCGGTAGAAACGGAACCGCGCGCTCGGCGCGCAGCATCACGGCATCAGTGGTCGGCTCCACCCGCACGCGCACCGGTGCCGTTCGCACGGTCGCCCCCCCTTCCCACGAGGCTGCGGACCGTCCACCCGCGGGACGAGGAAGCTCACTCAACACATAGGTACCCGCTCGCACCTCTCCGCGACACACCGCAAAAGGCGCCACACACATCTCGGCCTCCGGACCGAGGAGAAAGCCCGCATCGCCGAGGTCCTTCCGCGTCGCCCCGCGCAGGAGCAAGCGGAGACGGCCGGCGGAGGCCTCTTCCACTCGACGCACCTCCACGGTCCGGCCGCCGGGATACAAGACGGCATCCTGCAGCTCGAACCGGCCTGAAGGAGGCCGGTCCACGAGAACCTCCGTTCCCTTCCGGAGCCGACCTCGAGACGCCCCGGTCACCCCTTTAATGGCAACGGCTGTAAACATAGTTGAACGTACCTATGGTAATGCCGCCTACGGCTACGACCGCGGCCCCGACGATAAGCGGAGACAAAAAAACCCTCGGCTCCGGACAGACAACCATTCTGCACGGGAGCGAGGGCATACACCATAATCCCTATGAGGAGGCGCTAGTAACTGCGGCTCTGCTGCATCTTCCGCGCCTTCTTGGCAAGCTTTCGTTCCAGCGACTTGCGCTTCCGGTTGCGAATAGTGGAAGGCTTCTCGTAATACTCCCGCTTCTTCCACTCGCGGATGATGCCTTCCTTTTCCACCATGCGCTTGAACCGCTTGATGGCTTTCTCGAGGTTTTCTCCCTCATCTACCCGAATATGAGCGATTGAAATCACCTCCCTTACTGTGGCATTTCAGGCATTTGTTTCCGATACATAGTATCTCGAGAATAATGAACCGTGTCAATCAGGCCCTCGGATAACAGCATTTCCGGTTCCACCGGCACCCGGGCCACCCGCACCTCCCAGTGCAAATGCGGACCGGTAGCAAGCCCCGTGGAGCCGACCGTGCCGATCTCGGTGTCCGGCTCCACTACATCGTCTTCTGCGACCCGAATCTCATCAAGATGGTAGTGCAGACCGTAGACCCCGGGTAAATGCTCGATCACCACCGTGTTCCCCGATATTATTCGCTCGTCGGCCATGACCACCCGTCCCGCGCCGCCTGCGCGCACGCCGGTTCCCGTTTCCGCCGCTAGGTCTAAACCGTAGTGAACCGCGTTCGCCGAAGCTCCGTCGACGTACTGATAGGTCCGGCGGTCCCCGAAGAGCGAGGTCTTGCGAGCATCTTCCACCGGCAGGGTGAACGGACCGCGGTGATACACCGCGTCGGGATCGAAGCGTGCGATGAGCTCGGCAAGCGTAGCCGCCTCCTCCGCTTTGCGCTCATCCGGCTCCGATCGCAAGCGCGTAAGGGATCGGTCGAGGGGGATCGTTTCGCGACGAAACTCCCGCTCTTCGATCTGCAGCTCGGTGGTGAGCTCTCTGCTCCCCCCGACTGCACCACCGAGGACGATGCTCGCCCGATACGATCCGGGCTTTCGTGTGCTCGAGATGCCTGCCATGCAGGTCCAGCGGTCCTCCTCCAGCGGAAAACACCGCGTCGTGAGGATTCGGCCCTCCTCCGGAGATTCCAGCGATAGAAAGGCACTCCGCCCGAGATCGCCGAAGGTCGCGGCGGAGGTCGCTCTGTCAAGCCCCGCTTCCTCCGCGTCCTCGTCAGGTACCGCCGAGGGGCCGGTCTGCGCCGACCATTCGAAAACGAATACGGCGGGGTCCCCCTGCTTCACCGTTTCCGGCTCCCGTACCAGCTCCTGCGCCGACGCAGGCCGAGCCGTGAGCACGACAAGAAGAATACAGACGAGTGCGGCCGTTGCCGCCACTGTCTTCGCACCCGCACCCGCACCCGAAGCCGCTCGAGCGACCGCGGAAAC
>JBKHEN010000044.1:0-18774 GCA_046540795.1 Spirochaetaceae bacterium | reverse complement strand
GGCAAGGCGCTTGAGCTCCTCGAGCATGGATTCGGGCAGCCGCAGGGAGATCGTCTTCGTGGACGGTTTCAGATTCGGGAATACCGCTGGCTTCGCCTTCGACCAGTCAACGTATTCGGTCGAATCGTGCTCGGCCCAGAACTGCCGTTCCTCTTCTTCGTTGTTGAACTGCGGTATGTCTTTCATCCCTGATACACCTTTCTCTCTCGCCGACTCATGTCGCGGGCCGATATCACCCTGATCGAATCGTCACGGAGCGTGAACGCCACGAAGAGCGGGCGACTAAAGAACACCTGCTCCGCCTCGCGCGGGCTCACCTTGTGCGACTCCCCGTTCTTATCGGCGCTGCCTTCGTCCCAATCGAAGCCTTTTAACTCGGGCAGCGACACAGACTCCATATACGCTCAATGTATATTAGGATGATATACATCTCAACGGCGATCTGGATGACACGTACGCGTACGCCGTTTGCTCGATGGACCGCGCGGGGAACATGGACATGATGCCGCAGACGCGCATTCGAACTCGGACGGCGACGGCGTCGCGCTGGGGCGCGGTCACTTCTCGGCGCCGTTGATCTACGTCGACCAGACGGCTGTCGCGTGAATCGTGTTCGTGAACTGTGGTTCTCATCGATGCTGGGGACCACCGTCCCGCTGTAACGTGAGCCCATGCCCCCACCGGGGGTTCTTCCCAGCCAACCCTTCGAACCGCGCCTCCCAGTTGATGGGCGCCCCACATCCATGATCACCGCGTCCAGTGAGAAGACCGACCCTGCCTGGGCAGACCACGCGGTACCGGCGATCTGTGCACCCTCAATCATCAGCACTCCATCTGCGAAGGTGGTCTGCGTGCGCTGGTCAGACCCTGTGAGAACGCCGGTGCGGGTACGGTGGGTCATATGCCCGGCATCCATGAGGAACTGAGGATTCACGATGGGATAAGCGCCGTCCAGTGCTCGTCTTGGGGCACTGATGTGGTACCCGAGAATTGCCTTGATCTCTTCGTCCGGCATGGTTGCGCACACCTCGCGTACGGCAGTGAACGCGTCGTCCATTGGCGGCCATACCGTCTTGTCAGCCTGCTCGGCGTCAGACAGGATCGCGAACCCTTCAGGATCGTATCATTGGAACAGATATAGGAAGACGGAGTGGTCTCCGGTTGCGTGCAGCACATCAACGACGCTGAGACCGCGCCCACCGTTCTCGCAGATGCACCGGTACCCATTCACGGTAGTACCTTCGCCGGCGAACAGGAGAGGTGCGCACACTCCAAGGAAGAGACCAACGCCACAGCGGTGGCTACGCCTCGCGCAGAACAGTTCTTCATCCTCACCACCTTTCTGCGCTTCAGAAGAGGATGATCGCGAGAACGCTCACGACCAATCCGATCGCGCCGATGTCCGCCTTCGGCACGAAGAAGCCAAAGGTCGGCCACCAGGCACCAAACGCCAGCGCCGGCAGCACGCTCAGCGGCGTTCCCCCCTGCGGGGCATCGAATCGAACGGGCCCGGATAGCCTGGCAATTGGATAGGCCACGAGCATTCTCCGCGCCGTGATCGCTGTCACCGCCGCCATACCAACGAAGAAGAACTCGACGCCACGCACGGAGAACAACGAGAGCGCCGCACCAATGAAGAGCGAGAACAGCAGGCTCGTGAGCACGGCCCACCCGCGGGCGTGAACACTCCCGCGCGCCAGGGAGTGATCCCTGACCCAGGTGCTGTATCCGGTCGCAAACGAGTACCCGAGACGTTTCCCGAAACCCTTCATCGAGTAGCCGAAGAGCGATCTGAAGACGCTCGGTCGGGTGTAGCCGCTTTTCGCGAACATGTTCCAGGAAGCGGTGTTGTCTGCACGGACAAGAGCGAACTGCGTATTCAGTCCTGCCTCGTCCATCGCGCCAATGCCGGTTTCCAGCAGGCGCAAGCCGAGCCGATGGCATTGTGCTTCTGCGTCAACGAAGATCCACGAGAGCAGGCCTTCGCCCGGGCCCATCTTCTCGAGCGGGACCCCTCCAATGGAATCCTCGTCATCGTGAGCATGGAACCCCCAGCTCGGGCTGCATTCTCGGCGGTATGCTCGCAGGCGGATCCTACTGTCTCTTCATGGGGATAACCGGACTAAGAGAATGGCTTGAAACTCGTAACGCACCTGACTGAGCGACGAAAACGCGTCGGCCTGACTCAGTCGCAGCCGGCGAATATCGTCGGTGTCTCACGCAAGACGATCAACACCGTGGAGAATCACGTCTTCGTGCCGTCCACCGTCCTCGCGCTGAAGCTCGCCCGGGCGCTCGAGTGCAGCGTCCACGATCTCTTTGAGCTGCCGGAAGACACTTGACGCAAGCAAGGACGTAAGAGACCGCGATTCGCATCACGCGGACAGATGGCATGCGGCCGCGTTCTCAGGCCGGGATGCCGCGTGGAGGTCGACGCAGTACTCCTCGTTCACGCCGTGCCGCCGACATCAGAGAGCTTCGCCTTGCACGACTGGTACCTCAACTTGACGATGGAACCAACTTCACTGAACGCCCCAGAACGGCCCTACGGGGCGAGTGGCCTTGCGAGCGCGCGGCTCCGGCATGGTGGCCAATCTTCCGAGAGGAGAGAACTCCCCGGACGAGCTCATGACTGTTGAAGCTGTGGGTGGTGGCCTGCGATGTTGATGTCAACGGCGGCCGAAATTGCACATTCTCTGCTATTCACATCGGCCGCTTACAGCGCTAGCACTTGCAGATTGAGACCGAGCGTTGATATCGCTATACTCTTACTGACATGATCACGTCAGCTGACATCGAGAACATGTCCCGTGAAGAAAAGCTTCGCGCCATGGAAGTGCTCTGGCAAGAGATTTCGAAAGAGGATCCCGCCCTCGAATCACCCGAATGGCACGGCGAGGTTCTCGAGCAGACCCGATCACGAGTCTCTGCCGGTACTGAGCAGGTCGTGGACTGGGAAGAGGCGAAGCGACGGCTGCGAAGCCCGGGCTGATGACCATAAAGATTCTTGAGTCTGCCATCCAGGATCTCGACCGTGGCAGGCGGTTCTACTCACGTCACGGGTGGGGTGTTGGTGACTACTTCTTGGACTCTCTCTTCTCCGACATTGACTCGCTGTTGCTCTATGCTGGAATACACCCGAAGACGTTCGGATTCCACCGTCTCCTATCCAGACGATTCCCCTTCGCCGTCTACTATCTCATCGAGGACGACGTGGTCATCGTCTACAGGGTTCTCGATCTGCGACAGAACCCCGCGTCAATAGGCGACTACCTGACGCTCGACGACCGGCCCAAACAGGAGTAGCAGGCACGCGCATCTGCTCGATGGACCAGGTGGGGACCCAGGCTCGACTTCATGGGTCTTCTGCGAAACGGCAGCGACGGCTGGGTGCAGATGGGTGCGTTCGAGGAGCTCTACATTGCTGAAGGGGAATGACGCCGTATGAACCGCATATGCGTTTCAGTGGCGAGGAGACAATCGACCGGTACGACCGCAGCTTCCCCGTCACAAACCCCACCGGAAGAATGAAATCGCCATGCGGGTGTACGAGTAACGCCGGCGGATGAGCAGCGAAGGAAAAAACGGCCCGCTGCATGAGCGGGCCGTTATCGCTCCCCCGGTTGGACTCGAACCAACGACATAGTGGTTAACAGCCACTCGCTCTACCGGCTGAGCTACAGGGGAATGCCTCGAAAGCGAGGCCCAACATACCCAAGCTCCAAGAACTTGTCAAGCCTCTAAACGGTAGCCCGGCCTCTCACACGCCCACCACCGGAACGGCCTCACCACACCTCGTGCAGCGTCCTTCCCGGACGCCATGAATCCGGGTGCGATAGCCCGAGCGCTCGATGAGGAGGTTCCCGCAGGAGGGGCAGTGAGTGTCCGCGCGGCCGGGCACGTTCCCCGCGTACACGTAGCGCAGGTGCTCCCGGGCCAACTCTACGCGGGAGAACAGCTGCTCCGGGCTCGTGGGTTCGGTCGTGTAGTTGTAGCTCGGATAGTACGCCGAAAGATGGAGTGGGATGTCGGGATCGAGCTCCGCAAGGAAGCGCGCGATTCCGCGAATCTCCTCCTCGGAGTCGTTCTTTCCCGGGATGACGAGGGTCGTGACCTCGACGTGACAGCGCTCGTGAGCGATCTCTATGTTCCTGAGTACTTCGTCGAGCCCCCCTCTGAGCTCTCGGCGGTAGAACTCCTCACGAAAACTCTTCAAGTCGATATTTGCCGCATCCATCGCGCCGTAAATCCGCCGTGCCGGCTCCTCGTTGAGATACCCCGCGGTTACGAGCACGTTCTTGAGCCCCACCGCCGTCGCCCGCTCGGCGCTGTCGAGTACGTACTCCGCGTGTATTGCCGGCTCGTTGTACGTGTAGGCCACGCCGAAGGATCCCGACTGCCGTGCCTCCTCGATGAGAGCCTCCGGCGAAACGTACTGCGTACGGGCGACGGTGGATTGGGATATCCGGTAGTTC
The DNA here is from genome assembly GCA_046540795.1 of Spirochaetaceae bacterium. Lineage (GTDB taxonomy): Bacteria > Spirochaetota > Spirochaetia > DSM-27196 > PWMO01 > JAAAOH01. The sequence goes on along the minus strand of JBKHEN010000044.1, from coordinate 14,299 downwards.
TGGCAGAACGGGCAGCGCATGAAGCAGCCGAGAAACCCGATCGAGAGGATCGGCTTGCCCGGGTAGAAGTGATACAGCGGTTTCTTTTCTATGGGATCGAGACCGAGGGCGCTCGCATGACCGTAGAACGGGAGCGTCATCTCTCCGGCTTCGTTCTTTCGGACCCTGCAGAACCCGGTCTTTCCCTGCGCAATCACACAGTTGTGCGGGCACAACCGGCAACGGAGCATCCCGTCTTCGCGGGTCTCGTAGAATCGGGGAACCGGTTTTGTTTGGGTAGTCTGATCGCTCATGGCTCCTCTCTATACAGTGTACTGAACCGCCCCGTCGGCGGTGAAGAAGGGCAAAGCTCCCGGTGCCGGTAGGCCGACCGATAGGCTGCGGCGGGCGGTTCCGCAGGCGGAAGCTCAGGAGCCGCCTTTGCCCATGGCACGGCGAGTGTGGTCCTCGATGTACGCGCCGATCTTCCGCTGTACATCGTTGTCGATCTCTTCGAAGCCAAGCCCCAGACTATCGGTGTTACGCGTTACCGTGCAGTCGAGGCTCACAATCTCCTCGCCGATACGCAGGGAGCATGACTTCAAGGTGCCGCCGGTTCTCAAATCCTGCACAAGCTCGGGGCGGTACGGCACGAACCGGAGGCCCGTACTGGAAATGTCCTCCACCGTGCCGGCGATTAGCCGAAGGTGAACCGGGTGAGAAAACAGAAAACCGACTCTGTCGAACTGATCCGGCGTGTGACGGTAGGTATTGCGGTTCTCGCTGAGGCGCTTGTAGCGGGTAATGATGTCGCGAAGGCGGTTCAGCTCTTGTTTGCTCTCGAAGGAAGAATCCACGACAGCATTGACGCCGAGGTGCTGGGCTTTGGACGCTTCCTCGGCATCGAAGTCTCGGCCGGTGAGCAGGACGAAAACCATGCGGTCCCGGGCATAGCTGTTGCGCAGGAAGGTGAGGAAGGTTTTCCAATGTCGTGGAAAGTCCTCGGCGCTGAAGAGAACCACGTCGGGGGCGATCTCATCGAGGTTGTCCATCCCCTTCAGCGGGCTGAAATAGCGGATGATCTCTACCTGATGGGGTCTGAACTCGTGTGCGACCCGGTCGCGTAGCTCTTCCGATTCGGTGATGAGCAGTAGCTTCATTCGGTACCCACGTTGGTTACATTATAGTCGTAGATTTGCCAGTAGTCGCCGTCGCGGCGGAGAAAGTATGTGTATTCCTTGATTTCGGTGAAATCGTCGTAGCGAAAGCGGAGCAGGGCGACCACGCTGCCCTCGTCCTCGGTGTAGCTTGTTTCCACGATCTCGTACTCGTCCGGAACGACGTTGATGGTGTCCTCCACCGTCTCCTTGGTCAGCTCCTCCTCGAAGGCCTCGATTTCTTCCATGCGCTCCGCTTCGGAGAGGCGCTGGAAGCGTCTTTCCCGCTCAGGGCTGGACCGGAGCAGACTCTCGGTGTCGAGGTAAAGGAGGAACCGGTTCCACTGTCCCTGCTGTCGCGCCTTTATGGTATACTCCACCACCTCGTCCGGGGGCATAGACTCCCGACTCAGCTCATCAACGGCCTCCCTGCGCAGCTCTTCCCGTGAAATGTCGGCCCGTTCCGCATCGGCCCGCTCCTCGTCGGAGGGCGGACGGACGGACAGCATCAGTCGGCCCGAGGAGAGCGCGTCCGGGGGATCCTCATTGGAGGCTTCGGTACCGGAGCGTAGCTCCGGGAAGAAACGGGCGCGAACGACGTACATCCCGGCTTCCGACAGGTCCACGTAATCGGTGAGGTTTTCGGTGAAGGCGTATTCCTCACCGGGCGCGAGACCGACTTCACGGTAGAACACACGTTGATTGGATGCGAGTTCTCTATTAAATTGATCGGAAGCGGAAACTCGCGTGTTCGAGAGGGTTCGTACGTCGAACTCCACGTTGAACATACGATTGTCGGCCAGGCGAAAGCGATAGGTGTCGGCAGATTCGTTTCTGACTGTCATCCTGATGAAGATATCGTCACCCGTAGTATAGATGGACTTGTCGAAGTAGCGTATGGACAGATCCGCCTCTTCTGCCCCGGCGCCGAGACTCGTTGCCGCGAGAACGATTCCTGCAAGGATGAGCAATTTGCCTTTCACGGACTCATCTCCAGCTCAGTTTATTACATTTTCGGAATAATACATGATAACATTATTTACTGAAGCCGTAACCGCCAAGCTCAAGGACTATCCGCCATACAAAACGCTTGCATCGCAGTTTCGGGGCCGGAATTTTCCCATCGAGGCGGCGGGTCCCAAGGGAAGCTTCCTCGCCCTCATTCTATCCCGTCTGTACGAGCAATCCCACCATCCGTTCCTGTTGACGGTCCCCACCGAGCAGGAGGCGCGGAATCTCCAAAGCGACCTCGAGCTCTTCGGCGTGGCGGTAGAGCCCTTCCCCTGGTGGCAAACCCTCGCATACCGCCCCACGCCCCATAACTCGGACGTCTTCGGTCGGCGTTCGCGGGCGCTGGGCGAGCTGCTGGCGGCTCGTCGCGCCGTTCACATCGCCCCTCTGCGTTCGCTCTCTACGCCGGTACCGCCGCCTGAGTACCTGCGCTCACTGCTGTTCACGGTGAAACGCGGGGCGGCGTTCGACCCGGTGTCCCTCGGCGACCGACTCGGTCGCTACGGTTACAGTAGGGTGCCGCGGGTGTCGGTGCGGGGCGAGTATGCGCTGCGGGGCGAAGTCCTCGACATCTTCCTGGCCGGTCACGAGGAGCCGGTGCGCATCGTCTTTGAGTTCGACGAGGTGGAGCGCATTACCTTCTTCGATCCTTTGACGCAGAGCTCCACGAAGACCGTGGACCAAGTGGACCTCCTGCCTATGCGGGAGGTGGTATGGGACGAGGAGCGTATCGAAACGCTGGCGAGACGGCTTGCGGCGCTTCCGGAGATTCCCGACGACGGGGCCGCGGTGCTCGAGGCGCTGCGGACCCATGGCTGGTTCTCCGGCGAGGAGCTGTACTATCCGCTGGCGTTCGAGGAACCGGGGATGCTTGTTGACTACCTTTCTCCGTACGGAACGGTGGTGTTCGCCGACTATGAGCGGCTGGTTTCGAGTGCCGATGCACTGGTCCGGGAGTACGACGGGCTTTATCGTAAGGCCCGAGGCGACGGCAATCCGCCGCGGCCGGAACGCATTCTGCTTCCCTTCGAGGATTCGGAGCAACGGCGGGAGGCCGTGATGCGGTTTCATGTGTTGCAGGAGCGTGAGCAACCGGCGGACGCCGTCTTCTCCTACGCCCCGCCGCGGTCGTTCTTCGGCAACGTCGATTTCCTGAAGGAAGAGCTCTCCGGTCTCGAGAGTGCGGGCTACGACATCTTCGTCTTCGCCGATAGTGAGCGTCAGGCGCACCGGATCGAGCACATGCTCGGCGAGACAACGGCGCGGATCCTTCCCCACGGCATATCTCAGGGGTTCAGCGCGCCGGATCTCAGGCTCTGCGTCATAGAGGAGAACGAAATCTTCGGCCGGCGCAAGAGGGTGCCGCGGTCCGTCAAGCGCGTGCAGAGCCGCGAGATCGACACCTTCGTAGAGCTGAACCCCGGCGACCACGTGGTCCACGTGAACTACGGGATCGGCCGCTTCGAGGGCATACAACGCATGCGCGCTGCGGGGAACGAGCGGGATTACATCAAGCTCACCTACGCCGGTGAGGAATCGGTGTTTATCCCCCTGGAGCAGGTGAACCTCGTACAGCGCTACATCGGTCATGGTGGCGAATCACCACGGCTCGACCGCCTCGGCGGGAAGTCCTGGGAGAAACGGAAGAATAAGGTACGGCACAGCGTGGAGGACCTGGCCGAGCGCCTGGTCAAGCTCTACTCACGCAGGCAGAAGGCCCACGGCTTTGCCTTCGGCGGGGATACGGAGTGGCAGCTGGACTTCGAAGCGGATTTTCCCTACGAGGAAACCGAGGACCAGCTCCGCTGCATCGAAGAGGTCAAGCAGGATATGGAGCGCCCCGCCCCCATGGACCGCATGATCTGTGGGGACGTGGGCTACGGTAAGACCGAAGTGGCGCTGCGGGCGGCCTTCAAGGCGGTCACCGCCGGGAAGCAGGTCGCCTTTCTCGCACCGACCACCATACTCGCGGAACAGCATTACGAGACGATAACCGAGCGGGTGGCGAAGTTCCCGGTCCGCGCGGCCATGCTCTCGCGGTTCATCCCCCGGTCGAGGCAGAGAACTACCCTCACGGAGGTAGCCGACGGGGGGGTGGATATCCTGGTCGGTACCCACCGTATCCTGCAGAAGGACGTGAGGTTCCGGGACCTCGGGTTGCTCGTCATCGACGAGGAACAGCGCTTCGGGGTGAAGGACAAGGAGCGGCTGAAGGAGCTCAAGGCCTCGGTGGACTCCCTCACCCTGACGGCCACACCCATTCCCCGTACGCTGCACATGTCGCTTCTGAAGATCAGGGACATGTCGGTGTTGAACACGCCGCCGCGCAACCGCCGCCCAATCGAGACCTTCATTGAAGAGTTCGACGAGGAGAAGGTTGCCGAGGCGGTTCGCCGAGAGGTCTCCCGGGGAGGACAGGTCTACTATCTGCATAACCGGGTGGAAACCCTCGAGCACGTCAAGCGGTTTCTCGAGCGGCTCCTACCGGAGGTGCTGATCGAGACGGCTCACGGGCAGATGAGTTCTCAGGAGCTCGAAGACAAGATGCACCGCTTCGTTCATGGCGGGTTTCAAGTGCTCGTTTCGACCACCATCATCGAGAACGGAATCGACATCCCCAACGTCAATACCATCATTATCGACCGGGCGGACATGTACGGAATCTCCCAGCTCTATCAGCTGCGCGGCCGGGTGGGACGGTCGGAACGCCTTGCCTACGCCTACCTCTTCTACCCGGAAAAGCGGGCGCTGTCGGAGCTTGCCATGAAGCGGCTCCAGGTAGTCTCGGACTTCACCGAGCTCGGGTCCGGCTTCAAGATCGCGCTGAAGGACCTGGAGGTACGCGGTGCCGGCAACCTTCTCGGGCGGGAACAATCCGGAGATATTCTGTCGGTCGGGTTCGACATGTATCTGAAGCTCCTCGACGAGGCGATCAGGGAGCTGGAGGAGAGCGAAGAAGAGGAGGGGCCGCCGGAGCCGTACCTGGAGCTCGAGTACACCGGCTACATCCCCGACTCCTACATCTCCGAGCCGGTGGAAAAGATGGAGGTGTACAAGAAGATCGCCGCGGTCGGTACCGAGGAAGAGCTCGAGGCGGTGCACGGGGAGCTGGAGGATCGCTTCGGGCCGCTTCCCGACGAGGTAAACAGCCTCCTGTCCCTGGCGGAGATCCGCATCATCTGCAAGAAGCTCTACGTATCGAGCCTGAAGGAGCGCAAGGGCGTGGTCGAGATCGAGTTCTCGAAGCTTGCGGTGGTGTCACCGGATCGCGTCCTGGAGCTCATCCAGGCCGGTGGCGGCAAGGTCGGGCTCGATCCGAACAGGCCCCAGGTGTTGCGGCTGGAGACCGGAACGGTCGGGCTGAAGGAGAAATCGGAGTTCATCCGGAGCAAGCTTTCTTCGCTGCTATGACCTATGGTATGATAAAGCATACAGCGGCGGGTAGCACGGGGGTGTATGCAGAAGAATAACATCGACCTCATCTGGGGGGTGGCAGAGCTTGCCGGTCTCTTTGGGAAAGAGACCAGCCTGGAGGATTTCCTTTCCGATGTGGTGGATCTCATTGCCACACACATGAAGGCCGACGCCTGCTCGATCTTTCTCTACGACGAGCAGAGCGATACATACGTCCTGCGGGCGACCCGGGGGCTGAATCCGCAGTCGGTGGGACGGCTGCGGCTGCGGCTGGGTGAGGGAATCACGGGTACGGCGCTTAAGGACCTCCGGCCGATCCGCGAAGGCCACGCAAAAGACAGCCCCTATTACATGGTCGTTCCCGAGATATCCGAGGAAGCGTATGAGTCCATGCTTGCCGTGCCGATCAAGCGGGGTCTTACGCGCATCGGCGCCATGGTGCTGCATCACGGGAGTTCTGAGTACTTCGGGACCCAGGATACCCGCGCCATTCAAGCCATTGCCTCACAGCTGGCGGCTACCCTCGAAAATGTCGAGATTCTGATGGAGCTCCACGGGGGTCACGGGGAGCGTCCCGCCGCGGAGAGTCCGGAGCCGAATACGGTGATCCGCGGAGCGAGCGTTTCGGTCGGCCTGGCATCGGGGGAGGCGGTTACCTTCGGCCGTCGCGGCGGGGGGTTCCGGCTCTTCGAGCACGAGCATAGCTTCGGGGAGGAAGGGACGGAGCGCTTTCAACGGGCACTGCGGTTGTCGCAGGAGCAGCTCGAGTCGCTCCAGCTCGAGATCGAGGATGACTACGCCGACGTCGCCTCACTCATCTTCAGCTCCCACCTGTTGATGCTGCGGGACGAGGAGTTTATCGGTCGCATGCGCCGGGAAATGGAACGCGGCCTACCCCCGGAATCGGCGGTCGTGAAGGTGGTGAACGAGTACGTAGAGATCTTTACGTCAAGCGAGAACGTGCGGGTAAAGGAAAAGAGCCAGGACGTGAAGGACCTCGGGCATCGGATCATCCGGAACCTCAGCGGCACGCCCGACGACGCGGGCGACTACAAGCACCAGATCGTCGTCGCCGCCGAGCTCTTCCCCTCGGAGCTGGTCAAGATCGCGACGCAGCACGCCGAAGGCGTCGTGTTGCTCGACGGTGGGATAACCGCACACATCGCTATTCTCTCGCGGAGCTTCGGGCTGCCGGTGGTGCTCACCCGGGATCAGCGGGTGTTCGAGCTGCCGGAAGACACGGAGCTCGTTCTCGACGCCTATCAGGGGCTCATCTATGTGGCCCCGGATGAGGAGGTCCGGGAGACCTTCGCCGCAAACTTGCGGGCCAAGAGCCGTCCCGTCGATGCCGAGAGTATTCCCGAGGAAACCCGGACGGCCGACGGCGTGCGGGTGCGGATCGAGGCGAACATAAACATCCTCGCCGATGCAAAAACGGCGCGCCGATATCGGGCGGAATCGATCGGCCTGTATCGAAGCGAGTTTCCCTTCATCGTGCGAAACGACTTTCCCACGGAAGAAGAACAGTACCGGATATACCGACGGGTAATCGCCGCAATGGCCAAACGGGAGGCGGTGCTCCGTACCCTCGATATCGGCGGCGACAAGCTTGTGGGACGGAACGGCGCGAGGGAGGCGAATCCGTTTCTCGGTTACCGGGGAATCCGCTTCTCCCTCGATAATAAGGACCTTTTCGCGGACCAGCTGCGCGCCATGCTTCGGGCGGGCAGAGGAATCGAGCTCGGGATCCTGCTACCGATGATCTCTTCGGTAGACGAATTCCTTGCCTCCCGCGACGTGCTCGACCGCTGCCTGGAGGACCTCGAGCGGGAAGGCGTGCCCCACAACGAGGAACCCCGTCTCGGGGCCATGGTGGAGCTACCGTCGGCAGTCGGGTGTATCGAGGCTCTCTGCAGACACGCGGACTTCCTTTCGGTGGGAACGAACGATCTGGTCATGTACATGCTCGGAGTAGATCGAACCAACGACCGGGTGGGTGCCATGTACAAGAACTACCATCCCGCCGTATTGAAGGCGCTCGAGCGGGTAGCGCGCGTGAGCGCCCGGGAGCGCACACCGTTTACGATGTGCGGGGACGCCGCGGCGGACCCCTTGATGCTGGGGTTTCTTCTCGGTATCGGGTTTACCGGGTTCAGCGTGGAACCCGCCAAGGTTCCGGACCTGAAGCGGGCGGTCACCGAGGCGTCGGTTGCCGAAGCCGCACGCACGGCCCGGGCGTTGTTGACGATGGAAACCGTGGCCGAAGTGGAATCTTTTCTCCAGGGATCTCGAGGATAGAACCGATGACAGAGGATACACCGCGCGCACCGGGCGAGGTGCGCACCTACGTCGTTCGCAACACCAACATGAGCCCCAAGCGCCGGGAAGCGTACCGACGGCTTGCCCCGGTCTATTGTCTACCATACGCGGAAGAACGCCGTAACGTAGCCGAGGCGTTCTCGCACCCGGATGCGCCGCTGGTGCTGGAGATCGGTTTCGGCATGGGGTATGCAACGGTTGACATTGCCGAGCGCTACCCGGGTACCAACTTCCTCGGTGTCGAGGTACACAAACCGGGGGTGGCCCGGGTGCTCCGGCAGATCGAGGCACGAGGGCTCACCAACCTCCGTCTCATCCATCACGACGCCGTGGAGGTGCTCCGGGACATGATCGCCGCTGAAACGTTCTCCGGTTGTCACATATTCTTTCCCGACCCCTGGCCGAAGAAGCGGCATCACAAGCGGCGGCTCATTCAGAAGAGCTTTCCCCCTTTCCTCTCACGGGTGTTGAAACCCCGGGCCTACCTCTACGTAGTGACCGACTGGGAAGACTACGCGATTCAGATACTCACGGCTTTCGCCGAATCCGCGGATTTCGCCAATCCCTATGAGGGCTTCGCGCCGCGACTAGCCTGGCGGCCGGAGACGCCCTTCGAGCGCAAAGGGCTGGAGCAGCAACACGAAATCTTTGAGTTGTACTTCACGAAACGGGAGGCGACAGGTTAAGGTGAGGGCCGACCGCCACAATTGGATGAATATACACGAGGATGCAATGAGCGAGCACAAAGACGAGTTCCTCGACGTTCACGCGCCGCTGGCGCAGAAGCAGAGCGTCATAAGCCCGGAGGAGCACAAGCGCTACAAGACCAAGCGCGGCCTGCGCAACGAGGACGGCACGGGCGTACTGATCGGTTTGACCGAGATCGGTGACGTCCACGGATACATCATCGACGAGCAGGAGAAGGTACCCGTTGAGGGGCGACTGACCTATCGTGGTATCGACGTGGCCGATATCGTGGCGGGGTTCCAGGCGGACGAGCGCTTCGGATTCGAGGAGGTGGTGTATCTTCTCCTGTTCGGGAACCTGCCCACGGAGAGCGAGCTTGCGGATTTCAAGCAGGTGCTTGCCGAGAGCCGCGCGCTGCCGAACGGATTCACTGAAGACATGATCCTGAGCGCTCCGAGCTCGGATATCATGAACAAGCTTGCGCGATCCGTGCTTGCTCTGTATTCCTACGACACCGCGCCGGAAGATCTCTCCGTCCGCAACGTTCTGCGGCAGAGCGTGGAACTCATCTCGCAGTTTCCCACGCTGGCGGCCTACGGGTATCAGGCAAAGCGGCATTACTATCATAACGAGAGCCTGTACATCCACGCGCCGCAATCGGAGCTCTCCTCCGCGGAGAATCTCCTGCAGCTGGTGCGGCCGAACAGGGACTACACCCGCCTGGAAGCGGAGACCCTGGACCTTGCTCTGGTGCTCCACGCGGAGCACGGCGGCGGCAATAACTCGTCGTTTTCCGTTCATGTCGTCTCCTCTACGGGAACCGATACGTATTCCGCCATTGCCACGGCGTGCGGCTCACTGAAGGGGCCCAAGCACGGCGGGGCGAGCGGTCGCGTGGCACGGATGATGGAAGAGGTGATGACCGGAGTAGGCCGGTGGGACGATGATGAGGAGGTGGAGGGCTACCTCAGACGGATCGTCTCCAAGGAGGCGGGAGACGGCACCGGGCTCATCTACGGGATGGGTCACGCAGTCTACACGCTCTCCGACCCTCGGGCGGTGCTTTTGAAGGAGAAGGCACGGGAGCTTGCCTCGGCAAAGGGGTTCAGCGAGCGGTTGCAGCTCTACGAAAAGGTGGAAGAGGTCACGCCGAAGGTAATGCGCGACATGCGGGGGCGCACGCATCCGATCGCGGCCAACGTGGATTTCTATTCGGGCCTGGTCTACGAGATGCTGAACATTCCCCGGGACCTCTACGTGCCGATCTTTGCGGTTGCTCGGATCGCCGGCTGGGCGGCCCATCGGATCGAGGAGATCGTAAGCGGCGGGCGGATCATGCGGCCTGCCTACAAGAACGTCATTCCGCGCCGAGATTACCTCCCGTTGGCGGAACGATAATCGGCGCGGGTGCCGTTGTGCAACGCAGGCGGGTTCCGGCCGGGCCGCGACCGGGTTAAGCTTCGGCCTTTTCCGCCTCGGCCTGCTTGATGACCTCGTCGGCTATTCTTCCGGAGATAGGCTCGTAGTGGCTGAACTCCATCTCGAAGCCGCCGGTTCCTGAGGTTATGGAGCGCAGATCGATCGAATAACGCAACAGCTCCGCCTGCGGAACCTGCGCTTTGATTACGATGAAACCGCCACCGATCTGCTCCTGCCCCTGTACACGACCACGGCGGGCGGTCAGGTCCGAGAGAACGTCTCCAAGATACTGTTCCTCTATGAAGACCTCGAGGTTCATGACCGGCTCGAGAAGTGTCGGCTTCGCCTTTTGCACCGCTTCCTTCATGGCGCCTTTTGCCGCGGCCTTGAAGGCCATCTCGGAGGAATCCACCGGGTGTTCCTTCCCGTCGAGCAACTGCACCCCGACGTCCACCGCGGGGTAGCCGGCGATGAAGCCTTCTTTCATGGCCTCGAGAAGACCTTTCTCGATGCCGGGCACGTACCCCTTGGAAACGGCCATTCCCCGTATAAGGTTCTCGAAGGAGTAGTACTGCCCGCGTTCGAGCGGAAAAATCTTGATTACCACCTCTCCGAACTGCCCGTGTCCGCCGGATTGCTTCTTGTGGCGGTATGTCGCATCGGCGGTCTTCTGGATGGTTTCCCGATAGGCGACCTTGGGTAGCTTCGTGTGTACGTCGATTTTCTGTGACTGCTTTATCTTGTCGAGAATCATGTTGAGATGGAGCTCACCCATCCCTGCGATGACCGTCTCCTTGGTCTCCTCATCGTGGGTGACGGTGAAGGTGAGGTCCTCTTCCTGTGCGCGATGAAGTTGCTCCGCCAATCGGTCCTCCGCCTTCCGGTCGGGTACTTCGATGGCCACCGCATGTACCGGCTGCGGTAGATCAAGGGGCTTGAGCGTGACCGGCGCTTCGGGAGCGGCAAGGGTATCGTTGACCTTGGCCGAGGCTACTTTGGTGAGAACGCCGATGTCTCCGGCGTTGAGAGCGTCGATATCCTCCAGCTTCTTGCCCTGGGCGGTGTGAATCTTGGATATCTTCTCTTTTTTGGCCTCACGGACATTGGCGATCTCACTCTCGGCCGACAGCGTTCCCCGTACAACCTTCACAAAGGAGAGCTTTCCGGAGAACTGGTCGATCCGTGTCTTGAAGCACAACGCCGCCAACGGTCCCTCGGACGTGATGGGCATCTCTTCCTCGGCGCCGTCTTCCCTGACCACGGTCTCCGTGGCACGGGAGGGAGCCGGCCCGGCGATGGCCAGAACCTCCAGAAAAGAGGTGATGCCGGCGTTGGACAGCGCCGCCCCGCAGGCCACCGGGACAAGGGTGTTCGCCGCGAACCCGGCGGCAAGCCCGGCCTTGAGCTCCTCTTCGCTGAGGGATTCATCCTCGAGATACTTGGTCAGAAGCTCGTCGTCCCCTTCGGCGGCGGCCTCCACGAGGGCCGCCCGGGCCTCCTCGGCCTGCTCGCGATACTCCTCCGGAATCTCCCCGGCCTTTTCCTTGGCGCCCGCGCCGGGGACGGGGTAGGCCTTCATCGATATCAGGTCGATGACTCCGCCGAAATCCGCACCGACCCCCATGGGAATGCTGACCGGGACGAATCGGGCATCGAACTTCTCTGCCAGATCGTCCATGGTGCGTGAGAAGTCCGCCATTTCCTCATCAAGCTTATTTACAAAGACGATGCGGGACTTGTTGCGCGCGTCCAGTCGACGCCACGTCTTGATGGTCTCGATTTGCACCCCGTCCTTTGCGCCGACCATGACGACGGCGGCTTCACAAACCCGCAGTGCCACGACGACCTCGCCGGCGAAGTCCGAAGCGCCCGGGGTATCGAGGATATTGATTTTCGCGTTCTTCCAGTTGATATGCGTCAGCGTCGTATGCACCGACTGCGTGTTCGCAACTTCCTCTTCGGTGTGATCGCTGGTCGTCTTTCCGGATTCCACCGTTTCGGGCTTGGCTACTGCCCCGCCGGTGAACAGCAAATGTTCGACAAAGGTCGTCTTTCCGGTGCCGCCGTGACCGATCACGGCAATATTGCGAATCGATTCCGTGGAAGTGCTCATCAACCGTCTCCTTCGCAAGCAGGGATGCAAATGGTCGTAGTGTAGGAGCCACTATAGGCGTGCTCTGAGCGGGTTGTCAAGCAACGGTGCGCCGCCTGGCGGGAGGGGCGAGAGGTGCGTTACACGGACTGCTTCTCGGTGACCTCCGCGAAGTGGGAGAACTCCATGGCGTAGTTTCCGCGTCCCTGGGTGATGCTGCGCAGCGAGGTGGAGTAGCCGAACATCTGTTTCAAGGGGGCCTGCGCCCGGATGTGCTCCATCGCCGGCCGCGACTCCACGCCCTGCACGACCCCGCCACGCATGGTGAGACCGCTTATTACGTCGCCGAGAAACTCCGACGGGCACATCACGTCGACCCGCATGATCGGTTCGAGGAGCACCGGGCTTGCCTTCCTGCACGCATTGTCGAAGCCGAGGGATCCGGCGGCTTCGAACGCCAGGGGGGTTGAAGTGAGCTCGCTATATTCCGCGTGGACCAAAGTCACGCCGATATCGATGGTCGGGTATCCCCATGTGATGCCGGAGGTAAAGGCGGCCTCCACGCCCCGACCGACCGCCTCGGCAAGCTCCGCGGGGAGATCGTTCTTGGATATCTCGTTCGTGAAGCGATTGCCCGTGCCACGCTCGAGGGGCTCGACCCGCAAGGTGATCTCCGCGTCGTTCTCTTTCCCTCCGAGCACCCGATGGTAGGCCTCGGTATGTTCTACTCTCTCCGTTATGGTTTCGCGGTAGGTGACCTGTGGCGTACCCACGCGTGCGCCGACTTTGAAGTCCGAGATGATGCGGGTGACGAGGACGTCCAGGTGCAGCTCTCCCATTCCGGAGATAATCAGCTCACCGGTGTCCTCGTTTTCGAAGCTGAAGAAGGTGGGATCCTCTTTTGCCAGAGTGCCGAGCACCTCCTTGAGCTTGTCCCGCTGAGAAAGGGTTTCCGGCTCGATCGCCACCGATATCACGGGCTCTGGAAAGTGCATGCGCTCGAGGATGACGGGAAAGCCCTCGCTGCCGACGGTGTCGCCGGTCTGGGCGTGCTTGAAGCCGATGAACACCGCAATGTCCCCCGCCTCCGCGGTTTCGATCGCTTCGGTCCGGTTCGCGTGCATCCGAAGCAACCGATGAACCCGCTCGCGCTTCTTCTTGTCTACGTTGTACACCGTGGTCCCCGCCTTGACGGAGCCCGAGTACATGCGCACGAAGCACAGATCTCCGGTTTCCCGCTCGGATTGGATCTTGAAGACCAGGCCCACCGGCGGCCCGTCGAGCGAGCGTTCCACGGGCACCTTGTGTTCCTTCTTTGCGTGGAGTCCTTCCTCCGGTGGTATCTCCTCCGGCGCGGGAAGATAGTTCACCACCGCGTCGAGAAGCGGCTGCACCCCGACGTTCTTGAGGCTTGCACCGCAGTAAGTCGGCACCAGCGCCTGGTCGAGGGTCTTTCGGCGGATAACCTCATCGAGGGTGTCCCGCGCGATTTCGGCTCCCTCGAGGTACAGCTCGGTGATCTGGTCGGAGAAGGCGCTCAGCGTATCGATCATGTGCTCGTGCCATCGGGCGGCGGTCTCCGCGTACTCCTCGCGGATGGGCGCGGTGGTCATGGCGGAGCCGAAGGTATCATGGTCCCAATGCAGCTCCTGCATGGAAAGCAGATCGATCGTTCCCTCGAATTCCTGTTCCCGCCCGATCGGAATGGACAGCACCAGTGGGCTGGCGCCGAGCTTCTCTTTCATTTCCTCGATGACCGCAAAGAAGTCGGCGCCTATGCGATCCATCTTGTTGACGTAGGCCAGTCGGGGAATCTTGTAGGTATCCGCCTGGTGCCACACCGTCTCGGATTGCGGCTCCACCCCGCCGACGGCATCAAAGATGGCCACCGCCCCATCGAGGACGCGAAGGGACCGTTCCACCTCCGCGGTGAAGTCCACATGGCCCGGGGTATCTATGATATTGATTTGGTGGTCGCGCCAGAAGCATGTAGTGGCGGCGGACGTTATGGTGATGCCTCGGTCCTGTTCCTGGGTCATCCAATCCATCGTTGCATCACCGTCGTCCACCTCGCCGATGCGATGACGCTTTCCGGTATAGTAGAGAATTCGCTCGGTCGTTGTCGTCTTGCCGGCATCGATGTGGGCCATGATGCCGATGTTTCTGCGTTTCTTCAGTTTCATGTTCATGGGTCGTATCGCGGCGCATAGTAGCACAGACC
>JBKHEN010000043.1:0-19359 GCA_046540795.1 Spirochaetaceae bacterium | reverse complement strand
AAAGCTCTCGGAGAAGGTGCCCGGGAAATGTCGGCCGGCGGTGGGGTAGCGTCGGTGGTGCAACGGATGACAGCGCGGATGCGCGGATGCCGCGCGTTGACAGTGGCCGACGGCAAAAGTACACTCACACGCGCGTGCCCCCGTAGCTCAGCAGGATAGAGCAACTGCCTCCTAAGCAGTAGGTCACCCGTTCGAGTCGGGTCGGGGGTAATGTGCTTCCCAGTGCCTCATGGCCTGGTAAGGCTCAGGCTTTTCGAGACTCAAGCCACTTCTCGAGCGATGCCTGACTCTCCTGGGATCGTCGCCCGGCGATGAGGTCTTCGACGCGAATGTCTTCATCCAAATCGGGCCAATGGATACCCTCGCCGTTTCCGATTAACCGATGGTTATCCCGTTCGGTCTGCGTAGCATGCAGGAGGCGCGGATACCAGCCGAGGGGGACCGATATGGTCCGACCGTCGTCGAGCTCCACGCTAAGACGATCATTGGTGACCTCTACAGCCGTGGCGTTTGTTACCTGTATCTCAACCATTGAAGAACTCATTCCATTGCCTCACGATCAACTGCCTGTTTCTCTGGATGTGCCGCAGGATTGCGTTGATCTCAGTGCGGTCCAACCCTCGGCTGTACGCAAGGCGCACCGGCTCTATCCAGACCTTTGCGGTTCCAGCGCCGCGTTCCACGTGAACGTGCATCGGCTCTGACCTATCACCGGAGTAGAAGAACATTCTGAAGCCTTCGACTCTCAGAACAGTTGGCACGGCCTCAGTATAACCGGAAAATGGCAGGTTTGCAGTGGGGCGGCGCCGGTATCAGATCAGCGGGTCACCCGATTCTGTCTTTCCCAGCGATGCAGGACTTCGGTCGAAGATTCCGAAACCGAGATAGATGCCCCGTACTACCGCGCACCCAGAATTACATCAAGTTTACACCATTTTGAGACAAAGCATATGCTATATATGAAAACGAACCGCCCAAAGCACCCTTCCGACCCGCCGTCCGGGCTGAATATGTCCAATATACGCAGGAAAGCAGCCCCCTAAGCAGTAGGTCACCCGTTCGAGTCGAGTCGGGGGTAATGTGCTTCCGCAGGGCCCGACTCTCCCCGGACCGTCGCCCGCCAACGATGAGCCTATGACGGAGCTCGGCTGCGCTCTTCATCCCTTTACGAAAATGACCTCGAACCTCCTCGAGGCGGGCGGGGGATTCGGCCGACCCGCGGCCGGAGGATCCGGCCGACCCGCGGGCGGCCCAGCCGACCGCCGAACAAAAAAAAGAGCGGGCCGGCACCCGGTCTTGCCGCCGGATACCGCGCCCGCCTCTCTCGTTACCGAGACGACAGCCGTTGCGTCATGGACACGACTGCCGGTCCACTGTTACATTTCCTGTTCCTGCTCAGGTGCAGGTTCCTCGGGAAGCTCACCCTCGTCAATGGGCTCACAGCCCATGAGAGCAACACCAAACAACAGCGGAACAATCAGAAACAATGCAAGCTTCTTCATAACGGCCCTCCTTGCCTGTTTTGTTATCTCGAATCTACACGATCCGTGCAAAGACTCCGTCCACGATTCATGAAGTATTTGCCAAGTTTGCGCGCCCGGGAGGAGGGCCCGGCCACAACTACATGGAGCGTCCCCAGTGGCACAGCCCCATATGAGGTGGAGGCCGATCTTCTTGACCCGGCAAAATGGAGCATGCGATAGTCTGAGGCACCGAGATTCCACGCGGAGGTTACCGTCATCGAGTGGTTCGAGCCGCTACTTCTCCTCGGCGCCGGTGTGATCGCGGGCTTCGTCAACACGCTCGCCGGAGGGGGGTCGCTGCTGACGCTGCCCGCCCTCATAGTTCTCGGCCTGCCCTCTCCGATCGCCAATGCAACGAACCGCGTGTCGGTGGTCATGCAAACCGCTGTGGCAACGGAGCGATTTCGGCGAAACGACAAGCTGGCCATTCGCCCCGCTGCCTCCGCCATTTTCTCCTCAATAGCGGGAGCCATCGTAGGCGCGTTCATAGCCGCTGAGTTGCCCGAGGAAGTGTTCGACATAGCCCTCGCGCTGGTGCTTCTTTTGGTAGTCACTACGGTGTTCGTTCGCCCACCAACCGGCGGTCCCGAAAAAGCGTTCCACGGCCCGCAGTGGATCCAGGTTCCGGTCTTTTTCGTGATCGGGGTGTACGGCGGGTTCGTACAGGCGGGGGTCGGGTTTCTGCTCATTGCCGGGGTGACGTGGTTTCTCGGTCAGGACCTCGTGCAGACAAATGCGACAAAAGTCCTCGTGGTCTTTGTTTACTCACTGTTTGCCCTTGGGGTGTTTTTCCTGTACGGACAGGTAGCGTGGGTCCCCGGCGTGTTTCTCGGCGCGGGAAGTATGGCCGGCGCGTGGCTCGGGGTACGCTTTGCCGTTCGCCGCGGAGCGAAGGCGGTACGGTGGGTCATTCTTGCTGCCGTGATCGGGAGTGTGCTCGACCTGCTCGGTGTATTCTGACTACCGGCACCGCGCTGCCGACCACGGATTACTCGGTCGCTAAGGGCTCCTCCGGATTCCTGTTCTTCACCAACCCGGAGGTACCGCCGGAAAGCCCTTGATTCGTTGCGCCCGCTGCGTGGCCTCCTGCCCGATGAACCTCATGCCGCTGAAGTTCGCCGCCCATGCAAAAGCGAAGAAGTTCGAAGAAGCGAAGGCTCTCGACATGGACGCATGCTTCGAATACGGTGCCTGCGCCTATCGGTGCCCGGCCAAGATCAACATCGTCGCCGCGTATTCTCGGGCCGACGACGACGCAACGGATCATGCTTGCGGCCGCGACAGCCGCACGATTCGAAGGCGTGCGCACCTCGAGCTTGGAGCTGTTCCTCGGCCGGACCGGCGGCAGCATCGGCGGGACGAGCATCCTCTTCCTGCTCGCCGGCGGCCTCGTCCTGCTCGCGTTGCGCATCATTACCTGGCGGCTGGTCGTCTCCTAATCGCCTAATCGCCTCGCTGGTACAGTTTCGTTGCCTTGATTCAAGCGATGCGCGAGTACGGATTTCTACAGTCGGTGGTCTTCGGATTCGGCGCGGGGGTCGGCTTCACCGGGCCGGTGTCGGCGTAGGAGGATATGCGCTAGATGATACTTCAGGCAGCGTTACTGATGGGAGTTCTCGGGCTCCTGTTTGCAATACTTCTCGGTTTCGCCAACCGGACGTTCCACCTCGAGACAAACCCTAAGATCGACGAGGTGGAGCAGGTGCTTCCGGGGGTAAACTGCGGCGGGTGCGGCTACCCGTCCTGCGCGGCGTACGCCGAGGCCGTCGCCGGCTTAGCGGCGGCGGCCTTCGGCATCAAGCGATTAGACCGGAAAATGGCCCGGTCCGTTCACTACGAGGTCGAGAGTGGTCGGTAACGGCGCCGTTTGACATCCCCCAACCCGTTTTCTTTCCACGGCCCGAACGCCTATACTAGAAATAAAGGAGGGCGCATCTTGTGAAACTCTCGGCACACGACGTACGCCGCCGCGTCGATCCGTCTACAATCTGCGTCGAAACGACGCAGGGCGTTGAACCGATCAGCGAGATCATCGGCCAGGACCGGGCGCTGAAGGCGCTGCAATTCGGGCTCCACGTCCACGGGAAGGGCTACAACATCTACGTGTCCGGGCCGCCGGGGATCGGGAAGATGACCTCGGTGGAGTCCTACCTGGAGCGAGTAGCCACGGAGAAGACGCCGCCCGCGGACTGGTGCTTCGTGTATAATCTCCAGGACCCCTATCAACCGCGGGCGGTCGGTCTACCCTCAGGAAAAGGCAACGAGTTCAAATCCGACATGGCGCACCTCCGTGAGGTGGTCGAGCGGGACATCCCCGGCGTCTTCGCGGGAGAGGAATACACGCGGCTTCGCGAGGAAGAGCTCCGGGACATCCAGGAGCGCGGCCAGGAGCTGTCGCGCAAGATCCAGGAGACGGCGCAAGAGAAGGGGTTCACGCTGCAGTCGACCGTGATGGGTACCGCCGTGGTCCCCGTCAAGGACGGCAAGCCTCTCCAGGACGAGGACATTCAGCAGCTGCCGCAGGAAGAACGTGACGCGCTCGATCGTAAACGGCGAGAGCTCAACGACGAAATCCGAGAGCTCCAGAAGCAATACCGCCGCCTCGACCGGGAAGCGCGGGAGAAAGTCAAGGACCTCGACCGTCAGGTCGTTCGCAGCCGCACCGAAGGACCGTTCGAGGACCTCCGGGAGAAGTATGAGGACTATGACACCGTGTGCGCGTTCCTCGGCGAGCTCCAGCAGGACATCCTCGACAACGTCGACACCCTCAAAGAGTCCGCAGGGGGCGATCAACAGCAGCAACAGATGAACCCGCAGACCAGGCGCCAGCTCGAGGCCATGCGCGAGCAGTTCTTCAAGAAGTACGAGGTCAACGTCATCGTCGACAACAGCCGGCGCAACGGAGCTCCGGTGGTTGTGGAACTAAACCCCACGTACAACAATCTCGTCGGCCGCATCGAGAAAGAGATGCAGATGGGGGCGCTCAGCACCGATTTCACGCTTATCAAACCCGGCGCTCTGCTCGAGGCGAACGGCGGTTTTCTGGTGCTGCAGGTCGAGGACGTGCTGCGTAACCTCTACAGCTGGGACGCCCTCAAGCGCGCATTGACAAGCGGAGAGCTGCGCATCGAGGAAGGACAGGAGCAACTCGGCCTCATGTCCATCAAGACGCTCCGTCCCCAGCCCATCCCCCTCGACCTCAAGGTGATTCTGGTGGGCAAACCGCTCATGTACTATCTGTTACAGAAGTACGACGACGACTTCCAGGAGCTCTTCCGGGTCAAGGCCGATTATGACGTTAGTATGGACGCCAACGAGGACAATCTGGCGAGCTTCATCGGCTTCATTTCCAGCTACTGCGAGAACGAGCGGCTTTGTCACTTCACTGGTGACGGCACCGCGAAGGTGCTCGAATACGCCTCGCGGCGAGCGGACCATAAACGAAAGCTCTCTACGGAGTTCGGTGCCATTTCCGACGTCCTTCGGGAAGCCGACTTCTGGGCGTCGCAGGACGGCACAGAGTACGTCGAAGCGCGCCACGTGAACCGCGCTCTCGACGAGAAAGTCTATCGCTCGAACCTGATCAAGGAGAAGATACAGGAGCTCATCGACGAAGGCACCCTGCTCATCGATACCACCGACCGTCGCGTCGGCCAGGTCAACGGGCTCTCGGTAGTCGGCCTCGGAGACTACTCCTTCGGGCGTCCCAATCGGATTACCGCCACCGTGACGCCCGGCAGGAGCGGAATCGTGGACATCGAGCGGGAGGTCAAGCTCGGCGGACCGGTACACAGCAAGGGCGTGCTCATCCTCTCGGGGTACATCTCCGCCACCTTCAGCCGCTCCGAGTCGATGAGCATGTCCGCCCGCGTCGTGTTTGAGCAGAGCTACCAGGGGGTGGAGGGCGACAGTGCGTCGGGCGCGGAGCTCTTTTCACTTCTTTCGGCGCTCTCCGGCTTTCCCGTATCTCAGGGAATCGCGGTAACGGGCTCGGTCAATCAGTACGGCCGGATACAGGCGGTTGGCGGCATCAACGAGAAGATCGAGGGGTTCTTCGACGTGTGCAGCCTGCGAGGCCTCGACGGCTCCCAGGGGGTTGTGATCCCCGAGAGCAACGTGCAGAACCTCATGCTTAGAGAGGATGTGGTCGAGGCCGTGGACCGGGGCACGTTTAACGTCTGGTCGGTTTCCACCGTGGAAGAAGGCGTAGAGCTGCTCACCGGCACCCCGGCCGGTGAGTACGATGAAGCCCAGCAAGCTTTTCCCGGAGGCACGGTGTTTGCCGCGGTGGCGTCCACCCTGCGGGAGTTTGCGGAAACCCTGAGAAGACGCGCCGGCCCCGACCGGCAGGCAGGTGAGAACGCCCGCTCCGCCGAAGGCGACGAACGCGGCGAGTACGGGGCCGACGGCGACAACAACGACCGATAAGGCTTTGGACGTCGAAGCGGGGGCCGGGTTCACGCGGCCGGGCGGCGCAGCGGGACTCGGCCTCCGCCCGTGGATAAGCAGGCCGAGACGGCTCTACCGCCCGACCGAGGCGGGTTTCCCAGAAGAAGCGATAGCGACGCTTCGGCCACCTCGACATATCGAGACCAAACACCTCTCCGAAGCCCGCGCTCCTTGGCCTCTTCGATCACCTTATCCTCCACATCCGTGAAATTGATCGCCCGCTCGCCCCGATACCCCCTATTCTCGAGATAGCGCTGCTGTGCGTCCTCGAAGAGAAAGGCGCGATAGTTGCCGATATGCTGCCGTCGATAAACCGAGGGCCCACAGGTGAATAACTGCACCACGCCCGGTTACCGGGGGACGAATTCCTCGGGCCGTTTGGTCAGGGTATTGTGAAAACTGAGTGCTTGTGTTCGTGACATGCTTCGTTTGTCAGTGCCTTTCTCTAACGCATTTTTGACCTAAAACCTAGCTGATCGAGTGCTCTGCGGCACGAGGCACAAGGCACGCGGTATTCCTAGTAGTGGCGAAAATCCCTAAAATCTTTTGTATCAAGCACCTCGTTGCAGGGGAAACGAAGCCATGGGGAACGTGAATACACCCCAACCGGCAGGCTCCGATGCTGGAGCGTTCTGTCGTGAGGCCGGCGGGCGAGCCATCTATCTCAGGCACCACTTTCTCCCGGGCGACATCGGCCGGGTTATCCGGCTGCACGGCGGAGTCTACGGCAAGGAACATGGTCTCGGGGCCGTGTTCGAGGGGTACGTGGCACAGACCGTCGGGGCGTTTACCACAAAAGAGCCGCAACCGACTTCCGATTCATGGAGCGCACCTACAGTCTCGATCTGAGCGGCGAGTGAAGCGCCTGGCCAACTTAGGACGCAAGCTCAGCAAAAGCCTTTGACAGTCCGTCGGGCGCAACTTAAAATGATACGGTTTCGAATTTTGCATGGACAAAAGGAGTGCTACTGATGAGTTCTGCGAATCAGAGAGAGCAACTGGCGAGTAGGTTGGGTTTTATCCTGCTCTCAGCTGGATGTGCCATCGGCCTGGGGAATGTATGGCGGTTTCCCTTCATTACAGGGGCATACGGCGGGGCGGCTTTTGTCGTGATCTATCTGGTCTTCCTGGTAATCCTGGGACTACCGATCATGGTGATGGAGTTCTCGGTCGGGCGTGCCGGAAGACTGAATATCGCCGGATCGATCAGGGCTCTTGAACCGAAGGGCTCAAAATGGCACCTCTACGGGTACATTGCCATCCTCGGTAACCTCATCCTGATGATGTTCTATACCACCGTCGCCGGCTGGATGTTGGCCTACTTGTACTTCATGCTGACCGGCGATCTCAGCGGGCTGGCTCCCGATCAGGTCGGAGCGTTTTTCAACGACTTTCTTTCGCAACCGGGAAGCCTTCTCTTCTGGATGTTTCTCGCCGTAGTTTTGGGCTTCGGCATCTGTTCAATCGGCCTTCAGAAGGGCGTAGAGAAAGTGACCAAGTTTATGATGGCGGGCCTGGTTCTTATTCTCGTAATCCTCGCTATCCGGTCGATAACCCTGGAGGGCTCCGCCGAGGGGCTCAGCTTCTACCTAAAGCCTGATTTTGGGAAACTCGTGGAATCGGGGCTCTGGGAAGCTGTGTACGCCGCGATGGGGCAGGCCTTCTTCACCCTGAGTCTGGGTATCGGAAGTATGCTCATCTTCGGGAGTTATATCGGGAGAGAACGGTCGCTCGCCGGGGAATCCGTCAATATCGTTGTTCTCGATACCGCTATTGCCCTGATGGCAGGTCTGATCATCTTCCCGGCAGTGTTCGCCTTCGGTCAGGATCCCGCCCAGGGACCGGGACTGATCTTCGTTGTTCTGCCGAGTATCTTCAACAACATGGCCGCCGGTCGTCTGTGGGGCGCGCTGTTCTTTCTGTTCATGAGTTTTGCCGCTATGACTACGGTCGTGGCCGTATTCGAGAACCTCATGGCTTTCACCATGGACGAATGGAAATGGAAGCGCAAAAAAGCCGCGATAAACAACGCCATTATCGTGGCGGTTCTCTCCCTCCCGTGTGCCCTCGGTTTCAATGTCTGGAGTTCGTTCCAGCCCCTCGGCGAGGGTACAGTGGTACTCGATCTCTGGGATTTCATCGTAAGCTCGAATCTTCTGCCGATCGGTTCACTGATCTTCGTATTCTTCACTTCGTATAAGTTCGCCTGGGGATGGGACAACTTCATCGAAGAGGCAAACGCAGGCAAAGGCATGAGATACCCTGTGTGGACAAAACCCTACGTTCGATATGTCCTCCCGCTCATCATACTCGTTGTCTTTGTACAGGGTTATATCGATAAGTTCTTCAGTTAGTCCCGCTCTACAACCCTATGGATACGGCGGTTTTTTAAAACCGCCGTATCCTCGCCTTTCTGCGGCAGAAAGCCCGTAAGCTCGCCCCGCAACGGCGAGTCAAGCTCACAATCCGGTAGGACCCGCCTTCTCGATTCGCGCGGCTCTTTTTTCAGTCTTCATGCGCCGTCGCGCCGCTTCACCCCTCGTTGACGGCTTCGGCGCAGGCGCCTATGCTCTACACCATGTCCTCCACACACATTCGGGTCCTCGTCGTCGGGGGAGCCGGCTATATCGGAAGCCACGTTGTGCAGGCCCTCCTTGCTTCGGGACGGGATGTCACGGTCTATGACAACCTCGAGACCGGTCTGCGGGAAAACCTTTTTGCCGAAGCCGACTTCGTCGAAGGTGATATTCTCGACGCCGAAACGCTCTCATCCGTCATGCTCGGCTCAGGGCGCCCCGACGCGGTGATCCATCTCGCCGCCCTCAAGGCCGCGGGAGAGTCGATGGAGCAACCCGAGCGCTACGCCCGCAACAACCTCAGCGGCACGATCAATCTCGTCAACGCCATGACGACGGCGGGGGTGGACGCGCTGGTGTTCTCCTCCTCCGCGGCGGTCTACGGCGAGCCCCGTTATCTGCCCGTTGACGAGGATCACCCCACCGAGCCCACCAACTTCTACGGCTTCACCAAGCTCGAGATCGAGCGCCTGCTTCACTGGTACGACCGGCTGCGAGGTCTGCGCTCGATCTCCCTTCGCTACTTCAATGCCGCCGGGTACGATCCCGAAGCCCGCATCGCAGGCCTCGAGCAGAACCCGGCCAACTTGCTACCTGTGATCATGGAGACCGCCGTGGGCCGCCGCGAAGAGCTCACCGTTTTCGGCAACGACTACGATACGCCGGACGGCACCGGCGTGCGGGACTACATCCATGTCACCGATCTCGCCGACGCCCACGTGCGCGCGCTCGACCGCCTGGAGGCGAGAAGTGAAAGCATGAGCTTGAACCTCGGCAGTGAGCGCGGCATTACTGTGCTCGAGATGCTCGAGGCGGCGCGCCGGCTTACCGGGCGGGACATTCCGGCCCGGGTGGCGGGGCGGCGCGCCGGGGATCCCGCCCGCCTCGTCGCGGAGTCGGCGCGGGCGCGGGAGGCTCTCGGCTGGACGCCCCGGTATAGCGACGTGGACACGTTGGTGGCGACGAGCTGGCGGGCGTACCGACGACTGCTCGAGGAGCCCGAGCGCCGCTGATCGGCCGAGCCCTATCACCGATCGACCTCAGGCAGTCGCTCGGTGGCCCCAGAGGTGGCGCGCCCGCGGGCAAGACGGGGTACCACCCCGCTTACACCGAGGAGCGACATGACGATGAGCGTTCCGCCGAGGATTGTTTTCCACCCGAGGGGATCGGCGAAAACGAGTGTGCCGAGCACGGCGGCGAAGACGATGCGGGCGGCCGAGACGATGGACCCGCCTGCCGCACTGATGTAGCGGTAGCCCACCGTAAGAGTCAACTGCCCGGCAAAGGCGCAGAACCCCACGCCTAGGAGCGCCCCGGCCGCCCCCGCGGGCGGGATCCGGAAACCCGGCAGCATCACGAAAAAGCTCGCCATCGTCCCGAACAGGAACAGGTAAAACAGGATGAGCGGGGAATCGTCGTGCTTGCGCGCCTCCCGAAGCGCCGAGATGGCCACGGCAGCGGCGCCCGCCGAGCCGAGAGCAAGGAGATCCCCCGCGTTGATCTCCGAGAATCCGGCGCCCTCGGCGGGAAAGAGTACGAGCCAAATGCCCGCGAGGGTCAGCGTAAGGAAGAGATAGTAAACGCGCGGGGTGGGCTCACGGTTGATCAGGGGCGCAACGGCAAAGACAAACACCGGATAGGTCATGTTGAGCATGTTTGCGCTTGTCACAGTGGTGAGCTCTATACCGGAAAAGAACAGCACCACCGCAAGCGTGTTCGCCGTCACCCGCAGTACCACCCACCGCGGTTTTCTCGGGAGAAGCGAGCGCCGCTGGACACCGAAGTAAACGGCCACCACAAGCAGCCCGAACAGGAACCGCACGAACGCCGCGGTGCGTCCGCTTACATCGCCGAGCTCAGCGGCGAGCTTTACGAAGACCGTCGTACCGGCAAAGAGCAGCGCCGAAAGAAGGAGCATCCCGACGCCGAAATAGATAACGCGGTCCACACTCGGGGCAGGAGAGCGCGAGCCACATGGGCGTTTGTCGAGGGAAGAGGCATGGTTGCTCTGTGCTGAGGCCCCGGCGGAGTCCGCCGCGGTGCGGTCTCGGTGCATGCTGTTACTCTCTTGGTCCTATCAGTCTTTCACCCGCTCGGAGCGCTCGAAGCGAGGGCAATGCATGCCGGTACTCTCGTAGACCACGAGGCTCGGCAAACGTTGGGTCTTCACCCCGAACACCGCACACCCTCTGGGAAAGCGGGGATCCCAGGTCACGTAGAAGTGGCGGCACTTGAGGCAGTTGGGCGGATGCTGTGGAAAGCGCAGAGGCCCGTTTTCCATCGCCCGACAGTATATCGGGAAGACCGCCTTCGTGTTTACAGGACGACTTACGTGCCGTACACTAATGGTATCGGATAACCATTGGAGGTAGGAAGAGGCAGACATGGACATTCGCTATTATCTCTCGGTCAACCCGCTCGAGGCACTTATTGCGTCTCAGTTGCCGCCGCATGAGTTCGGCCGTTACATGGCAACCGGAAAAAAGAACGGCTCGTACGAGCGGATCATGTTCATCGAGCTGAAGGGCGAGTTCGGCACCTACTTCGACTGGGAGTACGCGCATCGGCGCTGCATACCCCATGAGGACGGGCGCCCGAAAAACTCGGTGTGGATGTCCGTGTATCGTGCCCTCGAGCACGTGGAGCTCGACATGCTCGGCTCCATGTATCTCACCACTCTTGACGGGCGGAGTCTCGAGCTTCCCCCCGTCGGCTATGAGTCTCCCTCGGATGATCGGGACTACTACGTCTACCAGGAGCTGTGCCCGATCACACCGTTGGTGGTCAGCCGTCTGGAGCCGAGCGAGTTCTGTGGGTACATGACCGATCCGTCAAATAAGGTAAACGTACCGAAGGTGGTCTTTTCGGATCTGAAAACCATCGACTTCGACCATCCCGAGCAGACCGGCAATATCGGCGGCGCCTACGATCACAACCTCGACCACCTTCGAGAATGCATCAACGACGTACGCACGCAGAAGGACAAGCCGAACAAGAACGTTGAACGCTCGGTACGTGCGTTTTCCTATCAGATCATCAATAACGGCATCTACGTGGGCACCGATCGGGAAATCGTCCAGTACCGGATGCCCGGTGTCGCGGAGCTGCGACAGCAGCACTACGATTGGGCCCGCTCAGCCATGATCATTTAGAACCGGCAGGAGCAGTACGGTCACGGCCGACGTGAGCAACGATAACACCGACGAAAAAGCAATTCTCGTGGCCGTGCGGCGTGCCCGGGAGGAGAGCAATCATCAGAACGAAGGGCTCGAGGAGCTTGCCGGGCTTCTTGCAACGCTGGGGGTGAGCTCCGTGCGCCGCCTTCCGATACAGGTGCGCGAGTTTCGCCCGCAGTTTCTCGTGGGCTCCGGCAAGGCGGAAGAGATTATGGAAGCGGCCCGGGCGGAGGATGCCGGGCTCATCGTCTTCGACAACGAGCTCTCCCCGTCACAGCAGCGCAACTGGGAACGGCAGGCCGAGCGCACGACCATCGACCGCCAGGAAGTCATCCTCGAGATATTCGGCCGTCACGCCTCTACCCGGGAGGCCCGGCTCCAGGTAGAGCTGGCCCGCATGCAGTATCAGCTTCCCCGCCTTACCCGCGCGTGGACACACCTCTCTCGGCAACGCGGTGGCCGACGGGGCACGCGCGGCGAGGGCGAGAAACAGCTCGAGGCCGACCGTCGTACGGTCCTCGCGCGCATCGATACGATCAGGCGCAAGCTCGCGGAAGTGGAGCAACAGCGCGGGGCACGACGCAAGCGGCGCCTCGGCGTGCCGGTACCCACCGGGGCAATCGTCGGGTATACGAACGCCGGGAAATCGTCGCTGCTCAATCGATTGTCCGGTGCGGGGGTGCTCGTCGAAGACCAGCTCTTCGCCACCCTCGATCCGACCACACGCAAGCTCGAGCTCGAGGGCGCCGCTCACGTGTTGCTCACCGACACGGTCGGCTTCATTCGCAACCTCCCTCACCAGCTCATCGATGCCTTCCACTCAACCCTCGAGGAGACGATCACCGCGGATTTCCTCATTCACGTGCTCGACGCCGCCTCTCCGCTGGTTATGGAGCACGCCGAAACGACCATGGGAGTCCTTGCCGATCTCGGCGCCGCCGACAAGCCGGTGATCACGGTGCTCAACAAAGTGGATACGGCCGGTGAGGAGGGCGAGCTCGACGTATTGCAGTCACGGGTACGGGCGGCACATCCCGGACCGTGCATCGCCTGCTCCGCCCGTACGGGAACGGGCATGGAGGATCTCGCCGCGGCGGTGCGGGAGCTGGTCGCCGAGCGCTTCGAGTACGGGCGCTACCTCCTCCCCTACGAGCGCTACGACCTTGCCGCCCTGGCCCACCGCACCGGGCGCGTGGTATCGGAGGACCACCGGCGCGACGGCGTGGTTCTCGAGGCCTCGGTGCCGGAGAAAACCCGCAATATCCTGGCTCCTTTTCGCGCGGACTGAGGCCGGCAGCCACGCCATCAACCACCCGCCGGCACGGGAGCACGGGGGCACCGGTAGTGAGCGTCGGCCGGGGTTAGAGCGAGACCTCGTAGATGCGATGCCGTTTGTACGCCGCCGCGCCGAGACGCTCGAGGTCACGTTGCATGAGCTCGGTGGTCTCCGCCACCTGCGTAACGTCGGCGTGGACGAAATCACGGCTCTTCGCCGTTTTCTCGAGCTCATAGTACAGGAGCGCATTGCCGCCGAGACGCTGATACTCCGGCAGGATGCCCGCACCGTTTATCACGAGCTCGCGGGTCCTGCGGAACTCCCGCATGATGGCGAGCATGGCCCACGGAGTCAGCCGGCCGCGGGCTCGCTGCAACGCCGCCGAGACGTCGGGAAAGGCCAGGAGGAACCCAACGTACCGCTCGTCATAGGTCAGTACTTTCACCAACTCCGGATCCGCGACGGTAATCAGGTCCCTCGCAAGCTCGGCCAGCTCCGCTTCGGTGAGCGGATAGTTCTGAAGGTGCGCCGCCAGGGAGCGGTTGAACATCGGGACGATCTCCGGCGCCACGCGACGAAGCTCCCCCTTGGAGGAAAACCGCACCACCCGGAACCGACCACGAGCAAGCACCTTCTCGGCAACGGAGCGGATTCGGGCGGGAAGATCGAAGCTCGGCGGGTGTAAGCGTGAGGAAATGAAGTCAACACGCTTCGTGAGCCCCTGACGCTCGAGGTGCCGCGGGTAATAGGAGAAGTTGTAACTCATCATGGTCATCGCGGCACGGTGCTCGAACCCCTCCACCAGAACGCCGTGCCCGGCCGCACCACCCGACAGCGTAGGCCCGGCAAGGGTATCGCATCCATGGTCCACGGCCCACTCCCGGGCGGCAGCGAAGAGGGCGTCCACCGCTCCGTCGTCCTCGAGCGCGTCGAAATAGTAGAAATGCGCGTCCCGTCGCCCATGATGCTCGTTGTACCGCCAATTCACCGTCACGAGCAGCCGCGCGCTCGTCTCACCGTTGCGCTGTGCCACCAGGAACTGACCGGCGGTGTGATCGAAGAACGGATGCTCGCGACGGAGCATTCGCCGCATCCCCCGGTGGAACGGAGGCACCCACTGCGGGCAACCGGCGTATATGCGGAAGGGCAGCTCGATGAACTCCCGCTCGAGCCGTCGATCTCCGGGAAGCACCGGCAATACGGTCACGGTATCGGCCATGCGCCGCAGTATAGCGAACGGGACCACCGTGGGCAAATGCGCCCACCCCGCTCGGACCGGTCACGCCGGTCACGCCGCCCGCCTTTTCTTTTTGGCCCTAGGGTGCTACTATTCATCTGTGTGCGCATATGGTCAAGAATAAGACGCTCGTCTACACCCATACGTATCCCTCCCCCATCGGAGATCTCTTCATCGCCGTCAGACGGAACGGGGCCGTTGCTCGCATCGGATTCGTGCCCCTCGAAGACTGGGGGGAAGACTACGTAACGGAACGGAACAAATACGCCTGCGGTGAGGTGGAGTACCAGCTGGAGGAGTACTTCGCCGGGCGCCTGCGGCGGTTCAGCGTGGATCTGCACATCAACGGGACCGAGTTCCAGCGGCTGGTATGGCAACGACTGCGCAAGATCGACTACGGCAGCCTCGTCACCTACGGAGAGATCGCCCGCAGGATCGGCAAGCGGGATGCCGCACGGGCGGTGGGAAACGCCGTGGCCTCCAACCCCATTCCCATTATCATCCCCTGCCACCGTGTCGTACCGGCGTCCGGAGAGCTCGGAAACTATGCGCTGCGCTCGCTCGACGGCAACGGCACGGAAACTAAACGCTCATTGCTGAAGCTCGAAGGCGCAATCCCGGCTTTGCTGCCCTAGGTGCTGTCAAGAACACGGCACGTCCTTAGGTCCGGGCTTCCCGCGCGGACTCCCCGCCGCCATCCGATGAGGTCTCCGTCTCCCCACCGCCTTGTCCCGACTTTTCCTTCTGCTTTTTGATGAACATCTGCAGTAACTGCACGAAATAGTAGGTCGTCTTGTAGATGGAGGTCATCCGATCGATCAACGGTTCTTCGGAGTAGGAGTCGAGCTCCTTCCAGTTGAGAACGATATCGCCGCCGCGGGGGTCATAATCCTCGATCAACGACTTGAGATCCTTGGCCATCGTGATGAGCGCCTGTGCCGAGTCCACGATCATTCCGCGGGCCTGCTTGTTGACCTCATCGAGTGTCTGCTCGAGGAGCTTCGTCGTACTCCTGTCGCGGTCCTTGATACGCCCCATAGCGCGCTTGATTTTCATTCCCAGCTCACCCTCTTCGGCGAGGCTGTCGTCGAAACGCACGACCTTCTCCGCGGTGTTGAACACCTGGTGAAAGGCCTCGGAGAGGCGCTGCGAGGTGACGCCGTCGGACCATTGCCCGCGCACGATAAGGATGTCACGCACGACCTCGCGCACGTCCTTCTTGACGTAATCGAGGAGAAACGCCTTGAGATAATTCAACGGCTCGGTGTAGGCGTAGCCCCCGAGATTGCGCTTGGTGAACACCAGATTGGCGGTATCCGTATAGTACTTGGTCCGCGCCACGGCGGTGGTGCCGAAGACCTTCTCCTTGAGCTGATCCACCTTCTGCGTCCGCCGCTCATGCAGCAGCTTCTGCACGGTCGCCTCGGCATCGGTCTTGAGCTTCTCCAGGTACGGCTCAACGATACGCTCGTTGACGTTGCGTGAAGAAGGCTCGAAGAAGGGATCTTCATCGGCATGCCGGATGATCATGGTCAGCACGCCGGATTTCAATACGTCCTCGAGCTGCGCGAGCAGTTTCTTCCACTCGCCACGGGAGATGGTCTCCACCCCCTTGTAGACGCGCAGCGCGTCGAAAACCGAGCTCCAATCGGCCTGTCGATCGATGGGATAAGCTATCTCGAGGAAATCCTTGAGATCATCGGAGACGTATTGCACCTGCAGGGGCTCGAACTTCGGCTTGTAGGAGAATTCCCCCTCGGGAAAGCTCGAGTCGAATTTGCGCAGCATAAAGTAGTAATCAAAGCGCACGAAGTTGGCGAGCCGCCGCACATGGGTGTACGTGGCGTTCATCCGCTTGATGCTCTCGGTATCGAAGGACCGATAGAACCCGACGATCGTCTCTTTGAGGTAGTCACGAAGCTCCGCCGTGCCGCGCCGCAGCGCCTCCTCTCGGATGCGTTCCTCATCCAGGGCACGGCGCAACTCTATCTGCTGCTCGGTAAGGAAGGAGTCGATGACGATCCCCCGAAGGGCCGCCGACGACCCGGCATTTGCCAGCAGGGTCTGTGCCGGACCGACGACACGATATATGTCGTGGAAGAATCGTGGCAGAGCCGGCTGCACCTCACCGCCGCGAGGCTTGTAGAACTTGTAGCGCGCTTTGCGAAGAGCTTTAGCGATGCTCTTGAGCTGCCGTTTCCGCAGCCGCTCCTCGTCCTCGCCTCCGAGGATCAACCCGAGGAGACGCTCGAACAGCGACGGTTGAGACTCCTCGCCGGTGGCGGGGCGTGCTCCCGTGGATCCCCGACCTGACGAATTCATAACCCTACCCTACGACAAACGACCTCGAGTGTCAATTATGTTCAAATCGTCTATGTTTACTGAAAAACGCACCGTCACCCGCGGCTAAAGCTCGACCACGATACCGGGCACCTCCGTCGTCAGCTCCTGCGCCTCGGTGATCGACGCCGCTGTCATTCCCGCGGCACCAGATAGCGGCCGACCTCTTGCAACTCGGGGTTTCGCCGATAGACCGGACGATCGCCCTTGTGCTCCGCCTCGTCGAGCTCGGCCACCCGGGAGTAGAGCTTGTTCGTGAGGTCGGACAGGATATTGAGGTTGGAAGCGAAGTTGTTCACCGCCATCTCCCGCAGGATACGTTCGTTGGGGTTTGTGGCAGCCGGGCTTCCGGCCCGGGAGAGGATGCTGCGAAGGTGCGGCTGAATCTCTCGCCGCGCGTGATAAATGAAGCGGGCAAGGGCGAGTACCCGATCGTAAAGCTCGTCGTAGTGATAGCCCTGTAGCTGATAGTAACCCGATTGGTCCATGAGGTTCTCTATGACGTTCCACGAGTGCCCGTCGAGGGTCATCAGCCCGTACGCCTGGCGGAGGTACCGGTTGTACAGGTTGTTGTTGAAATGATCCGCAATCTGCTCTATGAGCGTAAGTGTCTCGCTGTCTTTCACCGGCATATCTCTTCTTACCTCGCTTGTACAGCTGCGCAATACCGCCGCCCCTGGTACATCCCGTGCTCCTCCATGTAGGAGACGAGCCGGCGACGGAACTGCTGTTTGTCGGGAAAGGACCTCGGCGCGATCAGACGCTCCGAAGACGTGTCGCAGGTCATTCGCATCACCACGGTTTCAGGGGGCAGGAGCTCCAACGCCGATGCCACCGCCTCCACGTGCTCCTCGGCGTCGGGTACGGAGAAGCCTCCCGCGGCGTATTCCGCCGCAAGAGACGTTCCCGAGACCACGTGGAGATTGTGAATCTTTATGCCCTCGATACGGCGGTCCGCCAGATACTGCACCGTTTGCAGAAACTCTTCCCGGCCCTCACCGGGAAGCCCGTGTATAACGTGGGCGGCCGTACGCACCCCCTCCGCGCGCAACACCGAAAGAGCCCTGTCGAAGGCTGCCACATCGTGCCCCCGGCGGATGCGCTCGAGGGTGCGGTCATGTGCCGACTGTAGCCCGAGCTCCACCCACACGTCCTCTACCGCGGGCGCCCTCTCACCGGCGGTCGCCGCTGCTGCGCGGCGATAGGAGCCGAGGAGCGACGCAGTCTCCGCATCCACACAGTCCGGGCGGGTACCGACGATGAGCTCGCGGAACGGCGCGAGGGACAGCGCATGGTCATAGATCTCCCGCAGCCGGGGCACCGGAGCGTAGGTGCCCGAGAACGCCTGGAAATAAAGGATGAAGCTCCGGGCACCGTACCGCCTGCTGAGGACCTTGCGGGAGCGCTCGACCTGACCGCGGAGGTCGGCGGTCTCATGGTCGGCGATGTAAGCCGACCGCGCGCCGCTTTCGTCGCAGAAGGTGCATCCGCCCCACCGTCGATCGGAGCTGCGGTTGGGACAGGAGAAGCCGCCGTCCACTCCGATGCGGTAGACACGCTCTCCGTAGATGCGTTTGAGGTACCGGCTATAGGCGTTAAACGGGAACTCCGTCACAATGGAAGAGTATAGCACGGAAGGCGGGGCTCGCTGCAAACCGCAGTTACCCGCGCGACACATGGCAAGGAGAAGGGTATGAAGGTGGTGGTCACACGGAAGCTTCCCTTCGACGTACGGGACTACTTTTCCGACGTCGAGTTATTCTACAACGACAGCGATAAGCCGATCGACCGGGAAGTCCTAAAGCGGGAGCTCGCCGATGCCGAGGGGCTCGTTCCGCTGCTTGCCGACCCCGTGGACCGTGAGCTCCTCGAGAACGCGCCGAAACTGCGGGTCATCGGCAATTACGCGGTGGGCTACAATAACATCGACCTCGAGGCGGCACGGGAGCGAAACATCAGCGTCTGCAACACACCCCACGTGCTGACCGAAGCAACGGCGGAGCTCGGCTTTGCACTGATCATGGCCGTGGCGCGTCGCATTCCCGATGCCGACCGCTACACTCGGGAGACCGGCTACGTGGCATGGACACCGACGCTGTACCTCGGTAAGGAGCTCGCCGGCTCCACGGTGGGTATTTTCGGCATGGGTCGCATCGGGCAGGCGCTCGGAAAGCGGGCGCGGGGTTTCGACATGCGGGTGATCTACCACAAGCGCAGCCGCGACCGTCACGCGGAGCTCATGCTGCCCGCGGAATACCGGGATTTCGACCGGATGCTCGAGGAAGCGGACACCGTGGTGGTCACTGCGCCCTTGACGGCGGAGACTCGGCACCGGTTCACCATCGACGAGTTCCGCCGGATGAAGCGCGATGCGATCTTCGTCAACATCGGCCGGGGTCCCATCGTAAAGGAGGAGGATCTGGTCACTGCGCTCACCGAGGGGGAAATCTTCGGTGCCGGGATCGACGTCTACGAGTTCGAGCCGGAGATCACCCGGGGGCTGGTCTCCCTATCCAACGCCGTCGTCCTGCCCCATGTGGGAAGCGCGACGTTCCACGCCCGCAGAGAGATGGCTCGACTCGCCTGCTCGGCGGTGCGCAGCGTGCTACTCGAGGGGGAAACGCCGCCCAACACGATTGTCTGAGGCGGGCCCGTCGCCGGGCCCCTCCCCACCGACGGCGTCGCCGCCGTGGTCGTCGCCGGCGTTGCCGGCGGCCGCTTGACCGCGAGCGGCCCTTCTCACATACACTCCGAGGGCGATAAAGTCGTAGACTCCGTGGCA
>JBKHEN010000042.1:0-19461 GCA_046540795.1 Spirochaetaceae bacterium | reverse complement strand
TTCCCTCCCGCGTCCTTCCGTCCCGGATCCCTCTCTCCCGGTTCCTCCTCGATCACCGGTGTAAGCGCATCGATTCCGCCTTTCCACACGCGGATTTCCGGGAGGTCGGGCCTCGGCGTCTCGGCGAGGGCGAAGTTGTCGTAGCCGTAATCGAGCAGCGCCGCCGCGTCGTCCGCGCGAAGGCGCGAGCCCTCGGCGATACTCGCCGCCTCCACACCCAGGACCACCGCAAGGAGGCGCATTCCGCCGCGCTCGGCGGTCACCGCCATGTTGAAGCCGGCCTCCTCGGTATAACCGGTTTTCAGCCCGTCGACCCCCTCATAGTCGAATAAAAGGGTGTTCCGGTTCTCCTGCCGAACGGGACCGCCGATTGCAGTCCCGGTGGAGTTCGCCGCCGTCGGATGGGTAAACTCCCGCCGGGCGTAGAGCTCCTCGAAGACATCGGGATACGCTTCGAAGTGGCGGCACACGAGGTCGGCGTACTCCCGCGCGGTAATCCGATTTTCCGGGCTCAACCCGGCGGGATCGCTGAAGTGCATCTCGGAATAGCCGAGGCGGTCGGCTTCCCGGTTCATCGAAGCTACGAACTCCTCCACCGAGCCGCCGAGGGTTAACGCCACGGCTACAGCCGCATCGTTTCCTGAAACAACCGCAAGACCGGCGAGCAACTCCCGGAGACTCACCCGTTGCCCCGGACCGAGGAACATCAATGACGAGCCGGCCGGCATGTTCACCGCCCACGCCTCTTCGGGTACCGTAAACCGCCGGTCGAGAGAAATCGACCGCGCCCGCGCCTGCTCGAGGGCGGTGTGAATAGTCATGACCTTGGTCAGGGAAGCCGGCACCCAGGGAACGTCGGCACGACGCTCGTACAGCACGGTTCCGGTATCCATCTCGAGGAGGATCGCCGATGCAGCGTGAAGCGACGGCGGCTCGGGGACGGCCACGGCGGCATCCACCCACCCCGGCATTCCGGGAAGCTCCCGGTTCCGGGCGGGGGCGCTCGCCACCACGAGACACCCGAGGGCGATCACTAACCCGAGGACGATCCGTCTATCTGCTCCGTGCACGAAATGCTCCTTGTCTCCCGCTGCGAGGCCCCTTATCAAAGCTCCCGCAGTAGGTAGAATGGGGTTTTCACCAGCTTCATGGAGGATTTCCATCATGACACATAAGAAACAGCCCGTCGCCCTCGCGGAGTCCGTGCAGGCGGCTCTGTTCACGGGTCTGATTACCGTCGGTGCCTACATTGCGGTGCCCCTGCCCGTGAGCCCCATACCCATCGTGTTGCAGAACTTCTTCGTCCTGCTTGCGGCCCTGCTCCTGCCGGTACGCTGGGCGACGGCATCGGTGGCGCTCTATCTTGCCCTCGGCGCTGTCGGCCTGCCGGTTTTCGCGGCGGCCCGCGGGGGGCTTGCGCATTTCGCGGGACCCACCGGAGGCTACCTTATCGGCTTTCTTCCCGCCGTGGCGGTGGCTTCCCTCATTGCCGGCGCCCCGGCCCCGCACACTCGCCTCAGACACGACGTCGCGGCGGTTACAACGGCTACGGTGCTCGTGTACGCCGTGGGTACGCCCTGGATGGCGGTCGTTATGGACATGAATGCCCCCGCGGCACTCGCTGCCGGCGTTCTGCCCTTTCTCCCGGGGGATGCTCTGAAGGCGGTGGCGGCGGTGCTTGCCGCGCGGGCCGTGAGACCGCTTCTCGGAAGGTCGAGCGGCCCCCAAGCCGGCGGTGAGGACCGCTCATGAGCACAACGGTGCTCTCGGGCGTAACGGTACGCTCGCCCGAGGGCCGCACACTCCTCGACACGGTGGATCTCTCGGTGTCCTCCGGTGAGCTCTGCGTGCTCGGCGGACGGAACGGGGCGGGAAAGACGCTCCTCGCACGCTGTATCGCGGGGCTCACCAAGCCCGACGAAGGCCGGGTGCGCCATGAGGGACCCGCGCCGGCGCTGGTATTCCAGGACACCCGGAGTCAGGTGCTCGGACAGACGGTGGAGGAGGATGTCGCGCTCGGTCCCCGCAGCGCACGCCTCGCTCACCCGACCATCGAGAGACGGGTGAGCGATGCTCTCGATCGGGCAGGGCTCTCGGCCCTCAGGAAGCGGGATCCACTGACCCTCTCCGGCGGCGAGCAACGGCGGCTGTCCATTGCGGCGCTGCTTGCCCTGCGCCCGGAGATCCTCATTCTCGATGAACCTTTCTCGAGCCTCGATTTCGAGGGCGTACGGAGCGTCCTGTCCCTCCTGGTGAGGCTGTACGAGGAAGGGCACGGCCTTTTGGTGATCACTCACGATCTGGAGAAGATCTGCGCCCACGCAACCCGCCTCGTGCTGATCGACGGAGGGCGTATCCGGGCGGACGCCGCTCCGGAGACGGCCCTTTCCACAGCGGAGAGCTGCGGGCTGCGGGCGCCGCGATGCCCGCTGGAGGCTATGACGTGGCTCTCATGAAAAGCTTCGCCTACCTGCCCGGGAACTCGCGCGTACATCGTCTCGATCCCCGGGTGAAGCTCCTCCTGCTCGCGGCGTTTTCCGTCGCGGCGGTGGTCTTCGACCATGCCGCCCCCCTGCTCCTGCTCAGCCTCGCGCTCTTCGCGACCTACGCGGCGGGTGGCTATAGTCCGTTGCGGGCACTGCTTGCGGCGCGGCTCTTTCTCTTCCTCGCCGCGGCGGTAGTCCTTTCCCACGCCGTCGACGGCGGAAGCCTCTCCGCCTCCGGGGCGGCCCGGGGTGCACTATTCGCCTGGGGTTTTCTCCTCATCGTACTTGCCGCCGAGCTCACGATCCGCACCACCCCTACCGGGCGCGTCGCCGACGTGCTCCATTGGCTACTCCGTCCGATCCCGGGGGTAAACGCCGGCCGCATTGCCCTCATGAGCGGCATTGCGGTCCGTCATGCCCAGGTTCTCGCCGATATCCATCGGCATCTCACCGAGGCCCTTCGCGTGCGGGGTATCGTGCCCCGCCGAATGCCGGCTCGAACCGTGCGGATCCTCGGCATCGCGCTGTTGCGCGAAACGCTGCATTCCGCCGAACTTACCAGCGACGCGCTCCTTGCCCGCGGCTATTCCGACGACCGCACGCCGCCGGCGTTCTCGCCTCGGCGGGCGGACGCCGTGGCGGTGACGCTGGTAGCGGGGCTCATCGCGGCGGCTGCAGCACTTTCTGCAGTCGTCGGCCCGCTCTCGTGAGAACCTCACCCGGAATACCGTGTCCACCGTCGAAGGACAGGAACTCTCCTTCTCCGCCCGCTTCGTCGAGCATGGCGAAGAGCGCACGAGCGCCGTCTATCGGGAGAATGGTATCGGCGGTACCGTGGGATTGCAGGAACGGAAACCGTCGCTCTACACCGAGGGCGACCCGCCACCGCTTGACGGCTATCGCCGAGCCGGAGAACAGCCATAGGTCCGCCGGCGGCTGCGAGCTTCGCGCCAGCGCCTCCACCGCCACCATGGCCCCCTGGCTGAACCCGCCGAGGACGAGCGTCCGCGGGTCGGCCCCGACGGCCTGAAGCAGTTCCTCTATCTCGGCCCCCGCCAAACGGAGCCCCTCGGGATCCATCTCCGAAAGCCGGCGGAAGTAGGCGCCTTCGAGGGCGCCGGCAACTTCCGCCTCATTACGCGGGAACCACGCCCGGCCGAAGGCGGCACCGCCGTAGGTGATACGGTACGGCGCTTCGGGGAAGTACCACCGCAACCGCCCCTGCGGATCGAGCTGATCGGCGAGAGGATAGAGATCCGCCGCATCGGCTCCGAAGCCGTGGAGCAAAACGCACGTCCCGCCGTCCTCGGGACCCTCACGGTACCTGTACTCCAGCATGCTGCCCCCTGCTGCTCGTCCGGAAAATCTCACTTGCGTCTTCGGGATACTCCGTATATAGTGTATAATAAGCACAAAACGGGGCGAACGCAATATCAGGAGGGCGTCACATGCAGTGTCCGCGATGCAAACAGCTCGACGACAAGGTAATAGAGTCTCGGTCCCTTGCCGGCGGCCGAAGCATCCGCCGCCGGCGCGAGTGCCTTGCCTGCGGATATCGATTCACTTCCTACGAGCGAATCGAAGAGAAACCGCTGATGGTCATCAAGAAGAACACCGGACGGCGAGAACCCTTCGATAGGGGCAAGATCGAGAAGGGAATCGAGCAAGCGGTGCGCAAACGCCCCGTTTCACAACTACAGCTCGAAAACGCCCTGGACGACCTGGAAGAGCAGATTATGGTGATCGGCCGGAGCTCTCACGAAATCTCCTCGGCGGAAATCGGCAAGATGGTCCTCGACAAGCTCTACCATCTCGACCGTGTCGCCTACGTGCGGTTTGCCAGCGTCTATCGCAACTTCGAGAACGTGGAGGAGTTCGTTCGAGAGATCGAGACCCTCTCGGGGATGAAACAGCCGCAGGAAAAGCAGGAGAACGGCACATGAGCACGACGATGAACTGGCAGGAATACTTGGGCCGGCAGGGCACGCGGAGGGGACCCGTGCGACACGTCATCAAGCGCGACGGACGTCCGGAGCCCTACGATCGTCACAAAATCGAGGCGGCGGTGGGACACGCGTTCGAGGCCGAGGGGATCACCGGCGATGCGGCGACTCGCCGGGTTTCGGCCGTGGTAGATGCGGTGGAAAACAAGATCACGGAGCTCATGGACCACCGCCATCCCAATTCGGCGCCCGCCATCGAGGAGATTCAGGACCTCGTGGAGACGGCTCTCGTCGAAGCCAATGAAGCCCGGGTAGCAAAGGCATACATCATCTATCGGGCCCGTCATGAGGCCATTCGCGACACTCAAAAGTTGATGCTCGACATCAACACCACGATGGACGGCTATCTTTCGCAGTCCGACTGGCGGGTAAACGAGAACGCCAACGTCAACTTCAGTCTCGGCGGGCTCATCCTGCACAATTCCGGGACGATCACCGCCAACTACTGGTTGCGCAACATATACTCGGAGGAAATCGCGGAAGCCCACCGGCAAGCGGATTTCCACATCCACGATCTGTCGATGTTCTCGGGCTACTGCGCCGGCTGGAGCCTGCGGCAACTCATCCAGGAAGGCCTCGGCGGCGTACCGGACAAGATCACCTCCAAACCGGCGAAGCACCTGAACACGCTTATCCAGCAGATGGTGAACTTTCTTGGTATCATGCAGAACGAGTGGGCCGGCGCCCAGGCGTTCTCGAGCGTAGACACGTATCTCGCCCCGTTCGTCAAAGTCGACGACCTGGGCATGGAAGAGGTCACGCAGGCCCTTCAGAGCTTCGTGTTCGGGGTGAACACGCCCTCTCGATGGGGCAGCCAGGCACCGTTTACCAACGTCACCATGGACTGGACCGTACCCCCGGACCTGGCGGATAAGCCGGCCATCGTCGCCGGCGAGGAGCAGTCGTTCACCTACGGCGACTGCCGGCAGGAAATGGACATGATAAACGAGGCGTTTATCCGCCTCATGATATCGGGAGATGCCGACGGACGAGGCTTCCAGTACCCCATCCCGACCTACAACATAACCGAGGGCTTCGATTGGGAGTCGCCCAACGCGCAGCTGCTGTTCGAGATGACCGCCAAGTACGGTACGCCGTACTTTCAGAACTTCATCAATTCCGATCTGGACCCGGGAGACGTGCGCTCGATGTGCTGCCGTCTTCAGCTCGACAAGCGAGAGCTCAGAAAGCGCGGCGGCGGTCTGTTCGGTTCCGATGAGTTCACCGGGTCGATCGGCGTTGTCACCATCAACCTGCCACGCATCGGCTACCTCTCCGCCGATCGCCGGGAGTTCTTCACCCGCCTCGATCGGTTGATGGACCTGGCCGCGGATTCACTGAGCACGAAGCGCAAGGTCATAAGCCGGCTCCTCGACGCGGGCCTGTTCCCCTACACCGCCCGATACCTGCGGCATCTGGACAACCATTTCTCCACCATCGGTCTCGTGGGCATGAACGAGATGCTTCTCAATTTCATGGGTGTGGACCTGGTCGACAATGAAGGACGCGCCTTCGCCTCGGAGGTTCTCGATCACATGCGCGGGCGGCTGGCGGATTACCAGGAAGAGAGCGGCGAGCTCTTCAACCTGGAGGCCACCCCGGCGGAAAGCACCTCCTACCGTCTGGCCAAGCATGACCGGCGCTACTATCCCGACATCGTGACCTCCGGCGAGGCGGAGCCGTTCTATACCAATTCTTCGCAGCTGCCGGTGGACTTCACCGACGATGTCTTCGAAGCCCTCGACCTACAGGAGCAGTTGCAGACCAAGTATACCGGAGGGACGGTCTTTCACGCCTTCCTCTCCGAGGCGGTGGAAGACTGGCGTGCTTGCGCCAAGCTGGTCAGGGCGATCGCGGAGAACTACCGGCTTCCGTATTTCACGATTTCACCGACCTTCTCGGTCTGTCCCGTACACGGCTACCTCGCCGGGGAGCATTTCAACTGCCCGAAGTGTAAGGAGGAGCAACGAAACGAGATCGAGCGCCGCATAGCGGAGCTCGAGGCCGAGCGCGAGGGGGCGCTCGCACAGCGCTGAACACCGCAATGCGGAGGAGGAGATCCATGAGAGACCTGGAAACTATCGATAGAGAGATCGCGGAGCTGAAAGAACGCCTTGCCGGCATCGAGGGAACGCCGACGGAGATATATACGCGCATCGTCGGTTACTACCGAAGCCTCACCAACTGGAACCGCGGCAAAAGCGAAGAATACCGGCACCGGCGCACCTTCGACTATACCGCCTCCGGGGCCGGGGCCCACGGGGCCGAGCTCAGGACCGTCACCGCCTCCGATGCCGGGGCTGGGACCGGAACCGGCGCCGCCTCCGATGCCGGGACCGGCATCGGCGCCGACGATTCGGCGCCCGCCGCAGAGCGCCACGGCTACGCCTACTTTTTCCGCACGGCCTGTCCCAATTGCCCGCCCGTACGGAGCGTCCTCGACCGCACCGGTCTCAGCGGCGTCCACTACGACGTGGACACCGATGAGGGCTTTGCCAAAGCCGCGGAGCTCCAAATCCTCTCTACCCCGACGGTAGTGTTCTTCGACGAAACGGGGCGCGAGACGGGCCGCGCAACCACGCCGCGCATGGTGGACGAACTCACGGGAGCGCCCGCGTAGCGTCGTGGCACTCGACCGGCTGGGTTTGACCAAGAGCACCCTCATCGATTACCCGGGAGAAGTGGCGGCGACGGTGTTCACCGCCGGATGCAATCTCGCCTGTCCCTACTGCCACAACCCGGAGCTCGTCTCAGGCAGGCCGCCTGCCGGTTTTCTGAGCCGACAAGAGGTGCTCGCCTATCTCGGGAAGCGCAGAGGCGTGCTCGGCGGGGTGTGTATTACCGGTGGTGAGCCGACGCTACATCCCGATCTCGAAGAGCTCATCGGCGCGATTCACGCACTCGGGTTGAAGGTGAAGCTCGACACCAACGGGACCAGGCCCGATCGCCTGGAGACGCTCGCGGTCGATTACGTAGCCATGGACCTCAAAACGACGCCGGAGCGCTATGACCGCGTTGCGTCGGCGGACGCCGCGGCCGGCTCCGGAGCCGGCTCCGCGCCGGGGCTCGCCGAGCGCGTGCGGCGTTCGGTCGCAATCCTCCGCGAACGCGGCCGCAGAGACGGGGTGAGCTATGAGTTTCGCACTACGATGGTTCCCGGCATCGTCTCCGAGGAGGACCTCGACGGGCTCTGCGAGCTCATGCGGCCCGGAGAACGATACGTCCTCTCGCCGTTTCGGCCGAGCGTGACACTGGATCCGAAACTCGGATCGGTGACGCCGTATCCCTCGGAGATGCTCGAGCGTATAGCAGAGGCCTGTCGCCTGCGGGGGATCGCCGCCCGCGTGCGCGCCCACTAAAAGGCGCACATCACGGAAGTCGGAAGTAGTGGCGAAGGGATTCGAACCCCTGACCTAGCGGATATGAGCCGCTTGCTCTACCGACTGAGCTACGCCACCAAGAGGATTGAGCGTAACGTAGCAAGGAGCCCGGCCAATGTCAAGGGTCGCCGGGGTGCCGGGGGGCTGGGGTGCCGGGTGCCCTCCGATGCTTGCTCAGAGGAGATTATGCCGGTCGGCCGCCTCCATGAGTCGAGCGTTCCACAGGTTTCGGCGCACGTAGTCCGTCTTGTCGGCATAGCGGTCGATGCGGCCGGTGCGCTCACGCAGGTGCTTGACCGCGCGAGCGAGAACGGTCGTGGGATCGTCGAACCGCTCGGGACCCGCGTCGGCGAGGCTGACGCTGTAGCAATAGAGGTAGTGCCCCCGGTAGGGATCCACCGCCGAGGGCCGCCGGCCACGGGTCAGGCGATAGAGATCCTCCATGCTCGCCTGCCGCTCACCTACTTCCGAGAGGATATAACCCCGTAGTGCCCGAATC
This sequence comes from Spirochaetaceae bacterium, assembly GCA_046540795.1. Classification (GTDB taxonomy): domain Bacteria; phylum Spirochaetota; class Spirochaetia; order DSM-27196; family PWMO01; genus JAAAOH01. The sequence goes on along the minus strand of JBKHEN010000042.1, from coordinate 11,093 downwards.
AGGTTCGCAATGACCCGGTCGCCCCGAATCCGTCCTACTGCGAGGTCCTCGACCGCCGCGAAGCCACCGGACCACTGTAACAGCGCCCGCGGGTCACTGTGCTCCGCCGTTGCTTGCTCCAGGGCCTCCTCCAGCCGGATGAGCGCACCCCGTGGATCACCGGTACGATATCGTGCCTCCGCCCGGAAAAAGGAGACCTCTGCGTCGCTCTCATACGATTCGAGCACGCGCTCAGCGTGAGCGGTATTGTCGAGGTATACCTCGCATCGGGCGGCCCAGAGGTGATGAACCCGGAAGGCCATGGGATCGTCCAGGATGCGGGCTGTCGCCATGCCCGAGGCAAATCGGGCGGCAGCCTCTTGGTAACGGCCCAGCTCGAACAGCGTTCTCGCCTCCAGGAACCCGGCCACCAGCAATCGGTCCTCGAGACCGCTTTTCTGCCGTCGCGCACGGAATTGTTCTATAGTCTCGAGCAAGCGGCTGTAGCCGCCCTCGAGGTATAGAGTAAGCGCCTCGAGAAGCTGCGCGGTCGCAAGCGTGTGGGCGCTCACCGAGGTCTCCCCCTGAACAAGAAAGAAATACTCCCGTGCCTCGGAGACTTGTTCCCGGCCGAGCAGCACCAGCCCGAACTCCAGGTGGGCGCGAGCAACGAGCTCGGGCTCCCGCGCCTCCTGGAAGGCAAGCAGCGCCCGCTTCAATAGCCGGGTGGCTTCATCGAGCTTACCTTCCGCCAGCCTGAGCCGCCCCTGCTGCAACGCAACACTTCCCCGGAGCTTCGGCTCCTCACCGGTATCGGGACTCCGGGCAAGTAGCCGGCGAGCGTCCTCGAGCTCTCCGCGCCCGAGATGACGTCGTGACGCGCTCACGTATCGATATACCTCGGCCCGAAGACGGTGTTCCGGGTGGTCCCCGGCCACCTCCAGCATCTCCTGCCCTTCCAGCTCCTCGGCATAGTCCACGTTTCCCGCATCACACTGCCATGACAGCAATCGTCCCATGATCTCAACGGCCTGCCCCGACATGTCGCCCTGAGAGAGAAGCCGGGCCACGGTACGGTCGGGAACCAGCTCCCCGGCCTCGAGAAGCTTCGAGCACCAGGCGGCGAGGCGCTTTCGCATGCCCAACCCGCCGTCCGGGAAAAACGACCCGGCCGCCCGAGCGAGGGCCCGTGCCCGCGGAAGACAGGTCCACTCGTCGCGCAAAAACGCCCGCTTACTGAGGTCCCCGAGATACTCCGCAACGCGCACGCGCTGCATCCCCCCGTCTTCGAGAAACCGGCTCACGCCGCGCTTGTTCAAGAAGCCGTGAAGCTCGCCACAACAATACAGGAGCGAAATCGCCTCTTCCGAAAGCCGCCCGAGGGCCCGCAGAGAGTCGGCAAATACCCCGTTCTCGGTGTCGCTTGTTCCCGTCGGCTCGAAATCCCGGTCTTCCTGGAGGTTCGAAAAGTGATGGTACACCGCAAGGGGCTTCCCGCCTGTGCGCGCCATTCCGGCGGCAATACGAAGCTTTCGCCGTGCGCCTTCCTTCAGGGAGCTGGTGGCGCGCTCGGCAAGCTCCTCCGCTGAGAACGTCGGGAGCCGGTACCGCACCACCTCCCGAGACAGCAACGGCGCCGGGACCGTGTCCTCCCGCGCGGTGAGGACCACCATCGGCTGCAGGGCGGGCTCGAGGGCTTCCAGCGCTCCGGCAAGGACCGAAACGGTGTCCCGGGAAACGGTGTCGGCCGATTCCACGACGATCCCCGGCTCGCCGAGTTGCGCACGAATCGCGCGCAGCCTTCCGGTGAGAAACAACGTGTAGGCGGCTTGGACGTCTCCGGGACGCAGTCTGTGATACGTGATGGAAAAGGGTCGACGAAGGAGAGACAGGAGCACCTCCTTTCTCTCCTCGTAGCAGGCCCTCTCGACGGAGCTCAGAAAAGCCGCAGCGCGCTCGAGATCCTCCTCGGTGATCGTACGCAGCAGCGCGCGATACGGAGCGTGCTCTCCCGCGTATCCCACGACGCGGGGCCACGACGTTCCGCCGGGGATGTCCTCGAGCGGCGACACTGCCGCGGCGACATTCTCCTCCACGCCGTCGAGCTCGTCACCGTAGACCAACAACACCCCGGGCTCACGCTCGCCGTTGATCCACGGTCCGAGGAGCTCTCCGATTTCGGCAACCGCCCTCGCCATCACGACGAAATCCGCGGCGGCACCGAGCGGCTCCTGTCCGCCGGCCCGCCGGCCCACCACCCGCAGATATCCGCGATCATCAACACGTTCCACGAGCGACCGCAGTGCCTGCGTGGCACCGGGGGTAAGCCACAGTGACTCATCGGTGGGAACCGAAAGAACGAAATCCCGCAGCCGCTCCGCTACCTCGGCATCACGCTCATCATCCGCCCGATCGATGACCACCGAGTAGCCCGCCAACTCCTGGGCCCGAGAGGCAAGCAGCTCCTGCACTTCCGCGGCGGCTTCCAACACGGGGCCCCGTCGGGTTTCCTCGAGGGTCGGAAAGCGGAACAACAGCTGCCCGGCTTCTTTCGCGGCGGCAACCGCACCTCGCCGGGAGGCGGCGTCGCCGAGTTGCGAGAGCAGCTCCGTCATTTGATCCGGCTGCAGACGCATGAGCTGCTTGTAGCTGCCTATCTCGAGAAACAGATAGTACATTGGCCGCCGCTGTGATTATCGGTCCGGCAGGTAGTTACGCTTAGCCTGTCCGTGGGGAACGCCTCCGACAAGGAACGAAACCGTTCACTCGAAACGTTCTGCCTCCGGGTCCTCGTGATCTACGAGGCCGATACTGTCGATCTCCCCACGGTATCGAGTTCCGTAGAGTCGGTCGAAGAGCTTGTCCATCCCTTCCGTGTCGATGTCGAGGAACTGTGCGCCGAAGTACACGCGGCCGGAATCCCTGTACTTGCGCATGACTCGTGCCGTGGCCGGAACCTCCTCGTTTTCCAGATGGATGCGGAGCTCCACGTCCTCATAGAGGCTCAAGCTCGGACCATCGGCGGGGTAGCTGAACAAAATGCCGGAGCCGCTCATGTCGATGAGCACGGCTTCCCCGTACTCCTCCTTTACCGGCTGTTTGGTGAAGTATCCGTTGACCTCGAGGGCGTATGCGAGGACTCGGCTATACTGCAGGACGAACTCTACGGCTCTCGAGTCGAAGTGAGTCACGTCCCGACCGCTCTTGGCGAGGTAGAGATACCCCACCACGTATTCTCGATAGAGGACGGGACAGTAGAGCTCTTCCCATATCTCGCGGTCATTGAGCCCCTTGATGATCCGTGTCACCGCGTCGAGCGTGGCGAACACCTCCCCGCCTGAGCGTTTCTCCGTCTCGATCGCCTCGTCCTGGCTGAGCAGACGGCCGCGGGCGTCTCTGGGCAGATTCACGAAATCATCGCGGGGAAAGGGCAGTATGAGGATTTTTCCCGAACGCGCGATTACCCGCTCCTGAAAGGTCTCGGGCTTGCGCTCGCGAAACATCACGATCTTGTTGTCGCCGGCATGTTGCTCCGCCCGTTCGCGAAATGTTTTGAGTAACTCCGATATCCGGGTAACGTCGAATCCCGGATCGAAGGAGGGCTCTTCCACCGTCTCGTAGTTCTCCGAGGCCGGATAGTTGAGCTCCACGCGGGTGCCCTGCACGATGAAGCTCACGCTGATTCCCTCGGGGTGCAGTATGCGCTCGAAGCCCCGGCTGAGATCGCGATAGAGTACCGTGGGCTGTCGCAGCACCAGTGCGTCACCCCGCTGCTCGAGGACCGTGGTCTTGAACGTGATAACCTGCCCCCGAAACCGGGTGAACGCCGCAATCTCATCTCCGGGTCGAGCGTCGATGCCGGTGTCCCCCACCGGATGCAACCGCAGCTCCTCTTCGGTCATTGCCGAGGGCACGTAGCCGTAGCGCTTGGTACGAAAGTGAACCTCCACCGGCAGGTGCTTCTCGATTGCGTTCTTGAGGATGAACTCCTTTTCGATCCGGCCGACTTCGCGCGACATAGCCTCTCTGTACACCTCTTCTTCTCAGAGCGCTTCTTTACAATCTAGGTATGGGCACGCGAGTGCCCCCCGGCTCGAATATCGGCGTCTCCGCCTCTGCATCTATTGCCGTAAAATCGACGAGAACGTCGGAAATATACCATTCGTCTCCGATTTTCTCCACGTAGACCTCCCCGGTCGTGCGCCCCCCCTCTCGGCCGAAGACCGCGACCGGAAGGCGCCGAACGGTATCCGACACATCCACGATACGGCCGAGTCGCACCCTATCCCGCACGCCCGTCCGCGAGACCATGTACCGGAGTCGATCCTCTAAGACTCCCCTCATCTCCTCGGCGAGGAGCCCCTCGGGCACGCGCTCCTCGGCAAGCGCATCGAACAGCTCCCGAACGACGCTCACCGCCCCGGACGGAGATTCCCGCAGGTCCGCAAGGCTTCCGAGCTCGACGTCACCGGGTACGCGCCGCTCCACCGGCAATGCAATGGGAGCGGCGGAAGAAGCGGTCGCCGGAGCTGCCGAGCGGGTCGGCGCGCCGTCGGCAGGCGCGCGGTCGCTAGGCACGCCGTCGTCGGATTCCTGAGAGATCCCCACCCCGAGAAGGAACAGCATCATCACGCCCACGCACAGCCTCTTCATCCGGGATCGACGGTAGCAGAACCGGCCACGGGGGTCAATTTGCCACCGGAGAGGGTTTGGAGTAAGATGTTCGGCAATTATGCAATCCCGTGACGCGATAGCTCGACACCTCGATCTGGACTATACGCACCCGGTTCGCGACCCGGTGTGGAAGAACATTCACCTATCCGATCCCTTTCTCAAGCTCATCGATACCGCGCCCTACCGTCAGCTTTCGCGGATCAAGCAGCTCGGGCCGTCCTATCTCGTCTATCCCGGGGCGACTCACACGCGATTCAGTCATAGTCTTGGGGTATTTCACCTGTCGAAGCGCATTATGAAGACCCTTGTCGGCATGTCGGGGGACAGCATCCTCACCCCGGACGGGGTTCGGGCGTTTCTCGCCGCGGCGTTGCTGCACGACCTCGGCCACTTCCCCTACACCCATAGCTTCAAGGAGCTCCCTCTCCTCGAGCACGAAGCCCTCACCGGTCATCTCATCATGGAGCCGCCGGTACGGGACATCCTGGTCGACGATGTGCGGGTGGACCCGCACCGCGTGCGGGCTATCGTGGACGAGACCCTCGACCACGGTGGCGATCGAGAAGTCGCCTTCTTCCGCAGCCTCCTCTCCGGCGCACTCGACCCGGACAAGCTCGATTATCTCAACCGCGACGCCTATTTCTGCGGGGTTCCGTATGGGGTACAGGATATCGACTTCGCCCTCAGCCGCATTTTTCCCGACTGGGACTCGGGAATCGGCCTGGACGTCTCCGGAATCTCGGCGGTGGAGAATATCCTATTCTCCAAGTATCTCATGTACCGCGCGGTGTACTGGCATCGCACGGTGCGGGTAGCAACGGCGATGATCAAGAAGGCGGTGTATCTCGCTCTGAATGACGGGGTCATCGAGCCGCAGGCCCTCTACGGTCTGGACGATGAGCGGTTTTTTCTTACCCTCGACCGGGCGCAGTTCGGCGCCTTCGAGTTGGTTGAGCGGGTCTATGACCGCCGGCTCTATCACCCGGTCTCGGAGACGGCTTTCGACGAGGACAACCCCCGCCATCGCGCGCTGGAATCTCTCGACACCCGAGCGGAGCTCGAGGAACGGATCGCTTCCCGGCTGGACAGATCCGTGGCAGGGGGACGCTACGGCCCGGAGTCGGTCATCATCGACGTGCCGGAGCGCATCTCTTTCGAGGTCTCCATTCCGGTACGTGACGGCGAGCGTATCCTCCCGTACCCTGACTCCGATACGGTCTTCACCCGGCAGGTGGTGACCGATTTCACGAGGACGTTACGGAAGATCCGACTCATCGTTCATCCGGCATTGGCGGTTCAGATCCACGATCCCGAAGAGCTGCTCGAGCTGTGATTGATCCCTCGGCAGTTTTGTCTTACACTGACCGTACCGGTCTCTCGGAGAGAGATGGGAGCTTTGCATGAAATACTCCAAACTGATGAAAGAGCGCATCCGTCGTACCGCAGTTCTATTCAAGGAGCTCGGCTACGAGATCCTTGACGGGGAATTGCTCGAGGACACCTACACAGCCGGTTTTGAGAGTGAGGACGGCTTTCAGGGCGGCGTTTTCATTGATCGGGAGAGCAAGTTTCTCGAGCTTGCCTTCACCTTCTCCTTTTCGCCGGAGCTATCCACGTTCATACAACGCAAGATGGACGAGATGCTGCGGGTTTGCTATGAGTACGGCTGCTATGTCAGCATAGAGCCGTCTCCGGCGGAGGTGTCGTTTTCGCTGTTCTCCAAGGTGTACTACGCGGGGCTCAACTATTTCTCCTTGAAGGAGACGGTACGGGATTTCCGTGAGGCGGTTGATGCGCTCCATGACGTGCTCGACGTACAAGCCGAGGTGGACCGGGGAGCATCGCATGGAGATACATAACCTGATGGAAGACGAGGTCTTCCGCCGGGTGAACGAGATCTGCGATGAGGAGGAGCAGAGCGGAGGCGCAGGATACTGTACCTCCCGTGCATGCCGGCTCGACGCGGTGTGTTATGTGCTCAATCGCCTCCCGCCGCGCTACGCCAGCTCCGGGCGCGGGCTCGCGCACGTGGAACGAGATATCGCGGCCGACACCCAACTCGCCGTGGACATAACCAAGCTCGCCCACGAAGGGCTGCAGCGTATCTCCTCGGTACGCCGCTCCTACTACGATCAAGACGGCGAGACGACGCAGACCCGCGGGCCCTGCTTCAACTTTCCCGCCATTACCGGCCGCATTCTCGACGGGGAATCCTTCTTCCCCGTGGACGGCGCGACGGTGTATCTACTCTACGAGGGTGAGCCGATGGAGATGTACGACGCCCGCTGGCAGAACCCCTACGCCCTCGCAGCCCACACCTACGGCACCTATTCCTTCTGGCCCAAGCCGCTGCCGGCGGACAGCGTGGAGGCGTCGGTCGCCTTGGATCTGCAGATCGTAGCGGAAGCCGAAGGCTTCGAGCGGCTCGAGCACTTCTTCACGGTGGAGCTTGCCGCGGAGGCCTCGGCGACCGGCACCCGCCGAATCGGCGGAGATCATCATCTGCCGGACCTCTACATGTTTTCCGCCTGAGCCGACCCGCGGCCCGACCCGACGCAGCCCGGGCCGGGCCGACGCGGCCTGAGCCGGGGCCGCGCCAAATAGGCGTGCCGGCTGATCCGGCGCGGGCTTCAATACATCTCGGAAATGATCTTCGCGTCCTGAACGCGCCCGGGAGCGTTGTCCTCGATGAATCTCAACACCTTGTTCATCACCGACTCTCCGTAGCGCCGTGAATTGGAAACCACCGCCCCCCCTATCTGCGAAAAGGCGAGGCTCTCGTGCAAATCGACTTCCGCCGCGGTGATCCGATACCGGGAGATGAGCCGCTCCCGCAACGACTTCACTATCCGCCGCTTCTCCTTGATGGAGGTGACGTCGGGAAGCTCGAGTATAACCTGAATCATCGAGACTACCATGAGTACATCGCCGGTCCGCGGCTACTACCGTTCGGCGCCGCCTGAGAGGTTCTCGAACTCCGGGGGAGCGCTGACCGCGGCGCGGTCTTTCTGGGGAAGGTACACGGTATTGTACAGGCCGGCAAGCCGAAAGACCTCGTCGCTGCGGTACCGGTCGGGGACGCGGACTTCGAGGTTATAGCCGTGCTCACCCAGTCCGCGGATCATGACCCACAGCGGCTCGGTAACCGTTCTGGAAAAATGCCGGCGGTAGGCCGTCCCGAGGATCAGCACGTAGAGCCCGACCGTTAGCACCCAGCCGATTGCGCGGCGCGCAGCCTGTGCGTTGAGCGGGCGCCGGTCGTAAAACACCTCGACTCCCCCGGAGCGGGCATGGGAATAGTCGCCGGGACCGAAGTATCGACGATAGTACTCATTGTCGTGCCGTGAATAGCGCGTCCTTCCTCCCGCGGTAACCACGAGGATCGACGGTTCCGCTGCCACGTAGTCGCGGAGAAACCGGTCGTTTTCCTCCTCGCCGAGATTGCGGGCATCGATGAATGAGGCCACAGCTACGTATTCGCGGTGCGCGCGACCCTCGAGACCCGGCACAACTCCCGTGGAAACCGACGCGACGTGAGCCGCCGCGACAAGCACGACCGCTATTGCTCCCATGGTGGCCACCGCACCGAGGTGGCGGCGGCGCATCGGAGAGCTCCCCTCACCAAAGAGGGTGAAGAGTTTCACCACACGGAGAAGCCTGAGCAAGCGTACCGCACGAGCGGCGGCAACCGGTGCCGCGACGCCGCCGGCCGCAGCGAGGCCCACCGGTGTCGTCCCCGCCGCCAGGGCAAGGACAGCCGGCCCGGAAAAGAGCAACAGCACCGGGATCGAAGCAAGGAGATCAACCCAGCCACGCTCCCTGCTGACATAGCGCCCCGCGCGTCGGTCGAGGACTGAGTAATAGAAACGCACAAGGAACTCAACGGTGAAAAACAGATCGAGCGCGAAACCCACCACGAGCAACCACAGCCGAGCCTGCCACGTCCACCCGAGCACAATCGCGAGCTCCGCCACGAGCGCATGCACAAGCACCAGGATGACCGCAACAGCCACGAGGGTCTCGAGCGCTACATTCAGTCCTGTCTTCGAATTGGTCATATGTTCTCCCCTACCATCCGTTGTGCGCAGCTATTCGATACAGCTCCTGTAGCATTTCCACATCAAAACCATAGAACGTGTGGTTCCGCCTTGCAATACTGAACCAGCTCGCCTCAGGGGCCTTTGCCCCCTCATCCGCCCGTATCCCGGCGCGGCGGGACCGCCCGCTCCGGGCGAATATCGCGGCAAGCCGCGCCGCGGGCTCCACGAACCGATGCTCGAGAAACGACACGTTCGCATTGACCGCCGACCGTATCACCTGCTCGGGAAGCAGATCGAGGCGCCGTGCAAGACCCGCGAACGTCGCCTCCGCCGCGCCCGCGCTAAGGAATCCTTCCGGGCCCTCCGATGCATCCGCCTCTTCCACCACGTGAACCGTCGGCGAGAGTAGGGTCACCGTCCCCACCATGCCTGCAAGCTCACCGGCGTCCATCCGCAGTCGCTGTACCGTGGTCAGCTCAAAGTAAGTGTATCCCTCCCGGGCGCAGATCTCCGTGAGATAACGCAGGGGTATACCCGCGTGCACCGCCGTGTAGGGACCGGCCAGCGCGCGTCGGCCCACCGGGTGTTTCAGGACCTCCGTAAGCAGGTCGTAGACCTGCTCCGAAATTCGCTCCGGGGAGACGTCGGAGGAACCGAGGGCATGGACGAAGGAGAAGTCGAGGGTATCGACGAGAAGAGCTCGGAGGTCCGGTATGACCTCGTTGTCGATAATCTGAACGAGCACATTCTCGAGGAGCGCCCGCGCCTCGGCCGGGCTCTTATCCGGAAACCGGCCGGAATGTGATAGGGTTTGTTGAAGTCGTGCGTCGTCTTGAGCGAGAAATTGGAGAATCTGTTCTTCCTTCTGGAGCGGGGTGTAGCCCGCAAGGGCAGAGTCACGGAGCAACTCAGTGATGAAAGCGGAGGCATCGTCCGGTGCAGTGCTCATCGTACTTCATTTTCGGCCGGTGGCGCGTGGCGCATGACCGCTAACGGGATTCGCACGCCGCCCCCGCGGCCGCTCCTGCCGCGGGGCGCCGTCCTCCTCGCCGCCCTTCTTGTCTTCGCGGTACCCGTAGGAACACCACTCCTCTGGGCCCAGGAGGAACCGTCGGGGGATCAAGGGGAGATAGCCCCCGACGTCGAGCCGCCGTGGATCGAGGACGAGCAGGAGGAATCCGCGGTCGAAGAAGAAGAGGAAGGTGAGGATGACGATGAAGAACGCGACGCCGGGGAGCCGGCCGTTGAGCCTGCCTCCCGGGAAGCCCTCTTCGGCACGAGCATCGGCGATGCCGAGGTTGACCTCTTCATCGCGGGATCCTGGGAAACCGGTATCGGCGGCGCCGTGGGGTGGGCCTTCCATCCCGAGATTCCCCCGGAAGGCAACCGGGTGACCTTTCCCTACGATTTCCCCGGCATGGAGCCGGTGCCGTACTACAACGCGGTGGACCTGACCCTGTCGCTGTGGCTCTACGAGCGCTACTATCTCGAAGCCTCCTTTGCCGACGAGTTCGAGGTGAACACCTTCGTCCTCGGCTACCAGGGCCGGGAGGACGAGCTCCTTCAATCCGTACGCGTCGGCTACGGGCTGTTTTCCATCTCCGACTACCCCTACGTCCCCGCCGAGGAGGCTACCGAGCCCGCCCCCGGCCTCTCGGCCGCCCTTGAGACCGAGCGCAGCAGCCACGAGCTCCTCCTCCGGTTCGAGCCCTCCGAGGAGCAGCGGGCGGTCTTCTACGGCATGAACGAGGCCACCGAGAAGCGCATCGACCCCACCGACTACATCCGCGGCCGCTTCTTCGTCCTCCCCGACGATGAGGTCGAGGACCTCCGACTCTACATCGAGGACGCCGACGGCGGCTTGTCGGGCAACGAAGGCACCGGCGGCACGTGGCGCCGCGCCGACCTCGACGCGGAGGCCGTCTACTCCGCCGACCGGGGATTCATCTACCTGCGCGAGCCGGCCCGCGGGCGCGTGGCGGTGCATTACACGAAAGACGGGAACACCGTCGGCGATTCGGAGCTGGGCGAGGAGGCGCTGGTGGGGGACCTCGACACCAGCGCGGACGTTTCGATCGATCCGGACGCGGGCCCGTCGGATTTCAACTTCGCGGTCGCGGACGACTACTACGGCCTCGACCTCGGTGACCTCGATCTCGACATCGGCGGCCGCACGGCCCTGCTTCTCTACGAGCCGGGGGCGTTCAACCCGTTTGAGAATGCCAACCGCTACGACACCGCAGACCTCGCCGACGCCCGGGACCTCGAGACGGAGTTCGTGCGCAAGGGCGAGTACGCAGAGCGCGACGTAGCGGGGCGCCGGATCAGCGCAAACGAAGATCAGACGCTCCTCTCGGTGGGTAACCCCGACCGCGATGTGCGCAGCCACGAAAACCGCTT